>JAAFKI010000137.1 GCA_021399345.1 Candidatus Heimdallarchaeota archaeon
GAATATCCCAACTACAGGTGCAAGAAAGAATATTGATTTCCAAATAGCTGCAATAACTAACAAAGCTATTCCAGCTATTGCACTATTTTGAATGAATGTGATTTGAGAAATCCTTTTCTCAAATAGAGGCATGTGAAAAGCTGAATCATGATGTCCTGAGAAAATAATAATCTTCTTTTTCTCGTTTACAGGCTCAAACTTAACTATAATATTGCTAGAACTGGATTTCTTAGTTAAAAGATTTACAAGGTTTTTATCCTTGAACCTTGCTAAATAGTAAATAAGTAACATCACTAACGCTAGAACTAGAGCTAGAAATGGAATGAAAAAATATGCTACTACAGAAATAAAATATCCCCATACAAGGAAGAGAATAAGATTCTGTAAAGCTCTTCCAACCACGGGAAAGGTCTCAACTTCAACATTAGAGGAAAGAGAACGGAATTTTCCTTCTATATATTTGCATGTCTTGTGATCTGCTTCTGTTCCTGTAATCCGTGTTCTATAAGTATCTGTAATATACTTAATTGAATCAAGAAATGAATCCATGAAGGTTTGAGACAAATAAGTTTTATTTAAGTCTTAACAACTTTCTCCCCCAAAATGAAGAAACTAACTTCCACTCTTAGTTTTAACAAAGGTAGAGTTTTCTTCGTTTTCTAGTTTAATGCCAACTTCATGCTTTATTTCATTTAACTTCCATAAAACAAAGTCGATGGTTTCTTGATTAAGTAAAACATCTTTGTTGGAATGATGTTTGAGCTGACGTACTAAATCTTCACGCTTTATCTCTTCCATTGAAATCGCCTTTCTCAATATAATATATTGAATTTGCATTATAAACTCAAGAATTTTCTTTATTAATTGTATGTAATATTAATGAAATACTAGAAAATTGCCTAAAAAGATTGAATCTACATTGAAAATTGATCTGCTAAGGATGTAAGGGGAAAATGGCGTGGAAGGAATCATCTTAGGTTTTCAGCAAGAATAAGACGGACTAATTTTAATTTCCTTCCTACACCCTATTTTTGTACGCTCATTCAAACACTTATATATTGTTCCAATGATTAGAATGATTGATAAAAAAGCTGCTCTTCATCAGTAAATACCATCTTAATACATTTTCACTTGACTTGTGTGAAAAAAATAGCTGGTTTTCTTCAATCTTTAATTAATTGAGAAAGTTGCTTTTTGAGTTGTTCTTTTACAAAATCCTTAAATTCAATTTTTGAACCAAAGTTAGAAATGCTATAATCTGGATCAAATAGAATTGTATTTGTCAAAAGAACAGTTCCATGAATTACTGACCAAAGATATAATGATAGTTTATTTGAATCAATATCTTTAGACAAACCTTGAGCGAGAGCTGATTCAATCCAATTTAAGAGCTTCAATGTCTTTTGGGGAACAAATTTCTCATCTTCTGATGGTTGACCCTCAGCTGGTGGTGGTGGAAGCACAAACATTAACTTATATCTTCTATAATTTGATTCAGCGAAATCAAAATAGAAATCAGTAAGTTTTTCCAATAATTCAATAGATGTTCCTTTATGATTCAAAACAATTGGTTGAATTTGATTTCTCAAATCAGTAAAATCTCGTCTCATAATTTCAAACCAAAGCGTTCTCTTACTAGAGTAGTAGTTGTAGAGATTACTTTGTGACATATCAAGTCGTTTAGCTAATGCCCTCATACTAAATCCTGTAGTCCCAACTTCATAGAATAGTTCTCTAGCTTCAGTGATAATTCTCTGAATTTGTTTATCTTTTGCCTCTGGTGATCTAGCTCTACTCTTACTCATTAACCTTAGGGACTTCATATAGTAAATAAACTTTATTAGAAAATGTGATTCAGTTAAGGAAGCTACTCCTTTGATCAAAAAGCAATATCTTCCTTACAATAAGGTATCTTCTTGGATATATCTCCTTACTAGAAGATTACTCAAAAATACTAATGTCATGAGAATCAGCTCTTCTCATTCAATAATAAGTAACGTTTATTTTTTTGCAAAAACTTCCTTAAATCACAGCATGTATAGCTTTTGATGGTGAAAGAATGCTACTACTATTGGGTCATAAGTCCAAAGAATTTTAAGAAGGTAATCTTCATTCAATCTGATTTGAATGGATAAAGAATCCTTGCCATTAAACCTCCCAGAGGAACTTAGGGAGATTCTAAAAGAGTTTTCCTTTGAGGTAAACAATATTGGCTGTTCAAGAGCTAAAGTCTTCAAGCTGTTTAATGATGAAAAAACGCTTTATCTTAAAATCAACAAGTCATTGTCTATTTTTGATCTAGAAAAAGAGAAAATTATCCTTGAATGGGTATCACAGAAACTAGAGGTTCCCGAAGTTATTTATTTTGGAAAAGAGAATGATATAGCATTTCTTTTAATATCTGAAATTGAAGGGAAGGTTTCATACATTACAGAATCTGACAAGGAAAAACGTAGAAACGTTAAGATACTAGCTGAAGGTCTGAAAAAAATACATTCAATTCCCACAGCTACATGTCCAATAAATAACACACCAGATAAGTTATTACAATTAGCGAAGGAAAGAATAGAAAAGGGAGATATTGATGCAACACAGTTTGACAAAAGATGGTCTGATAAAAGTCCTGAGGAATTATTCGAAGAAGTAGTAAAAATAAAACCTAGTGAATATGATCCTGTTTTTTCTCATGGAGATTATTGCTTACCCAATATCTTGGTTGAAGAAAATGTCCTTAGTGGTTTTGTTGATTGGTCTTGGGGAGGAATAAATGACAGATATTTTGACTTTGCTGCTGTAATGTGGAGTATTGGATATAACTTTGGCGAAGAATGGGTAAACTACTTCCTTGAAGATTATGGAATAGAAAATATAGATTTGAAAAGACTCAAATTTTTCCAGATGTTAAATGAGTTCTTCCAACAATGATAAGAAAGATTGACCATTAGATTTATTTTAAACTAGGTTATCTTTTCACTATGAGTTTGAGATTTGATTCTTATCGTTCCCCTGTTTATGGAAAAAGAGGTATAGTTGCGTCTAGTCAACCACTAGCGTCTGAAGCAGGCATGAGAATACTTCAACAAGGAGGAAATGCTGCAGATGCAGCTGTTGCAACTGCTGCTGCTTTGAACGTGACCGAACCTTGCTCAACAGGTATAGGCGGAGATTGCTTCAGTCTATACTATGATGGTAAGCAGAAGACAGTTTTCGGACTCAATGCTAGTGGAAGAGCTCCTGCTGGACTTAATCTAGATTTTCTAGCAAACCAAAAAATTACAGGTTCTTTACCACCTCTTAGTGTTCACACGATAACTGTTCCGGGAGCGGCAGCTGGTTGGGTAGATACAATAGAGAAATTCGGAACATTGACTATGAAAGAAGTTCTTGCTCCAGCAATAGAACTAGCAGAAGGTGGATTCCCAGTAGCTCCATTTACTGCTTTAGCTTGGAAACGAAGTGAGCTGTTGATTAAAAAAGGACCCTATGGTGAAGAGATGCTTCTCAATGGTGAAGCACCAAAGGAAGGAGAGATAATGAAAAATCCAACTTTGGGGGAAACATTCCGCACTTTAGCTGAGCATGGGAAAAAGGGATTCTATGAAGGACGAATTGCAGAAGCAATAATTGACCTCATACAGTCATTCGATGGAGTAATGTCTCTTGATGATTTGAAAAACCATCATAATACATTTGATGAACCTATATCAACTAATTACAGAGGAGTAGACGTGTTCGAAATTCCTCCCAACGGACAAGGAATTACTGCACTAATTGCACTGAATATTTTAGAAGAATTTGATTTAGCAAAAATGAATCACTCTTCAGTAGAACACTTGCATGTGATGATAGAAGCTATGAGAATAGCTTTTGCTGATACACGATGGTATGTAGCTGATACAGATGTTGTGAATGTTCCGATTAAGGAACTAATCTCCAAAGATTATGCAACTGAAAGAAGAAAACTAATCGATTTAAATAAAGCAACTGTAGACACAAAAAGGGGTTCGCCTTTTACAAGTTCAGACACTGTTTATTTCTCAGTAGCTGACAGTGAAGGGAATGCTTGTAGTTTCATCAATTCTAATTATATGGGTTTTGGTACAGGATTAATTCCTCAGGGATGCGGTTTCACACTTCAAAACAGAGGAGCAAATTTCACTTTAGAAGCTGGTCATCCTAATGTTTTAGCTCCTAACAAAAGACCATATCATACAATTATTCCAGGTATGGCTACTAAAGATGGAGAGCTTTATGCTAGTTTTGGTGTTATGGGTGGTTTCAATCAACCCCAAGGACATGCTCAAGTAATCATTAACATGGTTGATTACGGTATGAACCCTCAGCAAGCACTAAATGCACCAAGGTTCACCATAAGAGATGGAACAAGTGGTGGAAATATTGCTCTTGAAGAAGGAATATCTGATTCAACAATGAGCACACTAAAGAGTATGGGGCATGAGATTATTCCCACTTCAGGTACAGCTAGAATGATATTTGGTAGAGGTCAAATTATTAAACGCGATAGTAAAAGTGGAGTGTTGTGTGGAGGAACAAGTCCAAGAGCTGATGGACTAGCAATAGCTTGGTAGCGATTCTAATTTGAAAAAACTAATGACTTCACAACTACAGGGACTACTTGTCCCCCAGCTTTAGGTTTATCAACATCGATGAAGTCTCCCTCTTGAACGTTAATTTCATCAACAGAAATAATGTTTTCTTTAGCTTCAGTTTCTCTTTTCATTACATTTCCTACAGAATTTCCAATATCCCTATCAAAAATCATAATTATTGGTTGCTTTTTTCTGATTGTATTAGGAATAGCATTAACTACACCTTTAGCAAAAGTGGTTAATCCAGCATAAGAACCACCTATTGCACCTTTAAATGATAGAGCAACGGTGCCCTCACCTTCTTTGACATCAAAAAGATTGAAGCTTTTCAAAATAGCCTTTTTCACGCTTTCTTCAGTTATGTCTTTATTGTTTAGTTTAGGTTCAAGAACAGGAATATTATGAATAGGAAGAATTTCTGTATCGGAGATGTGTGTTGTAACACCTGAAACCTGAAGAGTATATTGACCTGCACCTATGACAGTTGCACGAATAAGTTCTATTGGTTCATGAAGTTGGATTTTTTGAGCATCAACAATTTTTACTATCTCTTCGCCTAGATATTTACCTAAATCTCCAAAATCATGATCAATTTTATTATAGATATATTCTGCAACTCCACCAGAAAAGACTAGTTCATCTATATTTTCAGTGAAATCTAAGGGATTTGTCATCAACAGATTTTTAGCTATTTTTGATTCTATTTTCTGATTTAGAACTTCAAAAAGGCTATCAGCCAGTATTTTGGCCATTTCTCTTTTCTGTTCCTCAGTAATCTCTAAGCCATAATCAAATTTGATTCCCATCTCGTCTTCTAGATTTCTAATAGGATCTTCAATTCGAACAATTTTATTCTTATCATCAAAAGCTATCAACCTTCCACCAACATTAACACAAGAAGCTTCAACTACCTCACCTGCTTTGACAATAGCTATATTTGAAGTTCCTCCTCCGATATCAATATTCATGACGGTTTTCTTTGATTCTTTTGAATACAAAGCTGCGCCTGAACCCATGGCAGCAATTACTGATTCAAAATTAGGTCCTGCAGCAGCACAAACAAATTTCCCTGCTTTATGAGCTAGAGATTTAACTAATTCTTCAGCATTCTCCTTTTTCGCGCTCTCACCAGTTATAATGACTGCTCCAGTATCTATATCATCTATAGAGACGTTTGCTCGCTCATACTCTTCTTTGAGGAATTCAACCAGTTTGAGATAATCGATATTTACTCCATCCATCAAGGGTGTTAAAATAATTTTTCCTTTGAATAAGATCTCCCTTTCAGTAACTTCGAATTTCACTCCTTGCGGAGTATAAATCTTCTCCAACTTAAGTTTAGAGAAAATTAGATGTGAGGTTGTAGTCCCAACATCTATTCCACAACTAGTTAATGATAATGTGTGTTCTTCGCTCATTATACAGTCCTCTAAGCGCTAAAAACATCAAAAATTTATACACTTAAAGCATTTTGGTTGAGTCTTTTTTTTAAACGTAAAAATACAAATAAAGAGAAAAGGTTTAAAATGTCTATTGTAAAACACAAAGTGATATTGCCATGGCAACGGAAAATATTGAAGCTGAAGATAGTGAAATTAGCTCCACAGATTTAAGCCCCCGTTCATTTGGGGAAGTTTGGAAAGATTGGTTTCTTGCCGCTCTTAGAGCTATTTGGAAAAAAATCCATTCACCGTTAGGAATACTAGTTATAAGTATATGGTTTATCAGCGTTTTCACAATGGGACTTACAAACACTTTCCGAGGAGGTAGTTTCTGGGATGGGCCTTCATATTGGATTAGTGTATTTTTAACATATGGGCTAAATACAGGTCAAGATGCTACTTTAAGATTGATTGCAAAACCAGTATTTGTATGGTTCTTTGCCCCCATCGTTGTTCTCTTATTAGGCGTTTCACTTTTCCTGCTTTCGGATAGTGGATTTTTCTTAACCTCTTCAGAACAAGCTTTTGATCCAAGTAGATACTTTAGTTTTCAAGATATATGGGGATCTCAAGTTGTAAATCCAGATAAACCAAAATTTACTAAAACTTATCTATGGCTTGTACTTATGCCCTTACTTCTTGGAGCAATAGTTTCTGGTACATATAATTTCATTATGTTTAAAGTAATTAAAAAAAGAAAATATATCCCATCAGCTAAAACTTTCTTGGTGATAATCGCTCTCTTTGCATTAATAATAGGTATTGAAATAGCATTAATGACAGGAGAACTAGTTTTAGAATTCAAAAAACTATTTTATTCATTATTTGTTGACCGGAGAGACAACCAATTTTTGATATACGGTTTAGAACATGGAGGAAAAGGGCAGTATCATCCAATAGCAGTAGCTCTTACAGTTTGGTTACTCTTTCTAGTACCTTTCTTTGTAATCTTCTTGATTCTCTTGATTATTGGAAATCTTGATAATATTTGGAAGAATAAGAATTTCTTATATAGAAGAATCGTTAAATTCATTGAATCAAGACAAGAACCTGAGTTAGAACAGGTCTTCACTGCAGAAAAATGAACAAAAGTGCAAATATATTTAGCACTTTTCTCTACTTTATTTTAAAACAGTAACTTTGAGTTAGTTTTTTTAGCTTGTTGATTAAGAAATGAAAATCTAATCCCATGAACAATTTTATTAGTGTGCAAGTTAAGATGGAGATGTTTAGAATGGCTACATACGCAGAAAAATCCAGAGGGGATGGAACTCTACAAAATGGGGAAAATGGAATCCCTCTTTTAGTTGCAGAAGATATCATTAAAATCTACCAAACTGGAAAAATCGAGACTCAAGCTCTTAGAGGTGTATCTTTTAAAGTTCATTCCAGAGAAAAACTCTTTCTTATTGGAGCCAGTGGAAGCGGTAAAACAACACTAGTGAGTATAGTTGCTGGAATTACTAAACCTACCTCTGGTAAAGTATTTTGGAAAGATCTTTCTAAAGACATCACTAGATCAAGCTTAGAAGAGATAATTAAAGCCAGAAGGGCTTTTGCTGGTGTAGTTTTTCAAGATAGTCGATTACTTCCTCATTTAACTGTAAAAGAAAATATTGAACTTGCAGGCTTTTATGCTAAGGTCCCCCCCAGAATCGCGAAAAAACGAGCAGAATTTCTATTGCAATTTCTTGGTATTTGGGACAAAAGGAATAAAAAAGAAAATACCTTGTCGGGAGGAGAGAAGAAAAGAGCTGCTATTGCAACTACTCTAATAACTAATCCTAGAATATTGATAGGAGATGAACCAACAGGTGATTTAGACGTTGTTACTGCAGAAAGTATTCTCGATTTATTTGATCGCATAAATGAAGAATTAGGTATTGCTCTCTGTATTGTAACTCACTCCCAACAAGTTGCTGCTAGAGCAGATAGAATATTAGAAATAAAAGATGGGATAATTATAGGCCGCCATGGAAAAGAAGTAATACTAAGAAAACTTGATGAAAGTCGTTTACTCGAAATAGATAGGCAAGAAAGAATAGTTCTTCCCAGAGAAATTCTTCAGAATGTAAAAAATCCCACCCATTTCACTGCATCTACAAAAGAAGGAAAAATAATCCTCAATCCTGTCTTTGACCCAAATCTTTACAAAAACAATATTCAAGATGTTGTTACATGCTCAGTGTGTGGAAAGTTGGTCAGAGATAACGCACGCTTCTGTAATTCTTGTGGCTCCACAATTACTAATAAAAAGGGAACGAAATGAGTAAGAAAGAAAAACCTTGGAAGGCAAAAGAAGTAGATGATATACAATCAAAATATCAAACACAAGAAGATTCATCAACTCAAAAACTTAAGGTAAACTGGGTAAGAATAGCTTTGCTAGGATTTTTTTCTTCACTTGTTTTTGTTATTATTGATGTAATTCTAATTCTGAGCTTCTATTTTGGGTTTGATACTGAAATAGCTTTCATCCTATTTTTCATGCAGTATGTAATATTTGGAGAGGCAGGGCTGGTCATCTTTATTGGAGCGTGTTTTGGGAATTTTGGACAATCAACACTAGTTTCCAACCTTAAGGAAAGACTTATTGGTTCAGATCCTATTTCTAAAGATAGTTTCAGAGAAGCTACATTTAATTCGTTTACATACTATTTTGGGGGAGGGCTCCTAATTTTATATGGTCTTGTTTTATGGCAAATTCTTAGGTTAGTGATACTTTTAAACCAATAGAGCACCATTATTGGAATTAAATCCAATAATTAGAATCAAAAGAACAACTTGTAAAAAAGAACCAGTTTAATAATTGAAATGAAAACCCTGAAATCAAGATTAATAATTGAAATGAAAACACACAAACTTTATTAAAGAGTTAATCAACTTTTTCTTGCTTCCACTAACATGTTAAATGTATAAAGTGGAATTTTGAAAAGGTGAAAAAAACAATGAATAAAAAAGCAATCTTAGGTTTAGGCTTAGTAGTCTTATTTGGATTATCCGTGGCACTAGGTCAAACACAAGCTCAGGAAACTGAGTTGCAAGAAGTTTTTTCTATTAACTTGTTGTCACCCAATACAAGCGCAGCTCGAAATCAATGGTCATTATTGATGGAGAACCAATTACCAAAAATTGGTATTGGTGTAGATTTCCATGAATCAACTGGTTGGGGTAACATTGCCCCCCGTACATGGGCATATCCATTAATTGACTTTGATTACATTCCAACCTATGCAGAAGGTGGTTATGATATCCTTTTTGTTGGGTGGAGTTGGGGTCTTGATTGGGATCCAACTGGTCTATTTGACACTGCAAGTTTACCACCATTTGGTGATAACTTCTACCAATACGTGAACCCAGCATATGATGATAAACTAACTCAATATTTAACAGAGTTAGATCAACCAACTCAAATTGGTTATGCTAAAGAAATGCAAGCTATGCTTTATGAAGACTTACCAGCAATCATTCTTATCTATCCAAAGTCACTCTTTGGTTTCAAAGAAGGACTTACTGGAATTGATGGACTTCTATTGGGTGCAGGTTCAGCAAGATATGAATTCTGGGATGACCCAGCTGACCATGTAATTAAATACGCTATTCCTGCAGATCTAAAAGAAAACAACATATATGCTCAATCATCATTCTATGATGCCCAATGGATGCAAGGAGTTTATGGAAGTCTATATGCAAGAGCACAAATTACAAATCTCTGGGAACCAATGATCGCAGCAGGTTTTCCAACCTACAGTTCTGACAATAAAAACATAACAGTTGCATTAGATCCTGACGCTAAGTTCAGTGATGGAAGTCCTGTTCTTGCTGAAGATTTTGTATATACTATGCAACTTCACTTGACTCCAGCAGTTAGCTCACTATCATATAGTTATTACAACACTTGGTTTGCTGATAATAATTCAATATATGCAGAAGGTGACCATATAGTTCATTTCAACATGACTGACGTGAACGCGTTTGCTTTAGGAACAATTTCCTATGGTATTATTGACAAAAGTGTTGTCGAGCCATTAATTGTCGCACCTGGTTATTCCATCTTCAATGACGTACCACTTACTGGTGCTGTCGGAGATGCTCTAGTCAGATCCTGTGGTCCATTCGTTCTAACTGAGTATGACCCAATCACTAGCACTGTACTACTTACTCCAAACACATTCTACGATAATCTAGCCGGTTATGATGCTCCTCTGTTAACTGAATGGTGGATGACCTTCATCTCTGGTAAAGATACAGCAGTAGCTTCATTAATCGATGGAACTGTAGATATCGTAGATGCACAATACTACCCAGTTGTAGCAGATTTCGATCAAGCTGGTGTTGAAGGTATTCTTGTAAGTGATCCATCTCATCAAGAAATGGCTATCAACTTGAAACATCCTGTCTTTGGAACTGGTGAATTAACCCCTGTAGGAACTCCTGCAGCAGCTAAAGCAGTCCGTAAAGCAATCAGTC
>JAAFKI010000138.1 GCA_021399345.1 Candidatus Heimdallarchaeota archaeon
ATGTCTGATAAAGAAGAAAGTGATATCTTTCAAAAAATCAAAAACTATGGTAAGAAATTTATCGCTGATATTGATGCTAAAGAAGTTGCTACTTTACTTGTTTTCGGGATAATCATCTTTTTTGTATTCAAGATGATGTTCGGTGGTGTATTCGGTTTATCGCTTGTAGTGATTGAGAATGGTCCCTGTCCAAACTCCTCGATGTGTCCAACATACGATAAAGGAGATATGTTTCTAATTAACAAAGCAGCACCAGAAAAAATTGTGATGGGTGATGTAATAGTTTATGAATCAGCCAACACCTATGATGTTGGTAAACTCATTATTCATAGAGTTGTAAATATTACAACCGTTGAAACATCATCAGGAGTGGAGTACTTCTACAGAGTAAGTGGTGACAATTATGACACAAATGACCGGATTGATACCTATGGGTTCTCTAATTCTCTTATCCCTTATGACGCAGTAAGAGGTAAAACGGTAATGATAATCCGAAAAGTCGGTTATCTAAGATTGTGGTTATCAGACAACCCAATTATACGCAATATCTTTCTGATAGTTGTCGTTGGTTTAGGAGCTTATCTTATTCTTGCACCAGAAAAGAAAACAGATGAAGAAAAAGCTGCAGAGGAAAAAGAAGCTGCTGCTAAGAAGGAAGAGAAATTTAAAGATAAAAAGGAATTAAAAGTTCGAATGAAGGAATTTTTTGTTAATTCCTGGAACAGTACCAAGAAATGGTTCGTAGAATTATTTACAGTCAAAAAGAAAAGAATCTATCTGATTGCTACATGTTCTGTAATACTATTGTTGGTCATTTTAATACCCGTTATAGATCAAGGTATTAGAGTAGACGGGGCAACAACAGGAATAACCGATATCTCTGGTCTGAGATTGGATGATCTCACATATTCTACTGAAGGTATTGTTTTCTTAGCCTTCAATATCCATTACAGTCATGATGGATCATGGAATGATATTCTGAAAAGTTTCCATGTTGAAGGAATTCAGAATGGAACTGTTCTAAGCACTTTCGAGTGGAAAGCGTTGTACCAGCCAGAAGTTGCAGGATATATTGGTGGAACGTTAATCTTTGACATAGATGAATTTGATGACAGTATTAGTCTTATAATAAAAATCACTTATGACATAGATCACAGGTTTGGTGCAGATGAAAATGGCTTAGTTTATCAAGAATCATTTACTGCATTAGATTGGTAAAAACAATAAAAATGTGAGAAAAAACTCACATATTTTCTTTAATTTTTTCAGGGATTTCGCTAGGGGTTCTAACGGTAAATATGCCGGCCTCACTTAAAATTCTCATCTTTTCCTTAGCAGTTCCAGATTTTCCGTGCACTATCGCTCCAGCGTGTCCCATCTGCTTTCCAGGAGGGGCTGTTTGACCTGCAATAAATCCATAAACGGGTTTGGTTATTTCAGATTTAACTAAATCAGCGGCTTCTTGTTCTCCAGTACCTCCAATTTCACCTACTAAGACAATTTGTTTTGTTTGAGGATCATCTTCAAACCACCTAAGACATTCGTTAAATCCGATCCCTTTAACTGGATCTCCACCTAACCCTACGCAAGAAGATTGACCAAAACCATTGATTGTAAGATTTTGAATTATTTCATAAGTTAGGGTTC
>JAAFKI010000012.1 GCA_021399345.1 Candidatus Heimdallarchaeota archaeon
ACAGTTACACTCAAATCTCTTGTTAACATTTTAGACATTAATTTTATCGTCATTGAACTATTTCAATTTTTCCTCGGAGGGTAATGAGAAGATGAATCACATTATCTAAAAATACCAAGAATTGAAATCTAATTTCTTAAATTTTAAAAGAACACTAATAGTATTCATTTATTATTTCAACTCAATACACAAATAAAACTTTAAATAACTAAATAATTCACACCCGACAGCGCTATAAATTGTGGTTCATTTTAATGGGTCAATCACTAGAAAGAAGACGAAAGAAGCCAGAATGGCCGGCTTTTGTAGACTTGGAGAAGTTAAAAGGTCCTGACTCTCAGGTTTATATAATAAAGGACAGATGCAAAGAATGCGAGTGGTGTATTATTTACTGTCCAGAGGAGATTTTAGAAACTGGCAAGGAAATTAATGTTAAAGGATATCGTCCCCCTGTTCTAAAAGAAGGGAAGACTTTCGACGACTGTGCTGAGTGCCACTTCTGTGAGTTAATTTGCCCTGAATTTGCAATTTATGTTAAAGTACTCGAAGAGAGTGATGCTGAAGATGAGTAAGCAAAAACAAAAATTTTTAGAAGTAAGTACTGGAGAGCACTTTACGACAGGTAACCATGCTGCTGCCGAAGGAGCTCTCGCAGTTGGATGTAAGTTTTTTGGCGGATATCCAATTACACCTAGTTCTGAGATAGCAGAACATATGGCTTTACGTTTGCCACAACTAGGTGGGAATTTTGTTCAGTTTGAAGACGAAATTGCCTCAATTATAGGCATTTTAGGAGCATCTTGGGGTGGAGTCAAGAGTATGACAGCAACCTCGGGTCCTGGATATTCTTTGATGGTTGAGAATATAGGTCTTGGAATGATGACTGAAACTCCTTGTATAATAATCAATGTTCAAAGAGGAGGTCCTTCTACAGGATTACCTACTTTGGTTGGACAACAAGATATTATGCAAACCAAATGGGGGGCTCATGGAGATTTTGAACCAATAGTTTTATGTCCAAACTCAGTTCAGGAATGTTTTGAGTTAACAATTGAAGCATTCAATTATGCAGAGAAATATAGATTACCGGTTACAATTTTGATGGATGAAGCTCTAGGGCACATGAGTGAAAGACTAATAATTCCTGATGCTAGTAAAATTGTAAAAGTAGAAAGGAAAAAACCGAGAGATTCTCCAGAGGAACACTTACCTTACAAACCAGATGATGATCTTATTCCTCCAATGGCTGTTGCTGGAGAAGGTTACAGAGTTATGTTTACCGGATTAACTCATGATGAAAGAGGATATCCTGACTTAAATACTGAGACACAAGATAAACTGGTTAGAAGAATCAATGACAAAATTAGATTAAATAAGAAAGATATCATCAAGGTAGAAGAATTCATGTTAGATGATGCTGAATTAGCAATTATTGCATTTGGTTCAGTTTCAAGAGCTGCAAAAGGGACTGTTAATAGAGCCAGAAAGAAGGGTATCAAAGTTGGATTATTAAGGTTAATCACTATTTGGCCTTTCCCTAATGAGAGGATAGAAGCTTTAGCAGAACAAGTAAAGAAAATTTATGTTCCAGAAATCAACTATGGACAAATTACAAGAGAAGTAGAACGAAGTGTTCATGGTAAAACCAAAGTAAAGGGTATATTCAAGCTTGGTGGAGCAATTCATAATCCACAAGAGATACTAAAAGAAATTGAGGGCGATGCATAATGACAGAAGATCAAAAAGAATTACTGGAATCAGAGGCTCATCCTCTAGATGGATTTTTAAGAGAAGGTCGAATACCACACATATTCTGCCCAGGATGCAGTTTAGGTTCAATAACAAATGTGCTCATTGAAGCAATAAATGAATCTGGAATCGACCCTAAAAAAGTAGCAGTGGTCTCAGGAATAGGATGCACAGGTAGAATAGCAGGATATCTCAATTACGATAGTTTTCATACAACTCATGGAAGATCAATTCCTTTTGCAATAGGGTTGAGTGTAACAGATCC
>JAAFKI010000139.1 GCA_021399345.1 Candidatus Heimdallarchaeota archaeon
GGAATAGCTAAAGCTACTGAACCGCTCTTAACATTTAAGCACAATTATGACGATCGCTCCTCTGTAAAGGATTCAATTGTTAAGAAAGTCAAAATTCATCCCAAGGATGTTGAATTTGATGAAAAACTAGATATGCTTAAACGAGGAATTTCAGCAATTAAAGACCAAGTTGATGCTCAATCCACAGCTGGTATGTGGGGAGAACTTTGGGGAGACAAACTTTTCGTGAATTCTGAACAATCCGAGATATATTGGACCCCCCTTCTATTTGACATACGTTTGATGGCAGTTGCAATGACTGAAACTGCACAAGCGCGTGGAGCAGATGGAATAGGTCAATCTCAAGGAATGGAATATTTCGAAAATGAAAGATACCAGCCTGAAACACTTGGAACAAATGCTGGAAAATGGTGCAAAGAACAGAAAGATGCCGTTGCAGCACCTCCTGGAAAACACAGAGCATTAGTAGGACCTCGAATGGCAGGCGTGCTAGCACATGAAAGCTTTGGACACTTATCAGAATCAGATTTTGTTATCACAGGTATGTCTCCTATTTCTGACAGAGTCGGAGAACAACTAGGAAGCGAACATGCAACCATTATTGATGAAGGTATAACAGAGCATGGAGGTTTCTTCTTACCATATGATGATCAAGGAATCAAAACCGGTAAAACAGTTTTGATGGATAAAGGAATGCTCCTAGGATATTTACATGATAGAAGTACTTCTAATAAAATGAACACAGAACCAACAGGGAATTCAAGAGCTATTACTTTCATGTTCCCACCAATACCAAGAATGAAAAATACCTATTTCGAACCTGGTAACATCAGCTTTGATGAAGCTGTTGAACAAGTAGGAGATGGTATTTACACAGCTGGTACATCTGGAGGTCAAGCTGGTCTTGATGGTACTTTTCTATTCAAATGTAGTCGAGGTTATTTGATTGAAAATGGTGAGATTACAAAGCCGATTAAAGATGCTGCTCTTTCTGGGCAAATTCTAGATTTCATTCAACAAATCAGCGGAGTTACCAAAGAGATGAATGTTTATACAAGTTACTTCGGTGGATGCGGAAAAGGAGGACAATTCCCACTTCCAGTTGGATTAGGTGGTCCTAGTCTGATTGTAGATGAAGTTTTGGTAGGAGGCGAATAAAATGGTTTTAGAAAAAATTCGTTCTGAACTTTTAGAAGTTGCTGATCAGATTATGAAATATTCTAAGGACTTAAACATCCCTACAGCTGAAGCCTATATTATCAAGAACTCTTTGACAGAAATCAAATATTCTAAAGGTAAAACTGAGTGTCGAGATGGTATGGTTCAGGGAGTAGGTATAAGAGTTGCTGTTGACAAACAAGTAGGGTTTGCTACATGTGCAGGCTTTGCTCCAGAATCTCTAAAATCCTCAATAGAAAACGCTTACAAAATTGCCAAGAACAGTCCTGAAGACCCTCGTTTCTCTGGTTTCGTTGCCGATAGTAAACCTGGAAAAGAAGGTATTCTAGATCTTGAAATAACTAATCTTGACACTGAAACTCTTATTGGCCAAATGGCTAATTTAGTTAAAGAATGCGACATTGATGATCAAAGATTAGTCGGTGCTGATCTTGAGGTTGGAACTGAATGGGGTGGCTTTGCAGTAGCTACAACAGAAGGTTGCTTAGTCTCATCTATGCACACATCTCATCATGGTACAGTTTATGCTGTTTCTATGGGACAAGGTGAACGCTCAACATCTTTCGGTTTCAAAGCTGGAAGAACTATGCAAGATTTATCCGGAATTGGAACCTATGGTATCGAAAAAGCTTTCAAACATTTAGGATCCAGTCCTTTAGATGGAATTGTCAAAATCCCCACAATCTGGGAACCTATATCTGCGTCTATGTTATTGAGTACAACATTTACAGTTGGACTAAACGGAGGAACAGTAGTTGAGAAAAGGAATCCTCTAATGACCAAACTTAATGAACAAATAGCTAGCAAAGATTTCCAACTTTATGATGATGGAACTAATCCTAAGAAAATTGCTTGTGAAGCAGCTGATGCTGAAGGAACTACAATCAACAAAACTGAAATCATAAAAGATGGAGTGCTGAAAAGTTTCCTCTTTGATAACTTCTATGGACCTGTAGATGGAACTGGGAGTACTGGAAATGCTAGAAGGAATCCTCCAACAGCGTACGAGAGCTTACCCAGCATTGGTCCTCATAAGCTTGTTATACAACTTGGTCAAAAGAATCTTGATGAGATTATCTCGGGTTATGATGAAGCAATTTATATCGAAGGATTTCCAATGGGTATGGGTCACAGTAACATGATAACAGGTGATTTCTCAGTTACAGCTACCAACGCATATTTGGTTAAGAAAGGTGAAATTGTTCATCCGATAAAACCTGTTAGTATCGCTGGTAATTTCTTCAAATCTTTAAACGATTTAGATCAAATTGGTTCAGACACTGTCGATCTACCATTCCCATTAGAAAGTTCAACTTTAGCTATAAACAACCACACTATCAGTGGTTAGTTTTCTTTTTCTTTTTCTTTTTTTTCATTCAACCTCTAAAGAAAAAGTTATATTATTCTGATAATTTTTTTATATATCTGGAAAGGATTGCAGATGAGTGTTTATACAGATTTACATAAAGATACAATAAATTATCAATGTAACAGTTGTGGAAAAAGAAGGATGGCATTAATTCCACCAACAATGAAAATTAATGTTGATTCAAGAGGATTATGCGAGTTTGTAGATGTTCATATTTGTAAAGATGAACA
>JAAFKI010000140.1 GCA_021399345.1 Candidatus Heimdallarchaeota archaeon
AACGATTTCATTTTCCAACTCAATTTGTTTTTTGAAGAATTCGTCTTTTTGTGTCAACAAACCCACCTTATAAGATAGATAAAGTCAATATAGGAGATATTTAATTCTTTGCACTAAATCGGAAAAAATCATCTTCAACCACCAACATTTATAATTATCTTAGCGTGTCTAGAATTATGTCAGACTACGAAATAAAACATTTCCAAGAAGGTTTTCTTGAAGATCAAGTTAAAGTTGGTACAGAAGCCAGTAAGGAGTGGCAACTCTTTGGTCAAACTAACGTTGAAAGATTAAAAGAAGTCTATTCTCAACCTGAATTCGATCCTGAAACCAGATTATATTGCTTTAAAGGAGAAGAATTAGTTGGTTTTTTAACTTCCGCTATCCTTCCTGAGAAGGTAGAAGATAAAACAATTGGAAACCTAAGCCCTCCTTTAGTCCTAGAAGGTCATGAAAATGCGAAAGAACTACTTGTTACAAAAGCAATAGAAACTCTGAAAACTAAAGGAGCAAATGTTATTCGAACATTTGCGAATGATACATGGGGAGGACACAAAGAGACTGCAGAAAAATTGGATTTCAAAGTGATACGTGATACAGCTTATGTTGTGGGATTAAATGCAAGTTCACTTGAAATTACAGAAGAACCAACAGAGGTCTTAGCATATGAAAAGGAAAGAGATCTTGATGAACTTGTTCAAATTTTTATGAAGGAACTAGGAATGACAGAGGAACAAGCTCAACAGAATTTCGAGGTAATCGAAACATCTGAAGACATACTTGGACACTATGTAATTAGAGATAAGGATAGAATAGTTGCTAGAACTTACGTAGCGAAAAACGATCTACTATCTGAAATTTATGTAGGTTATATCTATGCAGTTGAGGAAAGATATAGACGCCAATTAGTCGCTAAAGCAGCAGAAGTTTGCAAAGAGAAAGGTACTGATGATTTGAGAGCTTTACTTTTTGGTGGAATGGTGGCAAAACTTGAAGATTATGAGAGATTGGGATTTGCTAAGTTAAGTTCATCTTCTATGTATGAAAAAGAGATCTAACTGTTGCATTACTTCATAACAAAAAAAAATGTAGGATCAACCTACTTTTTTACGTTTTTTTCTTCTCAAAACCGAACCAATCTATTAGGAATCTTCTAAGCCGCGGAATTCTATCAACTACAAGTTTGTCTATGCTTAGAGTTTTAGCACCTGGACTTAATATCACGATCATACCAAGAAGAGCCAATATCCAGTTAACAGATAGAGTTGAAGGACTCAACCATCCAGCAGCAAATAAGAAATTAATATTGAGGAAGACACTTACAATAGCACTAAAGTTAACAAGTAGACCCAATATCAATGTTATACCAATTGCAAATTCACCAATCATAACCAAGTAACCGAAAAGCTCAGAATTTGGCCTAAAAATAGCTCTTGTAAGAGTAACATACCATTGATTAGGATTTTGAACAATCCATGGTGATTCAGGAAATGGTGTACCGTATATGAAAACATTAAGTGTGTTATACATACCCTCAACGAAAGTGCCACTGATTATCTTCTCCAATCCAGCCATGAACCATTCTATACCTATGATCAGTCTTAAGAGAATCAGCCACAATACCGTGTCTCTATTTTTCCAACTTTCTTTAATGAAATTTATATTCATAATAACACCTTGTATAAAATAAACTAAAGTACAATCTTTTAAACAGAGTTTATAAAACCTCACTTATCCCAAACGCTGGGGGCTTAAACGCACATATGTGTATAATTCTCCACAGCGAAAGTGTTCATTTTTCAGAACTAATTTACATATTTCTTATCAAAAAAAAATATATGTGTTGAAGTAAATATAGTGTTATGAAAAAAATCTGGGTTGCTGTAATAATAATCCTAGTTCTAGCTTCTGCATTTGGGGGAGTTGTTCTATATTTTAAATGG
>JAAFKI010000141.1 GCA_021399345.1 Candidatus Heimdallarchaeota archaeon
ATTAATCTTGGAAACAAAGCGGTTGTTCACAGAGAGATAGGCGAATTAGATGTTGCTTTGAAAATTCATGAAGAAAGGTTAGAGTATTACGAAAGAAGAGGTTTCAAAAATTTAGTATGGAATGCTCTATGGAACATAGCTTCAATTTATCAAGCTAAAGGATTATTCAACAAAGCACACGAACATTTTAAAGAAGCATTGCAAATTCATGATGATTTAGGTAATAAAAGTCGAGGTGTTTTTACATTGTATAGTCTTGTTCTTCTTGGAGTGGAGTTTGACAAAATAGAATTAGCAAAGGAATATTATGTAGAACTTGAACGAAGATCAGAGGATGTTGAGTACAAAATTACAAAAAATCAAGTTCTTCAAGCAGAAGCTGCAATTTTGGCAAGAAGTTTAGTTGCTAGAGATAGAATTAGAGCAGAAGTAATCTATGAACAATTACTAAATGAACAACTTGATTATGCAATTTATCTAGGTATAATTTTCCATCTTTGTGAACTTCTTTTATCAGAATTGAAAGCTAGTTCGGATGAAAGAATTCTAGCCAAACTTCAGAAATATGTAGACAAAATGATAGAATTGTCAACTAAGAACTATTTTACTCTGCTGATTGTTGAAAGTCTTTGGTTTAAAGCTCAACTCTCTTTGCTAAACTTAGACTTTGAAAAAACAAGAGAATTACTAACTCAAGCTTTGAACATAGCTGAGGAGAAGGGATTGAATCGACTTTCTTTGAAAATTATGAAAGCAAAAGAGCAATTAGTCCAACAATTAGTTGATTTAGAAGACCTTGAAAAAGAATCTCCCACTATTTCTAAAAGGATGGATACTATCAAAATCGAGAATGGTTTCAAAGAAATAACTAGTTCACAAATGTATCAGTTCAAACAAAATATCTGACATTAATACTATAATCAGGTAATTTTTAGGGGAAGAGTTTTATTTATTTGAAGAGTTAACGTATATGTTTCATAAAGGGGAAAAACAGTGACCGAATCAATCTCTAAGGAATTAGAGGAAATAGAACACCTAACAATAGTAGGAAAATACCAAGAAGCAATAAATAGAATAGAGGAAATTCTAAAAACAGAAAAAATTAGTGAAAGTGAAAAAATTCGAGTTTTGATATTAAAGAGCAAGAGTTTAGCAAGGTTAGGATTGTTTGAAGTAGAGGATGACAATTATGAGAAAAGCTGTGAATTATCATCCTTAGCTTTTAACCTAAGTAAGGAAATAGATGATTTAGTTTCCATGGTAGAAGCAAAGGTTTGGTATTTATCAGTTTACAGGTTAAAGATGGATTTCAATCCAAATGAATTTTTAAAAGAAGTGAAACAATTAGAAGATATTTATGAAGAAATTAAAAGAAAAAAAATCTCTTTACCAAAGGAGATAGAAGCTTCAATTTTACTAGTATTATATCAACAAAATCGTGCTCAAATATTGATTAATGAAGATTTCATTTGGGATCATAAAGAATCTTTCGAACTGTTAGATAAAGGTCTGAATCTAATTCAGGAAATTGAGAAAAAAGAAGTTTTGATGCTGTTTCAATGGGCAAATGCTGAAACTTATAAAGATATTAATGATTATGATAAAGCATTACAATTCTACGAAGAAGCATTAGGAATAGCTAAGGAGATTGGAAACGAGCATTTTAAGAGCTTTTTCCTATATGAGATAGGAGGCACTTATTGGTTAAAAGGAGAATTTGATCTTCTATTTGAATATCAAATGAAAGCCTTAGAAATCAGAGAGAAACAAGAGAATGAGAGAGGAGTTGGTCTAATATATAATCGTTTAGGAATTTATTATTGGGAAACTGGAGATTGGAAAAAAGGGCTTGAATATTTTCAGAAAGCACATGAAATCATCTCAGAGAATGGTAAAAGAGAGAGATATTATGTCTACTTAAATAACATTGGTACAAGTCATGTTTTTCTGGGGAATTTAGATGAAGCATTGAAATGTTTTGAATTAGCTTATAAGAATAATAAAAAACTAGGATTATTGGAATATGCTTATCTTAATCTTAATAATATTAGTAATATTTATTCTCGAAGGGGAGAGTTCGATAAAGCTTTAGAGTTAAATGAAGAGATTCTAGCTTACCGTGAAAAGACTGCTGATAAAAGGGGAATTGCTAATGTAATATATGAAATGGGTTTCATCTATCGAAAAAAAGGGATGTTCAACAAAGCTCTAGAATGTTTTAAAGAACATCTAAAATATATGCAAGAACTCGGAGTAAAATCCGAAATTGCTGGAATTTTGTATCATCTGATATCATTAACTTCTGAATTTAACAGAAATGATTTAGCTGAAAAATATCATGAAAAACTTGAGAAAATCACAGAAGAAATAGAATATAAACCATATAGAAGACTAGCTCTTTTATCAGAAGCTGTAATCCTTAAGAATAGCAAAATATCCCGAGATAGGGTAAGAGCTGAAGTTTTATTAGATCAGCTTTTACTAGAGGATTTTAGTCAATTTTTTCATATAGAAGTTTTATTTCAACTCTGCTATTTGCTTTTAAGTGAACTTAAAGCAACTTCTGAAGAGAAGATTCTGTCCAAGCTACAGAAATATGTTAGCAAATTAATTGAAATTGGAACGTCAAGTAAATTACCCTATCTAATTGTTGAAAGTTTGTGGTTTAAATCACAACTCTCTTTGTTAAACTTAAATTTTGAGAAAGCTAGAGCGTTGCTTAATCAAGCTTTAAGCACTGCTGAGGATAAAGGGTTTAATTTCTTAGCATTAAAAATGACTAAATCCAAAGAGGAACTAATAAAACAAACCATTGAAATGGAAGAGCTTGCGAAAGAAGTTCCAACTATATCTAAAAGAATGGATGTTATTGAGATAGAGAACGGATTTAAAGGGATCAGGAGTTCAGGAATGTTTCAGTTTAAACAAAATATCTAATTCTCTAAATTATTAAAGAGGGGAAAGGAGTCTTAATTAGAGAAAAATATTATCAACATATTGATTTAGTATACTACTAATTGAGAATTCCAAGGATGTTTCTTCAGAAGAAGCTGATAAGAGGGTATTTAAATCAAAATCTGATGTTAGCGAGATTTTTGATAATTCTTCTAATTCTTCCCAAACTTCTACAGTACCATATACTAATTGGGAAAATTCTTCTATTTTCTTCAG
>JAAFKI010000142.1 GCA_021399345.1 Candidatus Heimdallarchaeota archaeon
ACGTTCTTTCACTTTTTTTTTAGAAATTTGCTATGATTGACTCTTACACTGTTTTTTGTATCGTTTGTGCAAAAGGTTTGCAAAACTCTGACAAACCTTTTTAAAACGTCTATTTCACCACCTTAAGATTAACTATGATGGAAGTATATATGGATAGGAAAAGATTAGGATCTGATTTCTTAGCCCTAGTACTAGGTGGTTTACCCCTTACATTTTGTCTTTTAATATTTCTGGATGTAATTTATGCTGACTATATTATAGGGATAATTTTGGGAGTTGTAAGTCTCATAACTGTTCCTCTGACATCTTCCTTGAGGAAGAGTTTCGATGGTGGGTTTAGTAGCGATGAATCTGTAAATTGTGATAACTGTATTGAGGCTATAATAACTAATATTTTATTTAGAATATTATATTTCGCAATAATACCTTTTGATTTTGTTTATAGGTTATTTTTAGTTCTTGGAAACCTTGGTGTAAAGGTAGATAAGCAAACTAAAACTACCCAGAGAGAAAGAAGCTCGAAGAGACCTTCTCAACCTAGTGTTTCAATAGATGATATCTTTCGAGAAGCACGTTCGCAGCAAGCTCAACAGCCTCAACGTAGACCTGTTCCTCAACAAAGACCTGTTGCACAACAACCTCAAATGAGTGAGTTCGAGAGAGCACAACAAAAGATTGCTTTAGGCGCTTTTGGAGCCCCTCCGGTACGAATGTCTACTTTGAAGGAAGACTTAGGACCTGAGAAATACAAAAAGATTGGTGAAGCTAAAGAATACAACATTAAAGCCTCACAAGCTTTGGATCATAACAATATAGACGAAACCATCATAAACTATACCAAAGCCTTTGAGATCTATAAGGAATTAGAACTCGCAGATTTAATTCTCACAGCTGCTTCTTCGATTGGAGGTCTACATCTACAGAAAAACGATAAGGAGAAAGCCGTAGCATTAGTGGAAGAATTAAAACCCTTACTTGAGAACAATGAAGATACTTTTGGAGCAGTTAGTTTCTACGGTTTGATAGCTAAGCTATTCATAACAGAAGAGAAATACGAAGAAGCACTTGACGCAACAGCAAAAGGGTCAAAAGTCCTAATTGGTTTGAAGAAAGTTGGAGTAACATTTGAACAAATAATCGTATGGATATCACTTTTCCCTCAAGTACAGAAACAAATTGAAGAGTTAAGATCAACAATACTTAAACAGAAAAGAGGTGAACTGAATTCAGCTCAAAAGAAAGCTGATTCGATAGTAGAAGAAGCTGCAACTTTGATGCGATCTGGAAATATCGCTAGAGCTGTTGATAAATTTAAAGAAGCATTCAAAATTTATAGGGAAAATAGTGATGCAATTGAACTAGTGAGTATATTGCCTTTTCTCACTACTTTGCTCGCTTCTCTTGGTTCTGTAGGAGAAGCTTTGGAAATCGCTCAGATTAGCTTAGAGTTAGCATTGCAAACTGATATCCCATATTTAAAATTCATGAGCCATCAGGTTTTAGGCACTATACAAGCGAATTTACGGCAAATACCTCAAGCAACTGAAAATTTAGAAAAGGCGTTAGAGTGGGGAGAAGATCTTCTGATGATGGATATTTTTTTCCTGTCATCAACTTATTTCTCATTAGGCAACGCTTACATGATGAACAAAGAATATGATAAAGCTATTACATATTTCGAAAAAAGTGCAGAAACAGCTAATGGAAGTGTGAACCCTGAGGTCATAGCAAAAGCTAGACTAATGAAAGGTCAATGCCATTTCATATGTATTGACTTTGAAAACTCTATCAAAGAGCTTGAAGAAAGTCTTAAAATTGTTGAAAAATTGAATACTTATCCAGATTTAATCGAATGTCTATACTGGTTGGGGCAAGCTTATGAATATGGTGGAAGATTAGATGATGCGATAGTCATCTATGAAAGAGGAGAAAAAGCTTGTTTGGAAAGTCAGATAACAGGTAGGTTAGCTGAATTTTCAACTAGACTAAAATACGGTAGAGAAAATCAACTCATGTTTAAAAGACAAAGTGGGGAAGAATCAGAAGAAGATAAACAAAAAACAAAGTCAATTTCAGATTTGCTTAAAAAACTGGAAACCATGACTACTTCTGATTTTAATTGGGAAGAATATAGGGTTGAAGGTTACAAATTCTATGATTCTTGTCTTGATACAGCAGAACACAAGGATAAAGCAACACCAGTAATGTCCGATCTGATCCAATTAGCTAAACTCAACGATTCTCCTCAGCTTACAGTTGAAGCACTGTTTAAACTAGGTATTCTCCAATTCAAAATGGACCATCTTGATCAAGCAGAAAAGACACTAAAAGAAGCAGAACAAATTGCAGTAAGTAAAAACTTCGACTACCTTTTAACTCAGATTCGTTCTTATCTCAAAACTTTAGCGCAACCTAGGCAAGTCACAGCTGAAAATACAATTTACATAGATGTAGATTCGAATAAGATTATATCTGATAAATCAGAAACAGCAAGAATTTTCG
Source organism: Candidatus Heimdallarchaeota archaeon (assembly GCA_021399345.1). Lineage (GTDB taxonomy): Archaea > Asgardarchaeota > Heimdallarchaeia > Heimdallarchaeales > Heimdallarchaeaceae > UBA460. The sequence continues at coordinate 2,503 of JAAFKI010000142.1, forward strand.
AGAAAAATAAGAATCTACGAGCTGAACGTTATACTAGAGAAGCTGCTCAAAGTTCTATGAAGCTAGGAGAAATCTATCTTAAACAGAATAATTCAGAGATAGCATTACAAGCATTTCAGAATGCTAAAATATACTTCGCTGAGATATCTGAAGAAAAAAATGTGAAAGAAGCAGAAGAAAAAATCAAATCTATCGACTAGCCTTCTAACTTTTCTTTTTTTGCCTTTTTATAGCTTAATTTTATATTATAGTGATGGATACTTTTCGAGAAGAAATCTATAAAATGGTGGATTTTCTTTTCCTGTGTGGAGAAAGACTACTTGAAACCGAGAGTTTTATTCTAGAACTTACTAAACGAAAGACTACAATTTCTTCAGAAAATTGGAGAAAGCAGATTGCAGAATATTTGGATGAAGCCAAGAATTATAGTTGCATTATTGACATATTAGATAAGAGAACTAATGTAACTTTTAACTTAAATCAACTTAATCCTCTTAAAATAAGAAACCTGTATATGGAATTAGCTGCACATTTGGATTTGGATGAAGGATACGATTTAACCCAATCCGAAAATCCTATAATCTATAAGTTTTCACAATCAGAAATAGAAGAGAAAGAGTTAATATATCATTAAACAATCTTCCAATCTTTCCAGAAAAATATATATAAAGTAAAAATTAACCTAATTCTATGTTTACAGATTTCTATTTCTCTGAATGTACCTTTTTACAAACAAAAAACTTGAAAAAAAGTGTAAAAAATATCGAAAAGAAACTTCTGAAAGAAGAATCGAAAGAAGATAAAACTTCCTTTTTTGAGTTTGGGTTCGAACTCTTAGAAACACAACTATTTCTAGGAAATTTCAAAGAAGCAGAAAAGATAGTATCCAAACTTGATCCTATCATTGAGAATCAAGAGATAAGAAATCAGTTGCTGATTCAATTTCTTAAAATGATATTGAATCATGAACAAGGTGAGAAAGAAGAAGCTAAGAAATTAGCAAAGCAAATAATTACGTTTGTGAAAGAAATTGCAGAAACAGATCTTACTAAGTATGATCGAATGAAGATTGCAATAGCATATTCTTATCTCAAGAAATTCAAAGAAAGTATCAATTATGGAGACAAATTAAACGAAGAACTATCCTCTGAATCACCAGACCTTGTCAATGTATTTGCTAATTATAACCTGGGTGTAATCTATTTCAACAAAGGTGATTACAAACAAGCGAAGGAGATATTTGAGCGAAATATTGAGGTTCTGAGAAATTTGAAAAAAGATCTGGAACAAGTATTACCCTTGAAATTACTAGCTTTGACTCATCTGAAATTAAAAGATGAAGATAAAGCTGAGGGTTATTTTCAGAAGATAACTACCATAATTACCCAAGAGTATAGCTTCTTGATTGAGATTATTAAGGCAGAGAGTTTATTATATCAAGGAGACATCAAAATCTCAAAAGGAAAAACACTAAGTGCAGAAGATTATTTGAGACAAAGTCAAAAGATATTCGAAAGACTTGCTTACCAAATAGGTATAGCAAAGATCCACCAAAGTTTAGTTTCATTTAATTCAGTTAAAGGAAATCCTGTTGCAGCTAATAGAAGCTTGGATATGTTATCTCGGCTTAGTAAGTTCTTAGATGAGGGGATTGATATTAGTTCTCTTTTCACTGTGGTTGGAATTAGAGCAGCTGAAAGTCATGATTATACTAAAGCTAAAAAGATTTTAGAAGAACATTTACCTGCACTTCTAGAAACCAAAAATGAAGAAAATATAATTGAAGTTAAAAGTAAACTTAGTCATGCATATTTACATTCAAAAGAAATAGAGAAATTCAAGGAATTTCAAGAAGAAGCTATTAAGTATTATGAAGGAAAGAAAGAAACTAACAAAATTGAAGAAATACGGATAGAAAACCTACGATTACTACTAGTTCAAAAGAATATTCAACTAGCTGAGCAAGAATTGTTTCTACTTGAACAATTCTATGGACAGAGAGAGGAGAATTATAATAAAATAAGAGATTTCATTATTACCAATTATGAAACTCTCATAAAAATCAGTGAGGATGAATATAATATCGATAATAAAATTGTACTCAAATCACGTCTTCTAAAAAATCAACAGCTCATCGAAAATGATGATGTTTTTATGCAAATTTTCTATGGAATACTACAAGAAGTTCAAGATTCTCCTAGTATAGACTATATTGAGAAACTCACCAAACAAATAACAGAGGATTTCAATGGTTTAAAAGATAAACAGTATGTAGGTCTCATATGCAATTTCTGCGGGTCGAGATTTACTCTACTTAAAGAATATAAGAAAGCTAATGACTATCTTGATACTGCAGCAAAAATCTTTGAAGAATTGGATCAAAAATTCAATCTTTTGAGTGTCTTACATAATTTTGCAACAGTAAAGAGAATTCTAGAGGATTATCAGAAATCAGTAGATTTATACACAAAAGAAATTGAACTGCTGAGTGAAGTTCAAGAGATAGATAACAAAGATGCTGGTTTCGCTCTTGCATATCAGAGTAGAGCTGAATCATATTATCTCCTGGATAAACTAGATGAAGCTCGCAAAGATTATGAGAGCTCCAAGAATTATTTCAAAAAAGCTATGAATTACAGGTATTATAGCATATCTCTACTCAAGCTCGGAGAGATTTACAATAAACAGGAGAATTATCTGGAAGCTAGAATGAATTTAAGAGAGGCAATAGACATAACTAGTCAAAATAAAATCGTTGATGTTTTAATCAATAGTTTATATCAGATGGGTTTGGTAGATTTAGCTACAAAAGATTTATCGCTAGCAAAAGATTCGTTTTTGAGAGCTCGTAGTATCTGTGAACAAGTTAATGCTAGGAATTTTATACCAACCATTAATGCAGAACTAGCTAAGATTAGAGCTTTTTCACAAGAAATCCAAAACAATCCATTAGTAGAGAATATTGTAACACCTATGGACAAAGGTAAAGAATTCCAACGGTTGGGAAATGAAGCATACTTTAACGAGAAGTATGAAGATGCAAAAGAACTTTACAACAACGCAGTAACAATCTTTACTGATTTTGAGAGTAAATTAAATTTAGCCAATTCCTTAGCGGGATTAGCAGCGACAAATTTCAAACTTGATGCGAAAGGAGAAGGTCAGAAGTTGTTCAACAATGCTTTTTCACTTGGAGTAAAACCTGATGCTCATCCAATAACAGCAGAACTCCTAATCATTGTTGGTCGCAGTTCCCTACAGTTTAGAGATCTGGTCAGCAGAGGAAGAGAATATATCTCTTTTGCTCTTGAGATGTATAAAGAACTTAATGATAAGAAAGGAGAAGGAATAGCTTATACAGAATTAGGACTAGTGTATGAAGCATTAGGGCAAAATCACATTGCTAGAGACCATTACATTAAGGCTCTAAAGATATTATCAAAGAAAGAGTTTCCTTTACAAAGAGCTAGCACTCTGAGAACTTATAGTCGAATAGAATTAGAAGATAATGATTACAGATCTGCAGAAAAACTCTTACTAGAGGCTTTAGAAATAGACGAAGCACTAGGTGTCGAGGAATTAACAATTTATACATATGGCATGTTGGGACGATTGTATGTTTCCATGAGAAAATACCAAGAAGCGATACCGCTATTGCTTAAAGTTGTACCCCTACAAGATAAAGAACATGACAAGTTCAATATTCTGCTGATCTATCAATTTCTTATGAGTTGTTACTTGGAAACCAAGCAAATGAAAGAGCTAGTAGAAGTACAAGAGAAGAAACTTGCAATAGCTGAAAAACTACATGAAGAGAGAAAGAAATTAGGAGGGGCTCTGGATGGGTTGTTCAATATCCCTGAGTTTCAAAATCTAGGAATGTCGGGCGCTCATGAACAATTTATTAAATTACCAGCTGATTTCTTTGCTTTAGGAGGTTGGTATGAGGAAGTTGGAGATAAGGCAAAAGCAATAGAAGCCTATACGAAATCTCTAAAATACCATGAGATTGAAAAAAATGTAGACACTACTTTTAAAAGACAATTAGAACAGAAAATATCCAGTTTGGAAAAATCATAGATCCCAAACAATCTCTCTCTTTTTATTCGCTTAAAGTGTTCAATTTTATTCCTCACAAAAGTTTAAATAATTTAACTTATCCCATCCTCTGATTCACTTTGGTGATATTAGTTACTAAAAAGTCTAAGAGATGATAAAAATGGTAGATTCATTTTTCAAACGGAAATCAGCAATTAATCTCCTTTCTTTAGCTAGTTTTCTTTTCTTTGTTACTGCGGGAATTAGACTACATTTTAGTGTTGAAAGAATTATTGAACTTACATCTTTTTCTTTCTATATCCCAGCTACACCTTATGATAATGTGATATCTTCTTTTACTAGATTAGAAGCAATTATTGGTACAATTGCTCTTTATAGTGGAATAGTATTAATGATGAGTTTCATAGTATTGGTTAAAATAAAATTATCAAAAGCTGAAATAGCTGCTGCTAAATTAAGTATTTTTCTTGCTTTGTTTATCGGTATGGATTTGTTAAAAATACTTTATAGGGATGTTAATGATATTGGAGATTTCTGGGCTTATTTAATAGTCTTTTTCATATATTCAGTTCTATTGGGTATATCTGTACTAATACTCAAAATCAGTCTGAGTGCTCCAGATGAAGGGAAGAAAATTTCGGTTAGTACCGCTTCTGTTGTATTCTATTTTGTTCTCGTTATCCTAAACACTATAGTAATAATAATTACTGGAATATTTGATACATTCACAATATTAGCTTGGGGAAATCTTATACTGTTTATAGTCGAAGGGTTGCTTTGGGTTGGTTTGGGGATAGCGATTTTCAAAAAACTATTTCAGAAACCAAAGACAATCTCTCGGACACCAACTTCTCAACCTTATGCAGCATCAACTCAACCATTTGCACCATCTACTCAAAGTTTCTCAAAACCACAAAAAGTAAAAATAATTGAAGATAATTCAAAATTACCTGCTGGTTCTAAATCGTTGATTATTATGTGTTCTGACTGCACAAAAGGAATGGCTGTTGCAGCTGTTTACATGGATGTTCAAGTAATAGGTCCTAATAACCCCTTACCTACTAGGTGTGCCAAATGTGGAAGCAGTAATATTGATGTTACAGTGCAGGAGGTTGTAGGCGAAGAGAGTCTCTCCACTACTTACAAAACTACTTCTCAAGAACCTCAACCTCTGTCAAGTTCTCATGAAGATTGGGATTTAGAAAGAAAACTCAACGAACTAGAGAAACAATTTCAGTCAAAATCAGCAGAAGGAATACAACAAGCTTTAATGGAGATTCTTGCAGAAGTTCAAGACTCAAAAGATCTTGAGCATTGTGAAGACGTTGTAAAGAAATTGACTGATTTAAGTCTAAGATATAATAATGCAGCCTGTCCCGCTTTAGGTTATATGATGTATGCTGGTAGATATCTAGACAAGAAAGATTACAAAACAGCTTATCATTTCTTTGAAATTGCAGAAAAGTATGCTCAAAAACTACCCGATAAAATGATACTCCTAAGTATACAACATAATATGAGAAGTTGTAGGAATTTAATGTAAAAAACAAGAAAGCAGACAAAAAAGAAATGAGTATACAGATGTTTCTCTATTGCAAAGTTTTCGTATTAAGAGTGTGTTAGAATGGATGTCATTATATCAGAAGCATTCAAAGTATTTGAAGAGATTAGAAAAACGAAAGAACGTTGTTTATAGAGATCAAAGACACTAAATTTAGAAGATTCATGAAGAAGATGTGGGATTAATTCAAACCAAATATTCTCTGCTTCCTTTTTTAGTGTATTCTGTTCCTGAAAACATGAGAAAGAAAAACCAATCTCGTAATGATTGAATATTAAATCATATTTACAAAAGTTGGCCTTTCAAAGTAGAAAAAATATCTGAACAACATTTATTAATAGCTATACCAATTTAATATGATTGTCTTGAAAATAGAAGAGGGGAAACTACAACATATTAGTGATAGTGATATTGTAAAAGGAGAACTCAAGTTCAATGGAGTATACTCTGTAAAAAAACCTGGTGCATTTTATTCCAATTATTTGCGTTTTTATGAAGATGGGCATACTATTAGTATGGCTGGAGTAGCAGCACCAGATGATGTAGCTAAGAATTTCCATAGAGATAGACCAAATGAACAAGGTGGAAAATATCATTATGATTCTGAAGGAAATATCAGATTTATTTTAAAAGGTATGTCAAATGTTGAATATGTTGGTCAAGTTGGTGAAAATGTTCTTTACTTGACTGTTTATTCACATGTAACTGATCACCATTCTCGGGATCTTTACAAATTTACTCTAGCCTGATTTTTATTCTTCTTTCTCATTTGTTCAACTCATAGAGAATTTACAAATTAAAAAAAGAATCATAATCTGATTTATAAAAGAATATTTCATGTAATACAAGATAAAAAAATCAACCCCCCAAACCTTGAAATACTTCTATTTCAAGTGAAATGGCTTAACTTTTAGTTATGATGGTTATAACTATCTAAACTCGGTGATTAAATGAAAAGAAAAGCCAACCTTCTTGAATATGGGTAACTATTTCTACAAAACCTTTATGTATTACAATAGGTATTACAACATGGTGTTACTATGAGTACTACTATGTCTGTAAAAATTCCAGAAGACCTGAGGAAGAAGATGAGGGAGTTAAATGATCAAGTTGAGTGGAGTAAAGAAATAAGGGAATACATAATGAGAAGAATAAGAGAGATTGAAAGTAAAACCAGA
>JAAFKI010000143.1 GCA_021399345.1 Candidatus Heimdallarchaeota archaeon
CGTCTAATATTGAATATCATGAAGGAGAAACTGGTAATGAAATTGATTGGATACCAATAGATGATTTTCCAAGAAATTATGAGGTCTTATTCAATGAATCAATTATTCAATCAGGTCAGTGGAATTCCACAGAATGGATATCTATAAACGTTGATGGACTATCGGCAGGAATTTATAATTATACTATCTGGATAGATGATCAATCAGGTAAAACAAATGTGGATACAGTCTGGGTGACAGTTCTTCCAGCTGTAATTCCAGAGTTTAATAGATATCTCCCCATAGCACTATTACCTGCTATATCTCTGATTCTTGTTGTAATAAGGAAAAAGAGAATCAAAACTAGCTTCAATAAGATTTAATAGAGAAAAAGTTAATTGCCCTAGTTATGCCAATTGCTGATAATGATGGAATAAGGATTCATTACAAAGTCGAAGGAGAGGGAACACCATTAATACTTCTGTATGGTTTTATGGATACTTTAGAACAATGGTATGAACAAGGATATTATAAGGAAGTTAATGTTCCTATTTTGTTATATGTTGGAGAAGATGATGAATGGGGACATTTTCCGAGAGCAAAAGAATTTTGCGAATCAAGAGCAAGTGTAAGCTTGGTTTCTTTTCCTGGCAGAGGACATGATGTACACTACAGTAAAGATCTGGTGTTTCCTTCAATAAATGAATTTCTGGAAAATCTAAAATAAGTTAAACTTAAAAACAACTGAATTGATGTTTTTTTCATAATTTCGCAATATCAGAATAATTAAATATAGAAATTATTCAATCGAATTAATTTGATTTACATTTTCACATAGGAGATTATGTTTAATGTTCCGGTTATTAAAATACTCTAAACCTTACTTGTTACTCATACTAGCATCTATAGGGCTTCTTTATGCGCAAGCTAATTTAGAACTAGCACTACCTGATTATCTTTCAAATATTGTTGATACAGGAATACAACAAGGAGGTATTGAAAATCCGGTACCTATTGCCATACGTGAGACTGAATTAGACAGAGTCTTCATTTTTATGGCACTTGAAAACCAAACAATAGTAAATGGTTCATATACATTGATAGACGAAAACTCTACAGATTACGATAGTTATCTGGAAATATATCCAGTCCTTGCAAATGAATCTGTTCATGTGTTAAACGACATTAAGAAAACGGAACTAGAAGAATTGGAGGATATAATTGTTAAACCACTTGTAGTAGTTTTCACTCTTGAACAAGCTTTAGCTAATCCTGAAAATGCTACAGAAATTTGGGAACAATTTGGTTTAAATGCAAGTACTGTCCCACCCGCATCAATTTTCTTTGAAATGCTGAGCACGTTACCTCCAGCTAATATCACATACATAGTTGAAGCAATCACCCTAAGTTTTACTGAAATCAGTGAGAGTATGCTTTCTCAATTCGCAGTTATTGGAGTAAGAGTTGAATATGAGGCGATAGGAATGAACACCGATAGAATGCAAAATGTGTATATTTTGAAGTCAGGAGGGTTGATGCTTCTGATGACCTTACTTGCAGTAATTTGTACAATTGCTGTAAGCTATTTAGCTTCAAGAACTTCTGCAGGAATGGCACGTGATATTCGAAGTAGTTTATTCAAAAAAATTGAAAGTTTCTCAAGTATTGAATTCGACAGTTTTTCCACTGCATCTCTGATAACTCGTACGACTAATGATATCACTCAAGTGCAGATGGCAATATACATGATAGTTCGAATGGTATTCTATGCACCAATCCTTGGTATTGGTGGAATTGTTAGAGCTTTACAAAAAAGCAGATCGATGTGGTGGTTAATCGGTGTAGCGGTTTTCGCGCTAGTAGGTCTGATTATGATTGTATTTATTATTGCTCTTCCTAAATTTAAGATAATTCAAAAATTAACAGATCGTCTTAACCTTGTTGCTCGGGAGAATCTTTCAGGAATGCTAGTTATTCGAGCTTTCAACATGGAAAAACATGAAGAAAAACGATTTGATAAAGCTAATATTGACCTAACAGCTGTTAGTCTATTTGTTATCAGAGTGATGGTGATCATGATGCCGTTAATGATGCTTATTATGAATGGTCTTTCTATAAGTATCATCTGGGTAGGAGCCCACAAAGTTGCTGATGGTGCTATGCAAGTTGGTGACATGATGGCTTTCTTACAATATTCTATGCAAATCGTGTTTGCATTTTTGATGCTGACTATGATGTTCATCATTCTCCCTCGAGCTGTAGTTGCAGGTAACCGTATCCATGATGTTTTACAAGTAAAAACAGTTATCAACGATCCAGAAGAACCTAAGAAATTTGCTGAACCATTTAAGGGATCAATTGAATTCCGTGATGTAACCTTTAATTATCCTGGAGCGAAGAAAAGTGTGCTACAAAATATCAGTTTTACAGCAGAACCAGGCCAAACTACAGCATTTATTGGAGCAACAGGATCTGGTAAATCAACAGTAATTAATTTGGTTCCACGATTTTATGAGGTAACATCAGGTTCAATTTTGATTGATGGAGTAGATGTTCGAGAAGTGACTCAACACGATTTAAGAGAGGTTATAGGATATATACCTCAGAAGAGTTTCTTATTCTCAGGTACGATTGAGAGTAACCTACGCTTTGCAGATGAAGATGCTAGCGAAGAAGCACTTCAATCAGCTCTTGATATAGCTCAAGCAACAGAATTTGTTTCTTCTAAAGAGGATGGAATAGAAAGTGAAATTGCTCAAGCAGGAATGAACATATCTGGAGGTCAAAAACAAAGGCTTTCAATTGCGCGAGCGTTAGTTAAAAAACCACCAATATATATTTTTGATGACAGCTTTTCTCAGTTAGATTTCAAGACAGATGCTGCTTTACGTAAAGCTCTAAAGAAACAAACAGGTGATAGTACATTGCTAGTTGTAACACAGAGAGTCTCCACAATTAAGAATGCTGAGCAAATAATCGTCATCGATGATGGAAAAATAGCTGGCAAAGGCACACATGAAGAGCTACTTGAGACGAATGATATTTACAGAGAGATAGCAACATCTCAACTAGAATTGGAGGATTTATCATGAGTCATGGTCCAGGTCCTTCAGGAGGAAGTTCCAGAAGAGGTCCACCAGGTCGAAGAAGAGGCCCAGGAGGACCAATGGGTCAAATGATGAAAGGAGACAAAGCAAGTGACTTCAAAGGTACTATGGCTAAGCTAATCAGATATCTAGGGAGATACAAAATAATTATTCTGATTGCATTTTTGATTGCAGCAGGTTCTACAGCAGCCATGATTGTTGGCCCTAAAATTCTTGGTAATGCTACAACAATACTATTTGAAGGATTGATTGATACAATTAGAGGAATAGGCGAGGTTGATTTCCCTGCTATTAGTAGGTTGATTTACATTACATTAATCCTATATGTAGGATCAGGATTCTTAAGCTATATTCAAGGATGGATTATGGCGAGAGTTTCAACTAACATTGCATATAGATTCCGCAGAGATATTGCAGAGAAAATCAATCGAATGAAACTCAAATATTTCGATAAGACCACTCAAGGTGAAGTACTTTCTCGCATTACCAATGATGTAGACACAATAAATCAAACTTTGAGTCAGAGTCTATCTCAAATTATCACTTCAGCTGTTACAGTAGTAGGGGTACTAGTGATGATGTTTACTATCAGTTGGATGATGACTTTAGTTGCATTAGTAATAATACCTTTATCAGGATTGATAGTGGCATTTATTGTCAAAAAGTCTCAAAAACACTTCGACCAACAACAAGAATACCTTGGACATGTCAATAGTCATGTTGAGGAGATGTATGGTGGGCATGTTGTAATGAAAGCTTTCAATGGAGAAAAGAAAAGTCAAGAACAATTTGAAAAATACAACTCAACTCTTCACAAATCTGCTTGGAAATCTCAGTTCTTCTCTGGATTGATGATGCCTATCATGACATTTGTTGGAAACTTAGGATATGTAGGAATTGCAATAATGGGTGGATGGTTAGCTATTCAAGAGGCTATTGGAGTTGGAGATATTCAGGCTTTCATACAATATGTTCGTAACTTTACCAGACCAATTGCTCAACTAGCTAATGTCTCCAATGTTCTTCAACAAACTGCTGCTGCAGCTGAAAGAGTATTCGAATTCGTTGAGGAGCCAGAAGAGGTAGCAGAAAAAGCTGATCCAGTTAAATTAGAAAAGGTAAAAGGACTTGTGGAATTTAAGAATGTGAATTTCGGTTATGATCCTGAAAAAGTAATTATTCACAACTTTTCTGCTGTAGCTAAACCAGGACAAAAAATTGCTCTAGTTGGTCCAACTGGCGCTGGAAAGACAACTATGGTCAAATTACTTATGCGATTTTATGATATTAATGATGGATCTATCCTTGTTGATGGACAAGACATTTATGATTTCACTCGCACAGACTTGCGTAAAATGTTTGGAATGGTTCTTCAAGACACTTGGCTCTTCAATGGGACAATACTAGAAAATATTCGTTATGGACGACCTGATGCTACCGATGCAGAAGTTGTAACAGCAGCTGAGGCAGCACATGTTGACCAGTTTGTTCACACTTTAGCAGGTGGGTATCATATGGAACTTAACGAAGAAGTAACCAATGTTTCTGAAGGACAGAAACAACTTCTAACAATTGCTAGAGCAGTTTTAGCTGATCCACCAGTACTCATTCTAGACGAAGCAACTAGTTCAGTTGATACTCGTACAGAAATTCTTATTCAAAGAGCAATGGATAAACTGATGACGAATCGAACAAGCTTTGTAATCGCTCATCGATTATCAACAATTCGAAATGCAGATCTAATCTTGGTTATGAATGAAGGAGACATAGTCGAACAAGGTAGTCATAAAGAATTATTAGCACAAAGTGGATTCTATGCTGATCTCTATAATAGTCAGTTTGAGGTTATTGATACCTCACCTGAATCTTCAGAACTTCAAGCTGGTGATTAGAATGAAAGATAATACATCTCTTTTGTGAGATGTAAATTTACTTTTTGTATTTTTTAAACACAGAATTATTTGTATTGAAAATCCTCTCTTTCTTCTGGAGGCCACCCTCGAGGGGTAGAGCCTCCTTTCTTAAATCTAAAATCGCAATAGGGCCCTCCGCCGGCAAGGGTTTGAGTTCGTTTGAATTCTACATTTTTCATAACATTAAACGGGGCATAATCTACCATGCATACATAGGGAAATATTTCTTCTCCTCCATGTTTCTTATAGAACTTGCTAACAGCACATTCATGACAATTTACACCCCAATCAAACTCTTCTCCGTCTCCTTCAACAAATTCCATTAGCCAATTTTCAGGATAAGCATTTTTAGTCATAGCGTTGACTTTTCTCTTATAACTATTCTTAATCACTGAACTAAACATCAATTTAGGAGCTATAAAATTATAAATCTTTGATTGGTTAAAGGCTTGTATTTCTCTAACCATGTACATTATCTGACCAACATCCCTGACTGAAGATCCTCTCTTTGTTAATTCTTTAAACAAAGCTAACAGCATAATAGAGTCAAGAAAATCGACTAAAAAGACATTATCTTTACCGCCAATGTAAGGGATTTGGGGTAAGAGTGTTTCTATTTCTTTAGTAGTGTTTACAATAATTGAATCAATCTCAGCGGAAGTGTAAGAATCAGAAAGAATTGTCTTAACAATTTTAATTAACTTATTTAATCTTCTAAACAACTTCTTTCTTTTGTAGCTGTAGTTTGTTTCTTGCATGAATGGAAATAGCTTATGATACTATTTAGATGTTACTACAAACATTCCTCTCTAGAGTAGCAATCAATTATCACTTAGGGTGATGATGAGTTGTTTCTCAGTTTTTTCTGTTGTTCCTTTTGATTCTAGAATTTCTGCTATAAACTTGATAATATGCGCTAAAATTTCTTTATGTTGTTTTGATTTATGAACAGTATGAGTTGCTCCTTCAACTACTAGACCATATTTCTTCTTAGCTGGAATCACTTCAAAATATTGCTCAACTGAGTTTCTATTAGTCAGTAACCCTGCAGTACCGTTGATCAACATAACTGGACTATTAATTCGAGCTAGTTTCTCATTTATGCCTTCCTTCTTTTGTTGATAGAGAGCATTCATAAGCATCTTCACTGGAACTTTGGGGAAATTTTTCATCTTCCA
>JAAFKI010000144.1 GCA_021399345.1 Candidatus Heimdallarchaeota archaeon
ATATATTATAAATAGAACAAAAGTAAAAGCTACAAGACTCCAGGATAAATTCCTATTCCATCTCGCAATATATCGACCTGTAAAAATACCAAATGGTAATAGAGTAAAGAATGAAAAAAGCAGCATAAACATTGGTATCTCTTTCAGAGCATATAACCAGACGACTCCAAATCCATTTGCAAACATAAATACTAGACAAACAATAGACCAGAACAACACCCAAACAATACCACTGAGAGCTACAATACCTCTTTCTCTATCACCTCCAGAGAAATCTCTAAAAACAAAAAAAGCTGGAACAACGAAAATTGGTACAAAAATGCTGACCAAGCCAAGAAGAATCCCTTGTAGCCATAATGTAACACCTGATCTTAATTTCATGCGTTTTGCAACTATTTTTTGAATTGTATAGAATCCTGAGAAAATAAAAACTGAAACACCTAAATTGAGTAGTGTTGTATATAGAAAAAGAGGGGTTAATTGGGCACCTTGATACACTGATCTAATAACTATACTATGAGTTCCTAGGAATATGCTAAATAATAAAGAAGCAACAAATATGTTAATAATATCTGATTTCAAATCAAAAAGTGTAAAGAATGATGACCTCATCATAAATCTATCCTGAGATTCAAGCTGAATTGATTTTCGTTCAGAATCTCTTGGACCGTATATACTTTCTCCATATCTCTTTATCTTTGCTTCATCCTTTTTTTCTGGTTTAGGTGGTGAAACTTTAGCTTTTTTATATTCATCAGTTTGATAAATTCCTATCTGTAAACAATTATGCTGTTCTGGTAGTCGATGTTTAGCACAGTACATCTGACCACATAATTTGCACTTAAAGGGGAGAGAATCCCTTTCCATACATCCATCTAAAGAACAAGATTTCATAAATTCACTCTCTTTTTATTCCGACATATGATGAATACAAACTCCAGGATTCAGAAGTTTATCTCTTATTTTACTTGAAAGACATTTAGATATTTTCTGCCAGAAATTCCTTTCTTTTGTTCTACCAATAATAACTAAATCTGGTTCATCTTTCAAAAAGATAGATTCTAGAGCAGGCAAAACTCCATGACCTAATATGAAGCTAGGTTTGATTAACTGTCCAAAAACCTGCTCATATTCTTCAATATATTTTTTGAAAGTATTGTTCTCTTTCTTTATTATTCTTTCTTGAGCTGCCCCACTCAATGGAACTGTCCCTGGTACTTGTTCTATATGGTAAACTTTCACTTTGGCACCTTTTTGAGGTGCTGCAATTGCGGATGCCCACCTTAATAGAAATGGATCTCTTTTAGAATAGGGCAATAGTACAGCAATATTCTTGAGTTTGTCAGAATCTTTTTGCATTATGGGAGGAAATATTTGAAGGACTTCTGTTTCAATTTGTGGTATCACCGAATTAGATATACTTGGAATAGTCATTTTATCAAAAATAGTTGGTCGTCTTTTCCCAGACATTATGACAAGATCGTGTTTATGTTTCTTCCAATAATCAACAATAGCTTTGGAAACATGGATAGCTTTGGAAACATGGGGTTTCTTTATTGTAATCAAATCATGTTCAACTTCAAACTTATGAAGTTTTTTGAGATAGCCATCAATATTTTTACCAGGATCGGTTCCAATATGGAGAAAGTCTAATTTTGCTCCATATTCATGAGATATGTAAAAAGCTAATTCTAAACCTGTACATTCGAACGGTCTTCCTCCAATAGGTACTAATATTTTATCCAGATTTAGGAAAAATTCATCTTGATAATCTGGGTGCAATTTGGAGGGAATCTTAGTCATTCTCTTGTTCGATTCAGAAACAGATTTCATCTAATATAAACATTATGCAGTTCGGTTAGATGGAATTTCTTAAATCTATGATGTCCTCAGCAGAAGGGCCAGTACCAATTATGGCAACTTTGATTTTGGTGGCTTCTTCTATTTTATCAATAAACTTCGCAACATCACCTTTAATCTTATCAATGTCATTTGATTTACTTATCTCAGGAAAGACAATATCAAGTTTAGTTAGAGCAATTTGAGTAGCACCATTAAGTCTAACTGATTTCTTAGCCAAGTCGTAATTGAATGGAGCAGCTCTTCGTAATCTCCCAGTTACAGCTCCGTATTCAGTCCATCCACGATTCACTGTTTCCTCTTCAGACAATTCACCCGGTAAATCGCCTGTCCCAACTCTAGTGAGAAATGCTTTCATAACAACTATTACTTCATCAACTCTTGTTGGACCTACACCAACGTCAGAGCAAATTGCAGCTGCAGAAGTATCCTTTGAAGTAACATAAGGATATGAGCCATGGAATAATGAGAGCAGAATTGCTTGACTTCCCTCTGCCATTACATTTTTTCCTTCATCTAAAGAATCATTAATTTCAACACTAACATCTGTTAGATATGGTTGTAACTCAGGGATGTCTCGTGCTAGTTTGAGAGAACGCATTGCTCGGTCCATGTTAGCAGGACCAGTTCCGCTACCTGTAGAACCTATTTTCCCTTTTAGATGAGCATCAGTAGAATCAATATCTATGTGTTTTTGCTCAATTATACCACATTGATAATCAACACCCATTCTATCCTCAGTCTTAGTTTCCTTGAGTTCTTTGAACAAGACATTAGGATCTACCAGCACTCCAGCTCCAATGAGCATTCTTACTTTAGGGTTAACAAAACCAGAAGGAACCATTCGAAGCTTATACTCTCGTCCTTCAAATTCGATTGTATGACCAGCATTTGTTCCAACACCAGCACGAACAACGCTTTCAAGATCATCTTTCAAGGCTAGATAGGAGAGGAGCTTTCCCTTTCCTTCATCTCCCCAAAAACCACCGCAAACTACTGTGAAAGGCATACAACCTTGTTAATTTTTTACATATTGTTAAACTTTTCATCTAGCCTCATTGTTCATGAAATAGAAAAATATTAGAAAACCTAATAAACTAACAATTTAAGCTTTTAATTGTAATGTCTGTTTATGGAACTGTCAAAATAGTACTTCTCGGAGATTATGCTACAGGGAAAACCACCTTGAAAAGAAGTTTTATGGGACTTCATCTTGATGAAGCTTATATGAGCACTCTTGGAGTGGATCTAGCCTCTCATAAACATATAGATGAAGATATTGAGATTATGTTTCAAATCTGGGATCTTGGTGGTCAGGAAGAATATGCTAAACTTAGAGAGAAACAATATGTTGGTTCTGAAGGAGGTTTACTAGTTTTTGACAAGAGTCGACCTGAAACGTTTGCTAATCTAGAGAAATGGTTACAAGAACTTAATTCATCAATCGAAGAAAATATCCCAATATTAGTATTAGGTAATAAAGAAGATTTGATGGAAGAAGCTGAAAATAGCCTTTGGAATGAGCAAGCGAAGACTTTTGTAGATAATTTCAAAGACAAATATCCTCACATTGAATTAATTGATTTCTATTCTACTTGTGCTCTTGTAGGAAAAAATGTCAATGAAGCTTTTATCGATCTGGGACGTATTATTATCAGAAGAAAAAGTGACAGGATGAAGATATAACAAAACCAAGAATTAAAATAGGTGTTATTCTCTGAAGGGTTAGAATAATACCGGTAATTATCATGACTAATTCAGAATTATTCGACTTTGGATCAATCCTTGTAATGCTTCTTCCCGTACTAGTATTTATTGGATTATATCTTGGTTTTTATATCTGGGGTAAATTTGCCAATAAGAAGAAGAAAGAGTTCTATATAGATGAAGTTCTGACAGCAATAGATCCATATATCATGAATTATTCTAGAAAAGATCCAAATGATCGTCAAGTAGAAATTAGGTGCCAAATGGGTGACGAGTATGCTGTAACGAGTACTTCTGCTTGGATTATTTTATTACCAAGAACCTCTTTTCCAACCATGCTAGTTGATGGATTGTTCTTTAGAAATAAAGATTCATTCGGTTTAGCAGCGAATTTTCCAGATAAACCTAGAGTATTATTCGAAGTGATACCTTATAAGATGAAATCAGCCATTCGAAAGGATTTTGATTATCTTGTAGAAATTGACGATATTGCTACTCCTGAACAAAATGTTAATGACTCATTCTTGATAAAGTCAAATAGAACAAGAGCAATTAATCAATTGATAAGGAGTAAAACTTTCCTGAAAGCTCTTGGAGAATATCCCAAGGAAATTCAGTGGATTTCTGTTCGTACTGATGAACCTCATTTCGAGCTAAAATTCAACATGACTAAAAAAACTGCAGATCTTCTAGTACTCACAAAGTTTGCTATGACAGTTCTCAAGTATTTTGCAAAAGTTACTTCTCAAACAAAGGATTTACCAATTCCAACTGTTGTAAAGAAAGAAGTTAAGAAAATCTCTGACAAAGAAAAACAAAAGCAAGAGAAAGAGAAAGATAAACAAATGAAAGAACGAGAAAAACGAAGAGAGAGAGCTAGAACTGCAGAAGAAAAAAGAGCTAAAAAGAAAGCAAAAGAAGAGGAAAGAGCAATTCGAAAAACAAGAAAAACACAAGATTAGCTATTTGTTTTTCTTCTTATATTCTTTCATTAGAGAACGTTTATTGAAATAATTTATATAGTTCATAAATGATTGTTCTCAACCATTTAGATTGTTTATCCTCAATGTACCAATCACAGAAAGTAAAATTTGGAGATGATTAATTTGGAAACTAAGAAAGTGAAAGTAATCGTTGATAGTACCGCCGATTTACCTAAGGAATTAGCTGAGAAGTATGATATCGATATAGTGCCAGTTTATATTCATTATGAAGATAAAATGTATGCAGATGGAATTGATCTTAAAGTTGAAGATTATTATGAAATGCTTAGAGAATTCAAAGAATTACCAACAACTTCAGCTCCAAGTCCTAAAGATTTTCTTGATAAAATCTCAGAAGCAATGAAAAATTATTCCTCCATATTTGTTACAACTTTATCATCTAAATTATCAGCAACATTTCAATCAGCAAGAATTGTTACAAAAAGAATAAAAGATAAACAAATTTATTTGATAGATTCAAAATTTGGTTCAGGTGTTTTAGCATTTGTCTCTTTAGCAATTGCTAAACTGGCAAGAAGGGGAGTTCCTGAAGAAGAGATAGTTAAGAAAGTAGAAGAGATACGAGATGAATCTCTCCTTGTAGGATATGTTGAGAATCTAGATAATCTTAAGAAATCAGGAAGAATATCTAATCTTAGATTTTTCGTTGGGAATCTGCTAAAAGCAAAACCAATTATCGAGCTTAAAGATGGAGTTCTAGAACCAGTAGATAAAGCTGCAGGAAAAGAAAAGGCTCAAAATAGAGTTATAAAAGAAATTCTAAGTAGAATAAAGAAGAACAAACAATATGATCTGATGATAACTCATGGTGATGATAGAGAAGCAGCAGACAAGATTATGAAGGAACTCGAAACTAAGATACCTTTAGGTGAAAAGATTATCAATTATTTAACACCAGCACTTGCTACTCATTTGGGAATTGGAACAATTGTAGTTTCTATATCACCAAGTCCCTAAGCATTCAAATTTCTTTAGCTTTAAAATTTAATGCTTTTTCTATAATAGGATATATGAAATTAGGTATATCTGAAGCCATAAGACCATCACCAAAACTTCTAGCAGCAAGTTCTCCAGCAGCACCTGAGATAAAAGCACCTAAGCATGAAGAAAGAAATGGATCTTCAGTTACTGATAATAACGCCGCAACTATTCCTGTTAGAACATCTCCAGTTCCCCCTACGCTCATTCCAGGATGACCCGTTTCATTAAACTTGGTTATTTTACCATTTGAGATTATATCTATTTCTCCCTTAAGTAGAATTGTAGTATTCCATTTCTGAGCTGCCTCAGTAACAATCTTTGAATCGGATTCTAAATCTCCTGTCAACTTTATTCCAAAAATACTCCTAAACTCTCCTTTATGTGGTGTTAAAACAACATTATGATTCTTAAGCAGTTTAAGATGTTCTTCATCCATCATACTTAGAGCACTTGCATCAATCACAACCTGTCGCTTTTCTTCATTCTCCAAGAATTTCAGAAGAGTGTTTTTAGTAGTTTGTGAATTCATCATTCCAGGTCCTACAATAAAACTGGAACCTTCAATCCTTGGATGTGAGAAAAGATTTTCTATATCTGATGGTTCTATCTCTTTTTGACTAGCTGGAATGGTAATAAAATCTGGTTTGTAAGATGCAACTGTATTCCTAATATCAGAAGGAGTAAGAATAAAGATAAGATCTGCACCTGTCCTAAAAGCTCCCATTCCAGCTAAAGCTGGAGCACCAATATAATCCATCGAACCTGCAATGATTGTAATCACACCGTTTTGACGCTTATAGCTGTTTGATCTTCTTCTTGGGTAATACCATTTCAAATCTCCGAAACCAATATATTTCTCAGCTTTTAATGGGATTCCTATATTTCTGACTACAATCTCAGTTTCAGAGAAAATTTTCGCTTCAATTTTGTTTCTTCCAAGGCATATTATCTTTTTGGGATTTCTAATGAACATCTCATTTTCTACTTCAGGATCATACCCAGAAGGTAAATCTACAGAAATTATACCTCCTTTGTACTCTTGATTAATGAAATCTATCAAAGAATAATAGGGCTCTCTCAAACTTCCTTGGATTCCAATTCCAAAGATGCAATCTATGAGAAGGTTTTCCTTTCCAATCTCCACAAATATTCGTTCAATATCAGATATTTCTCTTATCTGATACCAGTTTTCTATTGGTAAAACAGCTTTCAGTTTATTGTAATTTTCTTGTGATGCCAAGGAGTTGAATGTGGTTTTATCCCCTACCACAACTATCTTACAGTTGTATTCTTTTTCTAGAAGATATCTAGCAGCAACTAACCCGTCTCCACCATTATTTCCAAATCCAACCAGAAAGACAATATCCTTCAAATATTTTGAATTAAAATAATTTTCGATTTCTTCAGCTATTACTTGTCCAGCAGTTTCCATCATCTCAAAAATTGTTACTCCTGTAAAAAAGACATTTTCTTCTATAGCTCTAGTCATTTTGATAGTAAAAACCTTGTCAGAATTATTATTCATTGAATAAAATAAACAATATCTTCTAATAACTTTTTTCAAATATTAGAAAAAAAAAGAGAAAATTAGACAATATTTCCATATTTGCGTGCTTTTTTGAACTCTGATTCTAATTCTTTCTCTAAATTTGCAGTCAGAAATCTACTGATATCTATGATTTCATTATATTCTGTAAAGGCAGATTCAAATGAGTTTAATGAGTTTTCTAATAATTCAACATATGTTACATTTTTTTCTATGAAAGTCATTGTCTTACTTATATTATGAGCAATGGTTTTCAACAATTTATTCGTTTCTACATCCCTTTTGCATAAATCGAGTAACTTTTTGGGCGTTTTAATTGGGAAATCTAAGCCTTCCATCTCAATCATTAAATCAATTCTTTCTGCACTAACTTGTTCCATATCATTGTAAAGAGAACACAATGATGCAAGATTTGCAATTATTTCTTCCTTTTTTGTAACGATCTTGCCTTTTGAAGATATGACCTCTTTAACATCTCTAAACACATCAGGACTTAAGGAAATTATGCTCTGGGTTTTTTCATCCCAAACATTGTTTACATCCTTCAAAATGCTAATGAAAGAACCTGTTGTGTGTGCAAGTGTATCACTTTTTCTTAGATTTTTATTCACTTTTAATCACCTATACCTTGAAAAGATAATACTATGTCTATCGAAAATTTACAAACAAAAATTGAATCTTTCCCTTTTGGAAACATTACAATATTAATAGCACATGAACATAATTAAACTTAACGTTAGTCCGATATGATACGTAAGATATCTTTTCAACACCCCGTAATCTATTAGTTTCTCAAATACCGATGCATTCAAAATAGAATACAAATTACTTCTCTTGAATGCCTTTCTCAAAAATATCTAATGATGTTAAAGGAAAGGTACTTGATGTACAACTATATATTTCTCAATGTGCTGTTCTTGCGCATAACCTCTTATATGCTACAGATTCAAAGCCAGGAGGTGCTTCCTTTAGAAATGAATTTAAAGATACAAAAACTGAGCACTTCTTAATAGGGGGTACTAATCTTTATTCTCCAATTTTTGGACTTTCAAAGAGAGGAATTCTTGTTGCTGAAAATCATCTGTGGTATGAGGATGCGGAAATTGGTTTTTTTATTGAAAGAGCTCTAGAAAGAGCTCTAACTTGGTATAAGGGTTCAGGAAATACAATACTAGGAACTTTGATAATGTTTGCACCAATTACACTTGGAGCAGCTCATAGTTTTGCTCATGAAGGTATGAAGACCAATACTCGATTAAATCTAGACAACGTAGTCTATATATCGGAACAGTTTCTCAAAAATTCCACTACAGAAGATTGTATCTATCTCACAGAAGCTTTAAATAAATCTGTTTCAGAAAAATTGCTCCCATCTGATAAAGAGGAAGATGATTTCAATTCATTTTTGGAAATCCATAAACATGAAAGAACAAATCTCCACGAATACACAAATTTCTATAAGGGTAGAGATCTCATCTTTCACGAATTATCACATAAATACCAAATCACACTCAAATATGGCTATACTACCTTTTTGAGAGCATTTGAAGAGAATCAGGATTTTAGAAATTCAATTACTCAAACCTATATTACTTTACTCTCAGAAAAGAGAGATACTCATATAGCTAAAAGATTTGGTAATGAAATTGCTTCATATGTTAACAAAGAAGCAAAGGAAGTTGTTCAAGCTGGTGGAGTATTTACTGATGGTGGCAAAACAAAAATAAAAGAGTTAGATGCCTATCTTAGAACATCACAAGATACACAAATAAATCCAGGAACTACAGCTGACATTACTGCCACTACTGTCTTTCTAGCACTGCTGCAGGGATATCGTCCTTAACAATTATCGCTTCTTCGAACACTTTTTTTGTACGTTCTATAATTGTTGACACAGAAATTGCTCTATTAAATTCCATGACAATTGTTCGATTAATTAATTTAATATAGATATAGCTTTTCTCATCATAGTTTAGAATCTGTAAATGTGTAGGAGAATCAAATAAGAATTGAAATCCTTTTTCTGCTGCTTTGAACAAATCTAGTATGAACTTGTGATCATCATGGATTTCTTTTTGTGTGGTGGTTGAAACCAAGTTTTTAGAATATACATCTATTGAATCAGGGGCGTATGTTTTAGTAAACATTTTAATCAGTTGCTGAGCTGTTTTTGTTTTAAATTGTTTTATTCCCTTTGCCTTTAGCTCTTCTACATATGATTCGGTTATTATAATGGCATGAGGTAAAATAATTGTTTGAATAATATTTCCCTTATGCGTAATGTGGAAGCAAGTTCCCTTAGGGTAATTAGCTAGTTTAGAAGTAACCTTCTTCACACTTTTACCTAATACTTGGAAAATGGTAAAACTATCAATATTATAGTTTGGTGCACTTGCTCTTACAATAAGTGGTTCATAATCTAGTGATAATAAACACCAAGCTCGAAGATTTCGACCTTCTTGATCATGAATTAAGACATCAGCTACATCCGCACCACATTCAAGGAGGATTTCCTTACATCTACCCTGAAAATCATGAAAAATGCTGACATTTCCGTCAAAATCCTTAATCTGCTCAGAATACTCTTTCATAAATTTTTCAAACATACAATTACTTACATATTCAGCATAATTACCAGGCATCTCATCTGAAATCTGGAAAATGAAAATAAGAGAATCTTTGGAAATAACAAGAAACTGGCTTTCTTCAAGAAGAAGTCTTGAAAGCTTTTCTTTTTCAGTTTCCTCAACGAATTTTAGGATTGCTGTCAATAATCCTGAAACTAAAACTTCATCATCTCTTCCGTACTCTTCATAATCGAAAATAGGAACACCATGTTCTGTAATGATTAAGATTCGTTTGATTAACACTTGCTTCATCTTCCACTTCTGAAATATTCAATAGTTTCAATTATCTCTTCAATATTAGGTCTTTCACTCAATACTTTCTGTCTAGCTATTATTGAATGGATTCTTTTAGGTAAATTAGTTTCAATTGCCAGATTGATTGTTTCTTGATGGAAGACAAAATCATAATGGTAGAGGGATAATAAATAACTATCCAAACAAGCATGTTGTAGAAGAAGAAAAAAATTCGAATCTCCGATTTGGTTCTTTTGCACAGTTTTAGATAACATGAAATCCTTCTTGCTTCCTGATAAAAGGATTAATCTGCTCAAGAAATCTGAATTTTGTTTGTTGAATATTTCAGGAGAACTGAAAACAATGAATCTTCCTCTTCTCTTGAAAGCGGCCAAAACCACAGGTTGGTCATCCATTAGAGCAAGAGGGATAAATCGCTTAATTCCACTTTCTTTCATAAAACTTTCATTCATATTTGAATTAATAACATGAGCTTTTGTTATGGTTAAATCGGATCCTAATAATCGAACATTCATTGGTATTTTTGGCAATCCATATACAAATTTTGATTGAAAAGATATCCCTATCTCCTTTCTGAATTCCTCAAAAAATCTACCTAGCTCTGTCCAAGGCGGAGAAGGTAATGTTAAAATCAAACAACCCCCAATATCAATATAGGAAATCAATTCAATGTATTGCTCTTGAGTTAGTTTTTTTCGGGGAAGACTTATGAAAAGGATGTGAGACTTCTCGAGAGTTTTCCGATCTAATCCGTGACTCCTTTTTTTAACAATGTTAAACTTAACATTAGCTATCTCAGGATCAATAGAACTAGTAATGACTTTAGGGTTGATTTCTTCATTGAGCGAATAATCTATCGAACAAAGTCTCATCTAGTCTTAATTAATAAAAAACATATAAACACATTGTGGTTGTAAAAAAGAGAAAACTGCTGTTCTCTACTCAATAGATTTGAGTTTACGTCTAAGGTCTCGTCTCAATTTTCTCGCGGAGTTGTTTTCGGGAGTAATTTTCAAAGTCTGCATGACTTCATCATATGCTTCTTGATACCTTTTTTTTGCATTCAAGCTTATAGCTCTAAGTAAATGAGCTCGAGAAGTCATATGAGGTCTGTCATGATAATCTTCACCAATTTCAGTTAGTACTTTACCAGCATATTCCAATGTTTTGTCATAATTACCTTCCTTGGTGTGCATTAAAGCTAACCTAGACACTAAAACAACATTATTTGGATCTCCTTCTAAGTGATCTTCAATAAGCTTGAAGGCTTCTTCAGTAAGATCTGCTGATTCATAATAATCTAATGCTTTCAGCAATAAACTTGGATCTTTTATTCTATCAAATGACATGGTTTTGTAATAAATGAATAAATACCAGCCTATAGCCAGAGGAAGAGTCACAAATTGCATAATAATTAGAACAATATCTTGTGATGTGAATATTGATACTATGGGGAAATAAGTCATCCCTAAACTGATTATTGTGAATATTGATATGATAAAGTAAAACCTAGTTCCAAAGAGTAAATTGAATCTCTTCCTAAGGAATAATTTATCATCTTCATCATCTAATTTGATTAAAATTTCAATATTATCTGTGACTAGTACGTGTCCTGTAAACTCAAGAATTGAGATGAAAAACAGAGCTACAAAATTAAAGATTATTGCTACCAAGAAATCTATGTCTTGATAAGCAGGATATCTAAATAAGATGAACAAATATCCCAAAATTATTTGAATTAAATGGTAGTTTCTTAACACTTTGATAGATGATAAATGTATCATTCTTTTATAATGAACTTGCTTTGGTAAAGGTCTTCTTCTAAATCTGACAATTCCCCAACTTACCAGCAATATTCCAATAGCTGGAAAGGAAGCGAAAGCTATAGTGTCATCAGATCTTATATCAGTAAAAGCCAATATAAGAACTACAAAACAAGCTATGACCATACTTAGATCTTCAGGAGAGAGAGACATTTCTTTATCTAATTTATACATACACTGCACTAACCTTTCGATATGAATAAAAAGTATATATATTGATAAATTTGACGTATAGACAGAATTTATTTTGTTTGTGGTTTTTCAATTTCTTTTGTATAGTTTTTAGCACTTTTCTGTAACTGTGTTTTATCTAGAACCTTTGCTAAGCGCTCAATTGCATTCAAGTTATGCACCAATGCATCTAACCATGAATACAAATCACCAGGATAGAGCTGAATATTATAGTTCTTACGAAATTCACTAGAAATGCGGATAGGGGAATAACCTAGTTTCCTTAGTTCTACTAGTTTTTTCGAAAGGTTAACTTCTCCACAAATACAGAAAGGTCTATCTTCGCATTTACAGGTAAAGAATTCTTTGGTCCAAATTGCAAATGTGTCAATAATCAGTTTCGTAGGACTCTTTCTACCCCATCCATGACCTGAATAAAGGTCAAGAATTGCTCCCGAGAATATGTTTGTTGATATATTTGTTTTTAGAGTTCTTTCTATATCCCCATGCACTCTTGGAACTAAATGAGCAGATCTAAAAGGTTGTATTTTGATGGCCAAAGTTAAAGCAAAATCTTCCTCAAAGCTTTTGGGTTTTTTCCTTTCAATTTCTTGTACTAAACGGAGAGCATATGCAGGGGATAAAAATGATAAAGAAACAGCTTTTCCTAAATCTGTAGGAATGATTATCATATTTTCAACATCAATCATTTTCATCTTGCGTAATGCTCTCATATTATCAGGAAGAGAACTCGATCTACCTATAATATTAGCAAAAATCATCTTATCATCTGAAATACTGACATTTTGGAAAGCAACTATTGTTGCTAAAATTTCTTCCTCTTCTTCAATAGTATCTAGAATAGGATCAACATCTTCTATTGGTTTGGTTAATAGATCAAAAGCTACTTGCTCTTCAGTTTCTTTTTGACCTGCAAATATTTTTCTCCCAGGCTCAATTAAAAGATAGACCTTTCCTTTGTCGTGGAAACCATATCTTCCAGCTCTTCCTAACATTTGATGAAATTCTGCAACAGATAACCATTCAATACCCATTGCAAGGTTTTCGAAAATAACTGTGGATGCTGGAAAATCTACTCCTGCCCCTAAAGCTATTGTTGTTACAACTGCGGAGTATCTTCCTTTTTCAAAACCTTTCTCAACAATTTTCCTTTGACGATAAGTTAAACCTGCATGATAAAAAGCAGCTGTTAAACCTTTTTTCTTAAGTTTTTTTGCAACATTCTCACAGTTTCTTCTTGAATTGGTAAAGACTAACGTTTGACCTTTATATCCTGTTTTTGACCTAATTTTTTGTTCATGTTGACAGATTTTGAATAGGTGTTCAAATCGTTCATGTTCGTTTTCCGTTAGAACTGAATGTCTTTCCAAAGGTATAGGTCTACCCAAATACTCTACTACTTCGGCATTGAGATCTTCTCCTAAAACCTTTGGGTTTCCAATGGTTGCAGAGAGATAGATAAATTGAGCTTTGGGAAATAGAGCTTTTAATCGAGAAATTAAACCATTTAATCTAAAACCTCTTTCTTTAGCAACAAGCATCTGTACTTCATCAATGACAATGACACCTATATCCCCAATTTCTTTGTTTTTACCATCTCTTAGAAGAAAATCAAATGCTTCATAGGTTGCAACAATGATATTTGCTGTCTTAAAAGTTTCATCAATTATAGGTTTATGTTCGCCTTCAACTTGAATTCTACTCATTCCTACCCTTATAGTAGTTTTTAGTTCCAATGCTTTATACCGTTTTTTGAACTGTTCATATTTCTGATTAGTAAGAGCTACTAGAGGAGATAGATAAATGAATTTTTTACCTTTCAAAGCTGAGTTTATGCCTGCTAACTCACCCACAAGAGTTTTACCTGCGGTAGTACCCGCTAATACAAGAAGATCTTTATTTCTTAGAAGTCCTTTTTCTAGAGCCAATTCTTGAATTGGAAGAAGTGTCTGAATTCCATCACTTATGAGCAATTTTTTGAATTGAGAAGATAATAGGTCAACTTGGTTTACCTTCATTTTGTCTTCAATTTTCTTGGCTGGGATAATATCAAAGAGTGTTGAATCTGGTCTGTTTATAGGATCTTGGTCTGCACCAAAGGAAATATTCTCTAGAACATCATCTAGGTTACCTTCTCTTTGAGCTTGTTGTTGGAAGAATTTTGTAAGTCCTCCTGTTACAACTAAATTGCTTCGTTGTAGTTCACTTGTTAGTAGATTTTTGCTGCAGTAATCACAGATTCGGTTTCCTTTAAATTTGAGAGAATCGTTATCTAAAGCAGTCCATTTGATTCTTCTAGATAGACAAAATGAACAAAGAGGAGCAAGTTTTGGTTTTGATATCTTGAAAGTACGACAATATTCTAGTAATCCTGCATTATCCCAGGGGAGATCTGTATCGGGAATAAGGAGATATTGAGCATCTCTCAAATTTTCTGTAGCAAAACGGGGACGAATGTAAATATTGGAGCTTCGACCAACTTTAAGATACTTGTAAACCCTCAGATGATTCCTTTCATACACAAATTGCAATCTAGTATGAGTTAAAGGTCGTCTTTCCTTACTTGAACCAAGACTAAAATAAATTATGTCTGTGGAACGTTTTTCTTTGTTCCAATTAAAGAGTATAGCAACATAAGGCTTAGGGAATTTCATTTCAATTCACTTTTTCCTAATTCATTTCTCAACCGAAGGTTTGATTGATTTTCCACATTTGGTGCAGAACTTGGAAGTGACAGAATTAACTTTTTGGCAATGGGGACATTCTTTGTGCAATTGATAACCACAGTTTTTACAAAATTGTAAGAATGAAACCTCTTTAGAACAGTTAGGACATTCTATTGATTTCTTACTTGTTTGAGTTGGGATTGATTTTGAATCTTGGCTAACTTTTTGAGGGATTTGTTGTGAAGCTTTGGGAGCTGTTGGTCTCCCTAACCATGAAGGTTTTGCAGGTTGATATGTCGCTCCTGGTGGGGTTCTAGCTTGATGATCTCTTGTTTCAGCTTCAGGTTTAGCAAAAGTAATGTCCTCAGCTGTTTTAGGATCTACATCAATAACATAATCTAAAGCAGATGTTTGTTCTGGGATGGTGATTTTCTTTTTTCTTTGCTTAAGAAGTACAAGAGCTAAATAATCCTTTATCTCATCTTGATTTGACCCACAATGTAGGCAAATTCGGTCTTGTTCTTCGATGTCTTCCCAGCAAGCTAAACACTGCTTCATGAAAATCACTTTTCTAGTCAACTTTTTCTTAACATGGCCTCTTATAAAACTAGCTTTCAAGCTAAAGATATGGTTAAAGGAATAATAACTCATAGAAAAGATTTTAATCAAGTGAACTGAACAATATTTGAGATTTATGGCCAAGAAGAAACTGATAAAATGCAAAAATTGTGGAGAAGAGTGGATTCCGACTGATGTTCCAACAAAAAAGGAATGGAATATTGTCTCTCCAATGCCTGATAAACAAGGCAACGTCACTATTACTAGAATGGCGACCTGGGACTGCCCAAAATGCGGTAAAAACCGTACTGGAGCTAAAGGAAAAACCAAGGGTGAGTTTAAAGAAGAGGAAACTCCTAAATATAAAATTGAGCATGCTATTGTTTCTGGAGAAAAATTCAATATAGCTGACCTTGCTGAAGAAATAGGTTTTGACATCGAGAGCATTAAGAAAATAATACCAATGTATCTCAAGAAGAAAAGTATGAAAGGTAAAATTGATGGGGATTATTTCATTCCTGGATGAATTTCGCTCCATGCAAAAGTTAAAATCTGTCCGAATGGCAAAGATTTTTAAACGTTTAAAAAAATCACGCACAGAAGATTAAAAAGGGATTAAGAATGGCATATATAGCATATAACGGGCTCTTAACCGGTGGTTGGCTAACCTTTATGGTAGTAGTTTTTTCTATATTGACAGTTGCAAGCATTATTTGGTTTATATTGTATGTTGAAATGTCGCAGAGAAAGAATTGGAAAATGGTTGTTCTAATAGTTTTTATTTGTGCATTAATAACAGCTTTTGAAATTCAGCTCATCCTTCTGAAAATAAATGTCATTTTCTGATTTGATGGGTACACATTTTTATTCACTTATTTCTGTTTTTGAGATCGTTTCGTTTTCTCACACCAGAAACGATGAAAAAGTTAAATAATCAGTTAATCGTAGAACATCAAGACAGACGGTCAAATACAAGAGCTAATTAAGAGTGGTAGATGTGATGAAAGAAACCATATTCAAATATATCTCAACAGATGAAATAATTTCTGTCCTATCTACTACTAGTAAAACAGTAAAAAAGAAACCAAAAGATGATCTTCAGAAGCTTCTGTTCAAGGAACTCAAAGAGAAAAAAATATCCAGTACAAAGATTCGAAATTTCTGGTCTAAAGCATTGAAAAATCAGTTTTTTGAAGAGTTTCAACGTGTTTATTTGTTTACCCCTGTCACAAAGTACGATACTTCGACTAAGCTAAAAAAAGAATTAACTAGCAAGTCCAAGAAA
The DNA here is from genome assembly GCA_021399345.1 of Candidatus Heimdallarchaeota archaeon. Lineage (GTDB taxonomy): Archaea > Asgardarchaeota > Heimdallarchaeia > Heimdallarchaeales > Heimdallarchaeaceae > UBA460. Next base: position 16,505 of record JAAFKI010000144.1, read on the forward strand.
TTAAAAGAAGAGAGTGATTTGAAGTTCAGTAATAGTTACATTTCCAAATTGAGTTCATCACCATTGCATTTTGTATATATGTTTGGGTTCAAAGAACTTCAAGATCAAAATGATTTAATGAAGTTGCCTTTGGATTCGCTTATGTTTCTCTCAATTTTACCGGAGTTAGGTGTAGCTATTTGTCCTGCATGTGAGAAGACTAAAAAACATAAGTTCATTGTAAATCTTCTCAAAGCTACTTTTACTAATGTCACCGAACTCAAAGTTAATGCGCTTTTACTTAGAAAATATGCAACACAGGAGACAATAACTAAATTAAGTATAGCTACTCCTCAAGAGATAGCAGGATTTGCTGGACTTGATGTTATTGAGTTTAAAGGACCAAATGTGATGCTAGGTTTGTCTGGTTTGAAACGAAGACATGATGCAAATGTTGAGGTAATTACAAGAGTAGGTCCATTTAAAGAAATTGAATCTGGTTCAATAATGTTGAAGTGTGGGAAAGGTATTCATTTTAAAAAATATGCGGGACTTATATCACTCCTAAACACCCTTAAGATTGGCTAAAGCTGAATTGTATGATTTTTTTCAAACTTTAATGTAATACCTAAAATATTATAATAAATGAAAAAAACCCCACAGCAGAGCTGATAAGGTTAGAAGTAATGATTGAAATCATACAAATTAGTCGTGGAGGTTCAGGAGGAGTTACAGGAGCTAAAATTCTTGCTGAAGCAGCCATGTATGAAGGTCTAGATGCTCAAGCAATACCAAAATATGGTTCAGAGCGAAGAGGAGCAGCTGTTGAAGCATATGTAAGATTCAATAATGCTCCAATTAGAATACATAGTCCCGTTTATGATCCAAACCATGCTATGATTCTAGATATTTCATTGCTTGACAGAATTGATATTTCTAAAGTAGACCAGGATGGAGTAATTGTAATTAACTCCAAAGAAGTTCCTGAAGAATTGAAAGGAACTGGAAGAAAAGTAGCCTATGTAGATGCAACAGGTATTTCACAAGAACTAGGTTTAGTTCTCAGTGGATTTACTCTGGTGAATATGACTATGTTAGGAGCTTTTGTTAAGGGAACTGAATTAATAAGCTTTGAAAACCTAGAGAAGGCAATCAGAAATTATTGGGGAGAACTTGCTCCTAAAAATGTTGAAGCTGCAAAAAGAGCTTACGAAGAAACAAAGGTGGTTAGAGTATGACAGAGGGACCAAGCTTACCAATATTGTATCCAATGGAAGGAGTAGCTGGAAAAACAGGTGAATGGAGAACTTTCTATCCTGTATTGAATCCAGATTTATGTATCAAATGCAACATCTGTTGGAAATACTGTCCAGATCATGCAATTTATCGTGCTGATAGAGAAAAAGATGAACCTATAAGTTTTGATTACGATTACTGTAAAGGATGCGGTATTTGTGCTCAAGAATGTCCAAAGGGTGCTATAACTATGGTTCCACAAGGTGAATGAGATGGTAGTTAAACAAGAAACAAAATCTATGACAGGAAATGATGCGGTGTCTTATGCAGCGCTATTTGCCAAACCTGATGTTATTGCAGCATATCCGATAACTCCCCAAACGACGATTGTCGAGAATCTCAGCAGATTTGTAGATGAAGGCAAACTTGATGCTGAATTTATTATTGTAGAAAGTGAGCATTCTGCTCTTGCAGCTTGCATGGGCGCTGCTTGGTCTGGTGTGAGAACATTCACTGCAACTTCATCTCAAGGATTATTGTACATGGCTGAAAATGTCTTCTGGACAGGATATGGTCGTCTTCCAATTATTATGCCTGTAGTAAACCGTTGTCTTGCACCAGGATGGAACATATGGCCAGACTTTCAAGATTCGATGGCTTTCAGAGATGCAGGTTGGATACAGATGTATACTAAAAATAACCAAGAAGTCTTTGATACAACTCTTCAAGCTTTTAAGATTACTGAAAGTAAAGATATAGCGCTCCCAAGTATGCCATGTTTAGATGGTTTTGTAATCAGTCATACAACAGGACAAGTAGATTTACCAGACCCCGAAGATGCTTTTGAATTCGTAGGTCCCTATGATGATCCAGTAATTGAATTGGATGTAGAAAATCCTTGGGCTTATGGTTCGATGACTGGCCCTGATCAATATTCAAAGCACAGACGAGATTTAATGGTAGCTATGGAGAGAGCTAAGAAAAAAATTGTTGATGTTCATAAGGAATTTGAAGAACGCTTCGGTCGTTCATATGGTAATGGATTGGTTGAACCATACGGAGATGACGAAGCAGACTTGACTTTGGTAACATTAGGAACTATCGGTGATGAAGCTCATGAAGCCATTGACAGATTGAAAGCAGAAGGTCATAATGTCAATGCGTTAAGAGTAAGAACTTTTAGACCATTTCCAGTCGAAGATATAGTTGAATTTGCTAAAAAGAATCATAAGCTTGTAGTTATTGATCGTGCTGCAAGTTTTGGGCATGATGGCCCTCTAAGAATTGAAGTTGAAGCAGTACTAAAAAGACACAACGTTGATACTTCAGTTTCTGGAAAGATTATGGGTCTTGGTGGTGAGGATGTTCCATATTCTGCAATTATAGATTTAGTGAAAAAGGAGCTAAAGGAGTGAGATGATAAAATGCCAGTAACTCAAAAAGATTTAATGATAAAACCAAAAGATGCGTTGTTGAAAGGTCATTTTGCCTGCGCAGGATGCGGTTCTGCACTAGCTTTCCGTCATGCAATAGGTTCAGTTGCAGATAAAGCAGTTTTAGTAGTACCAGCAAGTTGTGCAAGTGTTTATCAAGGATCAGGAAAGGGCGTTGCTTTTAATGTTCCTACAATAAACACAGCTTTTGCTGCAAGTGATGCAGTTGCTTCAGGAATATCTAGAGCACTAAAAAAGAAGGGCAAAGATGACTTGAAAGTTATTGTCTGGGGCGGTGATGGTAGTGCTGCAGATATTGGTATCGCAACAGAGATTGGAGCTTGTGATCGTCAAGAGAACATTCTTCATGTAATGTATTCAAACAATGTCTATGGTAATACAGGTGGTCAACGGAGTGGAGACACCATGATTGGAGCAAGAACAGCAACAACTCCTAAAGGAAATACAACTCCTAGAAAAATGGTCCCCTTTATTATGATGGCGAATAATGCTCGTTATGTAGCTACAGCTAGTGCAGCATTTCTTGAAGACTTTGTAGAAAAATTCCAAAAAGCGCTTTCTTTTGAAGGTTTCAAATTTATTCAAATTGATATCAGTTGTCCTCCTAACTGGCGTGCTGAGTCTGCTCATTCTATCAAAATTTCTCGTTTAGGCGTTCAGACAGGTATTTGGCCTTTATTTGAGTGGGATCGTGAAACTAATACAGCTATACTCAGTCGTCCTGGGAAAAAATATGGTGACAAAGCGAACAGAAAACCTATTTCAGATTGGACTAGCTTGCAAGGAAGATTTAGAGGTATCACTGACGAAGAATTAATTGCACTTGAAAAAGACACTGAGAGACAATGGAACTTTCTTAGAAAATTCATGTAATTATGTAAGACAGAATCTTTTCTTTCTTACTCCTCCATTACCCCCATCGATTGTTTTAATAACTCTGATTCAACTTTTTTTAATGACCGACTTGACAGAGACGAATATGTTGGATGAGCTATACCAGTTGATATATGGATTCATAGAAAGTGCTATTCAGCTGAAGAGATTACCGAGACAAGGATGGATTAGGGTTGGTGTTTCTCTTTCAGATGTCGAAAGCATCGCCGATCATGCTTATAATACAACCATGCTATCATTACTTCTTTGTGATCTTCATAACGCTCTTTATCCTGAAGAAACTCTTAATACAGAAGTTGTGATGAGAATTGCTATAATTCATGATTTACCTGAATGCCAGTATCAAGATTTTGATAAACAAATAGAAATTCTTCTTGGCCAAGATAAATATCAGCAATTCAAAAGTCAATTGTTAACAACCGCAAGTACTGAACTTCTCTCTTTAATCCTTAATGAAGAAGTCAAAAAACTGTGGAAAGAATCATTCGTTGAATTGCAAAACAAAGAATCGAAAGAAGCAATGTTTGTTTCATATATTGACAAGGTTGAATTACTGGTTCAAGCCATTTCTTATGAATCTCTTGGGTATCAATCATCACTTTTTGATAGTTTTTGGGAAACATCTAGCAAATACCTCGAAAAATGTACTTTTGGGGTCATAAATGATCTTTTACCTATTTTAGAGGAAGAAAGAGCTCGATTAAGTGAGTAAAACTTAAAATTCCCACTTTTATTCTTAAATACTATAGGCACATATAGGACTATCAATCAATTTATTAAATGGAAAAGTTATAAGTTAGATTGGTTTGGTATCTGTTATTAGGGGATTCTTTACACATAAGAATTGTAGATAGATGGTGACTAAATGAGTGGCGCGGATAAGTACCAGGAATTGAAAATATCACCCTTTCATGTACCTTTTTTACGTGATTTAGGAATCAAAACTGTATCAATGGTACAGTTTGACATTATTTTTGGTCCTGTGTGTTATATCAAAGAATTGTCCCGATCTATTTTTGGTGAAAAATTGAAAGATGTTAGCTCCCTTGCTGAAATTTACACGGGTTTTGCGAGAACTAATGCAGATGTTATCACAAGCCTTGAAGAAAGAGTTGTTATAGGTCGTTATATCTCCATACAAGAAGAAGTTGAACAAATAGTTGTTTTGTTATTTGTTTGCGTCCCTACAGCAAATCTAGATAAGTTGGCTAAATATGCTAGGTCTCTTTCTGAAAGAACTCAGGGAAGACCACAATTATTTGATGATGCTTTAACCCAACTAATAGATGCGGAAAAATCTGCGGCTTATAAAATTCCATTATCCAAGAACGGCAACACAATGAAAGGATTGGTAATCAATGATAAGTCTGAAGTCACAGGGAATGAATTAAATAATTTCCATGGGTTTTTGTTTATTCCATATCATAAAGGAACGATGGATGGACGCTTCTTCCCTAAGATGATAGATGGTAAAAAAATCGAATTTTCAAGTCTTTTCAAATTTATTGATATTCAGAAGAATGAAGCTGATCTCAGGGAAGGAGATTTAATTAGTCTTTACTACAAAGGTTTGGAACTTCTCGTTTACAGACATCTTAAAAAAGATGCCTTGATGGTAGGAGCAAAAAAACCTCAAAGCAAAATAAATTACTCCTATTTGGATGATTGGTTTACAATTCTGTTTAACTCTTACATAAATATTCCAGGAGAAAGTAAAGTAAAATCAACTTTAGAAGCAATTTCATATCTAGATAAAAATATCTCAAAACAGCCTAAGAAATTTATCATAACAGAAATTATGGATTCAATTATAAATTCTGAAGATGATTATCCTGAATTGTCTGAAACACCCAAAAATCTCCAAGAAAAAGGATCTATTACCCTTGATCAGAAATTCCAACTATTTTTAGAAAATCTATCTCTTCTTAAAGGAAATACTTCAATTCATTCAATAAGTCAAGATTTATCTGTACCTATATCTTCAGTAATAGAATTTATCATTTTCTTAAAATCTAGAGGTTTTGTTGACGTTTACAGAAAAAAATGATTATTGGATTTCTAAATATAACGATTGAGAGTAACGATAGAAATTAAAATACTTACTGCTTTTTAGTAGTATAAACAATCGAATTGTTAGGTTGGTGACCCAATGAATAAATTCCCCCTTACATTTGAATCTTCTGAAGAAGAAGTATCTAAAAACGTTAATAATCTGCTTAAACTATCAGCATTCAAAGCTTCTGATATGCTTAAGGATATAGGTGTTTATGAAATTTTAAATCGTCCGAGATCGCCAGAAGAAATCTTTCACATGCTAAATTTCAATTCTTTAGATGAAGAATTTGTTAAGGTTTTTGATTTATTAGCTAATCAAGAATTATTAACTAAACAAGGTGAATTCTATGGTGATAGTCCAAGAAGAGAATATTTGGAGCTAACTTTTAAAGATGATATTAAGGCACTAAATAACGGATTTCTTTCTCCATTCATCAGTTTCTTTGATAATTTGATTCAAAAATATAAAGAAATATTAAAAGGTGAATCGGGTAAACTCCCCGAAAAAGATCTTACACAAACTTTAGATTCCTTGCATAGTACAGAATTCTTCTTTTTATTAAGGGATTTATTTTTCAAAAGTCTTAAGCTTCGAATGCCTTTATTTGACATTAAGGAAGTAATACAAGTTTTGATTTGGGGAAATGGTTCTGGTTATAATTCGCTACATTTTGCAGATTTCTTCGGAGAAAAGGTTAACATTCTTAGTGTCGAACCTACTAATTCGATTTACAGATGCAATGTCCTGCAAGATTTATATGAAATTTATAATGTCCAATTTGTTGAAAGAGAAGAGCTTCAACTTTCTGAAATTAAAGATTCAATAGATCTCTTTCTCGGATCAAAATTCATATTCCAAAATGACTTAAAAGAATATATTCAAACTCTACAAACAGTACTTAACCCTGAAGGATATTTCGCTTTCCAAATGATTCCTGAACTTTCCTTTGCTTTAGATTGGATATTAAGTATTTATGAACCTTATTTCTTCAACTTGGAAAAAGATTCTCATATGGCAAAACTAAAACATCATGGAATTTCAAGAGAAAAATATATCGGATTGGATAATAGTTTTGTATTAATGCGGAAAACGTAAAAAAAAAGAGAAGTATTATTTTTTCTTCTCTATAGGAAGTTCAGATTTTTTAGCTAATTCAGGTACAATCTGTAAGAATGGCAGTATCGCATTGGCTATTGAAGAAAAAGCATCATCTTTGTTTCCAGTTATTATCATTTTGTCTATTTCCAAATTCTGATAAATTTCTGGAAGTTTTTCTATTATCATTTCTTGGAATAAACGACCATCAGCTTTGGCTAGAGCTTCTATTCTCTTAAGAATACCTGCTGCTTCAGCCATTTTAGCTTCTAGAATAGCCGCAGCATCACCCCTTGCTCTGGATTCCATTTCAAATTGTTTAGCTTCTGCTAATTGCTTTATTTTTTGAGCGTCAGCTTTGGCCTCAATTTCTATTTTTGTTTGATAAGTTAGTGCTTCGACTTCTGTACGTTTCCTTTCTAATTCTTGAACTGCTATTTCCTTATCCTTTTCTTTTGATTCAACTTCTAAGCCGACTTCTTGCTGTTCGACGCCTACTTTTCTACTAACTTCTAAATCTCTGATTTTAGTAATTTCTTCCATTTCAGCGTTTTTCAATCGTGCAAGTTTTTCCTGCTCAATCTTCATTATTGCGCTTACATTTGCTTTAAGACTTGGATCAATGATTTCAATATCCCTGATTTCACAGCTTTCTACAAGCATACCCCAATCTTTGGTCAAGGAATATAATTCCTTAGTAACTGCTTCAATAATTGCTTGTCTGTCTCGAATGATTTTTTCAAGAGCCATGTTCGCACATGTTGTTCGAATGATACTTTCTGCTGCATTTTTAATGATGTTTTCAATATAGGCATCAGCGGCTTTATCCCAAGAAGTTCTTGAGAAAGCTACCTCTGGATCAATTACTCGCCAGAAGACAAAGGCGGTAACTGAAATCTCTTGGAATTCTCTAGACAACACTTTTTCTTTAGCTTCTAAAAAGGTTGATTGTGTTGTAACTGGTACCACACGAACCTCATCTATCAAAGGCATTGTTACAGCTTTCCCTCCAATTCCAGCTTTGATGACTTTACCGTTTCTGAAATGTATCATGTAAACATCTGAAGTAAATTTCCTATAACGAGATGCATAAAATAATACGAATAATACTAAAACTATAGCTAATCCTACTGGTATCCATATCCACCATATCATTGTATTTTAACCCTCATTTCTTAGGTGTTAAATTTACTATCATGGGGGCTTTTTAATCTATCTAAATAAAGATTAAGTTTTTTTGCACTTGAAAAATTATCTCAAAAAAACAAAAAAGGGTAAGATTTCAAATGTTTTCTACCAAGTACACACCATTTTTTACTGCTATTATTCTAACCGTCTCTTCTCTCTCGAATCTCTTATAGAAATCAAAACTCTTAGCAGGTAATTTTTGTTCACCCATACCTTCCCCTAGATCTACGTGAATCATTCCACCTTTTGAATCAACTGGAACAAAAACCTTACCTATCTTTCCAATTAGTTGGACACCACTGACAATTGGTTTAACTGTTGTTGCTGAAATTTTTTTCCAAATATGAGTTATTATTAAAGCAAGTAGATAGGGGGAAATAACAACTATTACGATGCGGAAAATTCGTAAGCCTATACTTGAAGAAGGCATTCTCAGTGTTGATAGGCCTAGTATTCCAAACATTACAGAATAAGTAGACAAAATAAGAAGAATTGGTGCAGATGAATGAGTAACATCCTTTATCCCATCTGCATGAACCTCAGAGAGGTCTGAATCTACTTCATGGTCCAAAGACACATCGTGATCAATTGAAACATCATGGTCTATAGACACATCGTGATCAATTGAAACATCATGGTCTATAGACACATCGTGATCTATAGAAATATCATGGTCCCCTAATCCTAGAGCATGTGAGAAGTTTTGAAAATTAAAAACAAATGATAGAAAAACAAAAATTCCTCCTGCAATTAATAGACCTACAGCAAGATAAAACAGAACATTTTCCAATCCTAATATGAAAGATTCAAATGTCATTCATCCCTACTCTTTATTCTTCAATCAAGAATCATTTATACTTGCAGTCTTAAAAACCTATAGAAATCAATTGGAAAACAATTCTTATATTCCATAGCTGTATTGATTAATTGCTGATTGAGATGAAGAAAGATTCTGATTTTGAAATTTGCAGGAGAGAACTTATTGAATCAAGAATTAATTTTGAATCTCACCAGATAAACCAAGAAGTAAGAATGAATATCAGTCAAAAAATCAAATCAAAGATAGAAACCATTCAAGAAATATCTAGAAAATTGAACTGCTCTATAGGTATAGTTGGTGGTTTTGTAAGAGATTTGCTTCTTGAAAGACAATCTGAAGATGTTGATTTCCTAGTTTTCAGAGGCGATTTCCATAAATTAACTCTAAAAATCGCGGAGACTATGGGAGCAAAGATAGGTAAGATGAGCAATAGAACCCTCACAACACAAGTTAGATTTCCCGATGAAGTAGTATTCGAATTCAACTCAACTAGGAAAGAAAGGTATGAGTATCCTTCCCGAGTGCCTATAGTAGAAAAAGCATCTATTGTAGAGGATTTGCAGAGAAGAGATTTCACTATTAATGCTCTAATAATGTTTGAAGATTTTTATATAGATCTTTTTGATGGAACAGCTGATTTGCAAAATCAACTTATACAAACAACTCGAGAACCTGATATTGTTTTTCATGAAGACTATCTGAGAATTTTTAGAGCAATAAGAATTGCCTGCAAGCTTGGTTTTACACTTAGTTCTGAGATCAAAAAAGGAATAAGGAAAAATGCAACAAATTTGTTGGACGTTCCTAAAGAAAGAATCCTCCAGGAATTAAAATTGTCCTTCAGTTATGCTCCAAGCAGAGCTTATAGGCTGATTAGGGACTTGAAGATACTGGAAGTTCTGTTTCCTGAAGTGAAAAATATTGAATTGAACTCTCAAATTTTTAGTACAAAAGATACATGGACGAAAATTGAAGAGAAAATAAAATTTCTAGAGTTCAAAGGTTCTGTAAATGTTAATCTCTTCATCGCCATGATTTTAGTAGAAATAACATCTGAAAAATCTTCAGAAAAGGAAGACAGAGATTTAGTTCAGATTGCAAATGAAATCCTTCAAAAGTATAAATTTTCAAACAGAGAAAGAACAGAAATAACAGCTTACATTAGTTTCCGTAATTCTCTGATAGATATAATAGACGATCCTCCACAAGACTTTGAAATTAGAAAGATGCTAAGAGAACAAAGTGATTTGATTGATAACGTTATATTACTGACTAAAGCAGAATTATCTACTAGAACCGAAAATTTAGATTTTGATTCTCTCTTAGATCATATTGCTATTTTGAGGGATAGAAAGGATTTGATATTCTTTGAACCTGAACTAAATGGTCATGAAATAAGAAAGATTTTCAACGTCAAAGGTGAAAAAATAGGTTCTATAAAATCAAACCTCATTGAGGCAATAATGAAAGAAGAAATTAAGAATAAGAGAGAAGATTGCATTTCATATATTGAAAAAAACATGTGATTTAGAATTGTAGTTATTCCTAACTAGTTTCTCGAAGTTAATAGAATATTTGTGATTTACAAAATAGAGCTAAATTAATAAGGATGTAAACTAAATCATCAACGAAAATTCTGGATCTATAGTGTGATTTGAGTTATGATGAAGACTTCAAAGTATTTACTAAGCATTTGCGCTATCTTACTACTATGTGGTTCTGTGTTTAACGTTTTTTCTTCTATTTCACCTGAGATCACATCTGATATAGGCCTTCTAGGTAAAGAAGAAATTGCAGATTTTACCTTTGACTATATCACAGTTCAAGAAATTATAATTTCTTCCAACGAAGATTTAGTTAGTTTTGCTTCAGAAGGGACAGGTACTGAAATAAGCCCCTATATCATAAAAGACTATGAAATAAATGGACAAGGAGTAAATTATGCAATATTCATAACCAATGTATCAAAGCATTTTACAATTGAACATTGCAGAATAGTTTCAACTTATGGAATTGTAATTCAAAACATTAACGGGATTACTATAAGTATTTCAAACAATTTGATTGCACAATTTGATACTTTCTATCCTGTTGAAATGCTGACAGGAATACAAATAACCAATTGTGATAATATTACAATTTCTGAAAACATTATAGAGTCCTATTTTCGAGGTATTGATCTGAATTATGCAACCAGTGTATTTGTTTCCAATAACTCGATTCTTGGAAGAGATGGCCTCAATGTTTTGGGGGTAAAATTTTCAGGTATCAGACTTCGGCAGACAATCAACTGTACGATTTTAGACAATGGGTTTGACAAAGGCGGAATTGAAATTTCATCCAATTATGACAAGATTCATACTCTAATGATTGACAATAACACTGTAGCCGGTTTAAAACTAGGATACATTAAAAACCAAACTAATTTAGTTATTGACAATCAAGAATATGGCCAAATTATCATTTTTGATTGCATTAATATCACTGTTCAAAATCAAGTCATGCTGAAAACTTTCTATGGAATATCATGTTTCTATAGCTCTAATTGTACCTTTTCAAAGAATCAGATTAAATCTGGTTCAGTAGGAATAATAGAAACTTACAGCTATAATTCTACAATAACAGATAACTTTCTTGAAGAGAATATTTATGGTATAATGTTATCTTATAGTTTATTTTCAAAAATAGGTAATAACAGAATACTAAATTCCTCAATTCATGGAATTTGGTCCCATTATTCTTCCAATATCACTGTTGATGAAAACAATGTTACATATACAAATGAAGCAAGTGGAATCTATGACTCAGGTAGTAATAATACCTATAAGAATAACATATGCAATTTTAATAATTTTCACGGTCTTTATCTCTACTATGTGGATAATGCTAAAATTATCGGTAACGAGTTCAAATATAATGGGGATAGTGTTCTTTTTGCGGGAACAACTAATCTTGAAATTTCTAGTAATTCAATCTGTTATAACAAAAAAAATGGTGGAATCGAGGTGATTAATGGAGTAATAGGAATTATTCGAAACAATCTAATTTTAGAAAACAAGGGTTATGGTGCCAATCTAAAAACTGGTACAAAACATTTTGTAGTTAGTGGAAATAGTTTCATCAATAATGAGATTCCATATTTAGGTACAAGTCAAGCAGAAGATTCAGGAACTAATAATTATTGGTACAATCCTGAGACAAACATAGGAAACTACTGGTTAGATAAAGGAAATAAAAAGAAATATGCAATTGATGGTGATGCAAATAGTTTTGATTTATATCCATTAAAGAATCCTATTGTTCTGCCAGATGAGGATTATCCACTAAAAACCTCAATTTCCTTTATCCTATTCATCTTTTCACTTCTCATTGTATACGGAGTATGGAAAAGGAAAAAGAGAGGTTAAGCAAAACTATATCATCCTTTAGGATCTAAAACCTTCTCTAAGTCTTTAATCTCCAAACCCATTTCTTCTATAACTTCTTTTATTGTTTTTCCAGTTTCATAGGCTTTCTTAGCTATCTCAGCAGCTTTATCATAACCTATAATTGGCACAAGATTTGTCACAATCATTAAATTATCTTTTAATTGTTTTTCGATTTGTTTTTGGTCAGCTCTTAATTCTTTTAGGCAATTTTCAGTAAAGGATTTTATTCCATTTGAAAGAAGTAGAATAGATTCAAGTATTGTTGAAATGATTAATGGTTTTGTGACATTCAGATCAAGAGTACTTCCAAACCCTTCAGCAAAAGTTACTGTTGTATCATTTCCAATGACCTTCAAACATACTTGAATTAGCATTTCAGATTGTGTAGGATTAATTTTCCCTGGCATGATGGAAGAGCCTGGTTCTTTTTTGGGTATCAATAATTCTCCTAAACCAGCTCTTGGCCCACTGCTCATCCATCTTATATCATTAGCTAGTTTTATCAGAGCTAATGAAAGTGATTTAAGAATACCACTTAATTTTACAAACACTTTGTGTGAAGCTATTCCTTCTGCTTTAATAGGATTCAAGCGAAAGTCTACTTTTGTTATTTCTGAGAGCTTTTGAATAGCTATCTCTCCAAATTCTTCGTGAGTATTGATTCCAGTACCTAGAGCTGTACCCCCCAGTGGAATTGATGCCAATTCTTCAACAATTTCCATGAGATTTTGTTCTTCAGAAGTAAGCTGTTTAAGATAAACAAGAAATTCTAAAGACAATGGTATAGGTACTGCGTCTTGTAAATGAGTTCTTCCAACTTTTATAATATCCTTAAATTCGTCTATTTTTTGTTTAAGAACAGAAAGAATATCTCTGATAGCTGGAAGCAGCTGTTTATGTATCTCCTCAATGGAAACAAGATGCATTGTTGTTGGTATAATGTCGTTTGAAGATTGGCCCTTATTCACATGATCATTTGGGTGAACAGGATGCTTTTTACCTAACTCACTGCCTAGAATTTCATTAGCTCTATTTGCTAATACTTCATTCATATTCATGTTGGTTTGAGTTCCTGAACCAGTTTGAAAAATGTCAATTGGAAACTGATCTAGTAGCTTATTTTCAATTGTTATTTCATCTATTGACTGAAGTATTGCTTCTCCTATACTTTGGTCTATTAAGTCTAATTCTAAATTAGTTTGAAGACATGCTTTTTTGATTTGAGCTAAAGCTTTGATAAACGATTCTGAAAATACTCTTCCACTTATTCAGAAATTTTCTATTGCTCTTTGTGTGTTGATTCCCCAATAAACATTTGCTGGAACCTCTAGCTCTCCTAAGATGTCTTTCTCCAATCTAGTTTTATCACTCATTTTTTGACCACTTATCTCTAATATCATTAATAGCTGTTCCCGGTCTTACTCCTTTTGGACAAACACGATTACAAACAAAATATTTTTCACAGGCTGGTACGGCATTTTGTTGCAACACAATATCTAATATCTCTTGTCTGTGTTCTTCTGACAATCGATTATCAGCAATGAAACGATTTGCTTTGGCTAGAGCAGTTGGACCAAAATATTCCTTATTTGTAGCATTAACAGGACATGCCCAACACAGACCACAAGCGATACAATTAATTAAATGCTCTATTGATTTAGCGGCATCAGAACTCTGATGAGATTCAGGTGCTTCATCATTCCATTCTCTTGTGAAATAAGGTTCAACTTCTCTGTAAAACTTCCAGAAAGGTTCCATATTAACTACTAAATCTTGAATGATTTCCATATTAGGTAATGGTTCAATAAGTATCTCATTTTCCTGATCCCAATCAAGGATTTGTCCGAAATTAAACTCTGGGAGCTTAACTGGTTTCTTTTTGGTTTTAACGGTAGATATCTGCGTTCTACACGCAAGCTCTGGGACTTTATCTACAGTCATACCACAGCTGCCACAAATCGCTCCTCTGCAAGAATATCTGAACGCAAGTGTTGAATCATAGTTATCTTGAATATAGAAGAGTGCTTCTAGAATTGTTAGACCTTTTCTCTTTGGAACTTCGAATCTCTCATATCTGCCTTCTTTATCTTCTGAATCCTTTCTGAATACAAGGAATTTTTGCATCTCTACCATTAATACACACGCTCCTTTACCTCAAATTGACCAAGTTTCACAGGTTTAGTTTCTACTATTAATTTTCCTTCTTCGTCTCTTGTAACCATAGAATGAACAAGAAATTCTTCATCATTACGGTTTGGAAAATCTATTCGAGAGTGCGCTCCCCTGCTCTCTTTTCTCCACAAAGCTGAAAAAGCAGTGACTTCTGCAATATCAAGCATATTTCTAAGTTCAAGTGTTCTGATTAAACCAAAATTAAACTTCCTCTTAGAAGTGGAAACTTTGACGTTTTTAAACTCTATTTGCAATCTGCAAATCTCCTCATATGCTTCATTAAGCTCATCTTCTGTTCGAAAAACGCCAACTTTAGTATCTAATGCTATTCCCATTGCTTCTTGAATCTCAAAGGGTTTTTTACCTAAACTGTTATCCCATTTCTCAAGAAGCTCCTCAATTTCTTTGATTACTTCTTCTTCAGATGCCATTACTCTAATTTCTTCCGGTAGCTTTGGCAGGCCTTTCTCTAACATCAACTTGCCAACATGCCTACCGAAAACAGCTGTTTCAAGCAAAGAATTTCCTCCTAATCGGTTAGCTCCATGAACAGATATACAAGCTGTTTCTCCAACTACATAGAGACCAGAAAGCATAGTTTCACATATGTCCCCATCAAATTTTGTCCCAATACCACCCATTGAATAATGTTGTCCTGGTTGAACAGGTATTGGTTCATTGATAGGATCTACACCAGCAAAATAAATAGAAATTTCTCTTATTCCCGGTAATCTTTCTCTGATTCTTTCTGCACCAAGGTGTGTAAGATCTAAATGAACATAAGCATCCTCAAATCCTCGTCCTTCTCTGATTTCAGTATCAATAGCTCTAGCAACAATGTCTCTGGGAGCTAATTCTTTAGCATTAGGTGCAACATCTAACATGAACCTTTCTCCAAGATTGTTGTAGAGTAACCCACCCTCACCTCGAGCGCCTTCGGTAATCAGAATGTTGGTGCCATATAGGGTTGTAGGATGGAATTGAACAAATTCACCATCTTGAATAGGAACTCCTGCTCTAAAAGCTGCACCTACACCATCTCCAGTATTGATAATAGCGTTTGTAGAACGTTTGTAGGTTCTACCAAATCCTCCGGTAGCTAAAATGACATATCCTGATCTAAAAATAACTAACTCCCCTGAAGCCATGTTCAAAGTCAGTATGCCAGTTATTTGATCATCAATTTTTATCAAATCTATTAAGAAAAACTCATCAAAGAATTGCACATTCTTATG
Organism: Candidatus Heimdallarchaeota archaeon; assembly: GCA_021399345.1. Taxonomy (GTDB): domain Archaea; phylum Asgardarchaeota; class Heimdallarchaeia; order Heimdallarchaeales; family Heimdallarchaeaceae; genus UBA460. The sequence goes on from JAAFKI010000144.1 coordinate 32,062, forward strand.
AACACATTGTTCGTAGAGGGTGTGAAGTAAAACATGACCTGTTCTATCTGCAGCATAACACGTTCTTGGAAAACCAGCTCCTCCAAAAGGTCTTTGTGCAATAAGCCCAGAATCTAACCTAGAAAATGGTGCTCCCATACTCTCAAATTCAACGACTATTTTGGGTGCTTCTTCGCACATTAGTAAAACCGCATCTTGATCAGCTAGGTAATCAGAACCATAAACTGTATCATAAGCATGTTTTTCGGGAGAATCATCTTGTCCAGCTTCAGTATTTCCCAAAGCGGCATTAATACCTCCTTGTGCAGCTCCTGAATGACTCCTAATTGGATGGACTTTGCTTACAACTGCAACTTTCCAATGTTTGGAAAGCTCTAGAGCTGCTCGCAATCCACTTAAGCCAGCTCCAACTACAACAACATCGTATTCTTCTATTTTCATGATATTACCTACAAAGACATTTTAGCAAGAATACTAATTTGTTATTTAATTTTAACTTTGTGTCAAAAAGGTAATTTTTTTGTTTCTTTCGTAATAAAATTCTTCTAGATACAATAACAGTTTCCAGAAAGAGTAAACTCGCTATAAATCAGTTCAAAAATGAGAGTTAGAGTTGTTTCGTCTATCGGACTGTCTAGAACTTTTTCTTTAGCAAACGTTAATATTGGTGAAACTGTGAAGTATATTTTGAAGATACGCTGGGGAAATGTTATCTATCACTTGGGGTGTGAAAAATGACTGAAAATAACACTAACAACATGGAAGAAATGTTAACGACCTTAGAGAGTTATGTTCAACAAGCAAAGCTGAACAGAATTAAGGGCGTTCTTGAGAACTATGTGAAGGAATGGGAAGTTGAAGCGAATATCATAATACCAACGAGGATAACATATCCAAAACCTATTTTCCTGTATCTTGAAAAATTAAACGAAATTCCCATGGAGGTTTTTGACTGGATTGGTGAATTTAGCAAATATTATGATATGAAATATGTCAACTTAAAGGGGAATTTATTTGCACTGTACATCTACAAAGACTTTGATCGAAGAGAGGAGAAAGGAGAAAAAGAAGCTTCATTGTATGAAATCTATGAGAGAGAAAGAAAGTCAATATATCAGAGAGAAGATGTCAAAGAAGAAAGTGTATATGACTACAATATTAAGAAAGGAATAACACCCTTAGTTACTGGAGAAAGGGAACAAAAAACAAAATCACTCGAAGAAGATTACAAAGAAGAAGAACCTGCGAAATCCTGAAACAATTTTAACATAGTCTAATGAACTTTTAGAAGTTAAATAATAATCTAGAAGAACTACACATTTGTAAAGTAAAAACTACATTTTATTAAATGTTAGATAATAAAAGTGCCCAAAGTAATCAATATCTTGGAGAAAAATGATAAAATCAAACAATATCAATATCTACAAGGACTGGAAAATTGTAAAGAAAATAGAAATAAATCGAAAACTAGAAAGGGAAATTGATGCGATATTAGGTAAACGGATCAATCTAAAGAGCGGAAACAATGGCAGTAGTTACCAGAAAAAAAGGAAATCAATATTTAGAAAAGAAGAAAGAAAGCAGATAGTGTTTATCAGTGCTTAAACGAATAGCTCTTGTTCATGATTAGATCATCTGTAATTATTTTTACAATAGCTGGAATTGTTGGAATCACTCTAGCAGCTCTGGGATATCAATTTTTCATTTCATTCTTCAGTGGAATGAGTGTGATGATTATTGGTATACTAATAGAGAGTATCATTATCACAATAAAAAGGAAAAAAAGGATGAAAAAACGTGGAAAACTACAGAATTCTAATGTTTCCGCTTGAATTATTAATTTAGGAGACGGATTTTTGAGTCTTCAAATTCATCTTAAATAGTTTTCGGAAGCGTCCTTTTTTTCCATTTACAAGAAGAGGTCTTGAAACGCCACCCTAATAAAAAAACGATTTCAATTAGGTATTTCTTTGGTCATCAAAACATTTATATATGAGATGCGAAGGTTAGGAGTTTAGCATAGAGCTACGAAAGATTTAAAAAGAGAAGTGTTGGGACATTTGGAAGGGTTCTCTCTTATTTTATGAGGTTGAAACATGAAATAGTGTTGGGATTCGCACCAAGCAGCTAGCATTAAGTGTGTAATGTTAAACGTTAAAATCAATGTAATGCGTAAGAATAATACTGCTCTGTTTAGTTTTTCGTTAATCATATAACAGACAATTCATTGTAGGTTGATACAAGAATGAGTAAAAAAAAGGATAAAGCATCACTAAGAGACGACGAGGAAGATATGGAGTGCCCTGAATGCGGTAGTATAGATGTTATTCTGGATGAGACTAGAGGAGAGCATATTTGCAGAAATTGTGGAACAGTTGTCGAGGAAAAGCTAATTGATGACGGTCCAGAATGGAGAGCCTTTACTGCTGAAGAAAGATCTAAGCGCAGTAGAGTGGGATCGCCTACCACAATTACAATCCATGATAAAGGTCTTTCAACCCAAATCGGTTGGGAAGACAGGGACGTCTATGGTAAGAAGCTTTCACCCAAACGAAGAGCTCAGATTTACCGTCTCAGAAAATGGCAAATCAGAACAAGGGTTCATAGTTCAATAGATCGAAACCTTGCGTACGCCATGTCTGAATTAGACCGTTTATCTTCACAACTAGGTATTCCACGAAGTGTGAATGAAACTGCTGCAAATATTTATCGAAAAGCCATCGAGAAAAGATTGATTCGTGGTCGTTCAATTGAAGCTATGATTGGCGCGACAGCATATGCTGGAGCTCGTATTCGTCGTGTTCCTCGAACACTAGATGAAATAGCTCGTCATTCAAGAATTTCTAAGAAAGAACTTGGGCGATGCTATCGATTAATAATTCGAGAATTAAACATTAAAATCCCGCTAGCTAATCCAACTGACTATATTGTTCGTTTTGCAGCAGAATTGAGACTAAGTGGTAGAACTGCACGTAAAGCTGTTGAACTACTTAACAGAGCAAAAGAGCATAACTTGACAGCTGGTAAAGATCCAACTGGTCTAGCCGCAGCTTCAATTTATATCGCTGGAATTACTGAAGGAGAGAGAAGAACTCAGAGAGAAATCGCTGAGACTGCAACTGTAACTGAAGTGACAGTTCGTAATCGTTACAAAGAGTTAGTACGTAAACTCAAAATCGAAGTTACTATTTAACTTCCTCTTCATTTTTCTTTTATTTTTCAAATTTAGCTAAGTAATCTTTGTAGACTTTATTTTCACTTGTGAAGATAAGAAACTCTAAGATACTCCTGTTATGAATAACCAGATAATTCGCTCGATTATATAGATTTTTCACTTGATGACAAAGTGTGCTTAGAGATTGGTGATAGTTTAGTTCTATGCATTCTACTCTGAGTACTTTAGTCATCATATGTAATCTTGAGAGTTTGCTATAAAAGCTACAGTAATATCTGATGCAATTAGTCTGTTTAAGGTGATTCTATTAACAATTAAAGGAACAAAGAGATAAAAACTCTTAATAATCTATTTTCTTTTGAGGGCTTTAGATACTAATGACTGAAGAAAGATTGATGGATAAAATCATTGATGTTTGCAAAAGAAGAGGATTTGTCAGTCCTACAGCTGAAATATATGGTGGAGCTGGAGGATTCTTTGATTATGGTCCATTAGGCACATTAATGCGTCAGAAAATAATTGAACTTTGGAGGCAAAGTTTTGTTTTAGATGAAGACAAAGTCTTCGAAATTTCAGGATCAACTCTCTTACCTGAGTCTGTTTTTCAAGCTTCAGGACATCTTGAATCTTTTGATGATCCCTTAGTTCAATGTTCTAAATGCAATTCCATGTATAGAGCTGATGATATCATAAAAAGGAATACTGGAGAATCTGCTGAAGGATTGCCGATAGCAGAATTGGATAAGAAAATCAAGGAAAATGAGATTAAATGTCCAAACTGCAAAGGAGAATTAGGAAATATAAGACAATTCAATTTAATGTTTAAGACTGAAATAGGTTCTACTGGTGGAGTTAATGGTTATTTACGACCCGAAACAGCTCAAAATATTTTCATCAATTTCAAACAATTAGCTGGTTTCATGAGGAACAAACTCCCCTTTGGTATAGCTCAGTTTGGATCTTCCTTCAGAAACGAAATCTCACCTAGAAGTTTCCTTATTCGAGGAAGAGAATTTGAGCAAATGGAAATAGAAATGTTTTACGACCCAGGAAAGGAAAATGAGCATCCACGATGGGAAGAAGTAGCTGATATAGAAATAAACATTGTCACACGAGATATGCAAGAAAAAGGATGGGAAAAACCTTTGACTATGACAGCTGAAGAAGCTGTTACTAAAAAACATGTACCTAATCAATATTTGGCTTATTATCTGGCATTAGAAACTGAAATGTTTCTAGTATTAGGCGTAAAAGCTGAAGATTTCTGGTTCAGACATATGCAAGATCATGAAGCTCCTCATTATTCAGCAGGAAATTACGATCTTGAAGCAAATCTTTCAATCGGTCATATGGAAATAGTTGGGAATGCACTCAGAACAGATTATGATTTACTAAAACATGCTAAAGCTTCAAAATCGAATTATGAGATAGTTGTGGATGAGAAAAAGATTCTTCCTCATGTTTGTGAACCTTCATTGGGAGTGGGAAGAATACTATATACTGTTCTAGAAAAATGTTATAGAGAAGATGATAGAGGCTGGACATGGTTCCAGTTTCCTCCAGCTGTCGCACCTTTGGAGGTAGCTGTTTTTCCACTTATGAAGAAGGATGGACTTGCTGAATTTGCTCATGATGTTCACACTGAACTAAAAGAAGCAGGATACTTGTCATTCTATGATGAAAGTGGTAAAATCGGTAAGCGATATGCTAGAGCTGATGAGGTTGGAATACCATTCTGTGTTACAATAGATTATGATTCACTCAAAGAGTATTCTGTTACAATAAGAGATAGAGATACAATGGAACAAATCAAATTACCTTTAGAAGATTTAGAAGTTGCTTTAGGAGAATTGATGGAAGGAGATTCAGATTTCCAAGAATTCATTGATTTCGCGGATGAAAAATAGTCTGAACAGAAAAGATTAAGAATAAACTAAGGAAGAGAAAAACGATGACTAAATATATTTGCCAAAGATGTAAGAATGAGATAACACCTAGTGAATTAAGATTATTACCTGGGGTTAAATGTCCTAAATGTTCAAATCGAATTCTAGCAAAACAACGCTCCCTTATTGCAAAACCAGTAAAAGCTAGATAGGACTCTTCCTGTTTTTATTTTATCAATTTTGTTTCATCAGAAGGTTGAAGTTAACCCTTTTTTGAATTATTCTTAGAAAGGAATTGCAACTATAAAAACACCATAAATAAGACCTGATAGAGCTGCTGCAACAGGGAAAGTTATGATCCAACTTATAACCATTTTTCTGAATGATTTTTTATCTGGACGTTCTCCCTTAACCATTCCTGCTCCAATAATAGCGAAGATAAGCACATGACTCCCCGAGATAGGAAATCCAAAAATAGTTGCTAGAAAAATAACACTGCTAGTTGCAAGCTCAATACTAAAAGCATCAGAAGGTTTTATTGCTATTAAATTGTTACCAACATTTTTGATTACGTTTCTTCCTATAACTATTAACCCTAGAGCAATCATAGCTCCTACAGCCATAACTAAGTAGATCGGATTTATACCCGTTGCAGTAAATTTTGTGAAAATGCCCGAAGTTAAACCTACTCCTGGTTTAGCTATTAAGAAGAATGGCATGAAGTTTCGTATAGAACCATTTTCTATTAAACCATATAAAATACCTAATGCATTTGCAGAATCATTTCCTCCTCTACTGAACTGCGACCAACCAACTGCTAAAATGAGTAGTACGGCAAATATTCTCTCAGTTTTTTCAACTCTATCCAATCCTTTCTGCATTTTCGAAAGAAATTTTTCTATTAGAATTTTGAAAATAATAGCTCCAATAAAACCTAGTAAAGGCGAAATTACCCAGCCTAATGCTACTTCTCCAAGTGTTCCCCAATCCATAGATTGACCAATTGATCCTGACCCTTGGAAACTCCAAACAATTGCTACACCAAAAACAGCTCCAACTACTGAGTGTGTAGTTGAAATAGGAGCTCCTGTTTGTGAAGCTACAACCAACCAAATAGTTGTACTAATAATAATTGCTAAAAGCATATAGACGTTATACTCAACATTTTCTCCCAGAAGATTTTCTCCAATTGTTTTACTTACGTTTTCTGAAAAAAACACCACACCTAAGAAAACAAGTATTGCACCTAGAGCAATTGCGTATTTTGTTTTTATAGCTTTACTCCCCACTAAAGTTGCCATAGTCTCATCATTACTTCCGATGCCAAAAGCTAAGCCGAGCATCAAAATCAGAAGAATGATGACTATAACTGCAACTGCCATTGATAATTTACTTCCATAATTTTATGATTAAAGTGCATATTTGTGGATAAGGATGAATATTCGATCTGCAAAAATTTCAGATCTATCCGCAGCTTCCATCAGATACTTGATTAGAGTTTCAGTATATCTAAAAGCTTGAAAATCGTGTTGGTAATCATAATTCAGCTTTTGAAGCACCCATTGTTTGTCTCTTACAGATCTTCTTAAATTTGTTATATTGGTAATATTTTCTTTTGCTTTTTCAAAATTATCTTGGACATTGATTACCATTTCATGAACTTGGTCTCCAATTTGATTGTTTAATTCGGCTATTTCTTTAATTCCTTCTCTCAGATTTTCATTGATTTCAACTTGAAAAAGAAGTAATTTTCTTACAACAATTTCTATTTTGTCTGTGATTTTATCTATGTTTTCAATAATTTGAATACGATCAGGTCTGGAAAAAACCATTGTTTCTCTAGAAAATAATCTTTGGAAAAATTCTTCTTTTTTTCTATCTTGCTGTTTTTCTAAAATTATGGTTTCATCTGCGTATTTTTGAGCATCTATGAAATTACCCTCAACATATGCTAAAACAGCTTTTTTCATTGTTTCAAATGCTTTTTTTGTCAACTCACTACAATCTGTAAACAATTCTTTCAGACTTCTAGTATGCTTTTTGCGTGAAAATATTCTTATCACCTTTATTTTATGCTACATTGCAGAGATATTAACTTTTCTTTAAACTAAGAATTATGATTGGAAACGAATAGTATTATAAATTTTAGTAGAAGTTAATGTTTTTATTAACTGAAAGTAATTGCTATATGGCCATGTTTAAGCAGAAAAAGAAATCAATCTTGAGACGTTTTATCAGTTTAATTATTATCTTATGGCTGATTTTAGCTCTTTCAATTCCTGCTTTGATGTTTGGTCCTGATAAATTAAGATTTACAGATACTGACTGGGATGATTTTTCTTTTATACCAAATTATAACACTACAGAATGGAATGTTCTCTTAGATTCTCATTCTCATACAAAATTTTCTGATGGGAAACTTACACCACGACAGAATATTCTTTGGCATATAGCTATGGGATTCAATGCAATGATTTTAACTGATCATAATAGCTACAGAGGTGTTGAAAAAGCAAGAGAAATAGCTCGGAATGAATATGATGATAAGATTAAGGTATTTGCTGGGATAGAATGGGCCACAAGTAGATGTCATCTGACTTTGATTTTTCCACCTCATGTTACAACAGAAGAGTATGAAGGTGTTTTGAAATTTAGGAGCTATACTTATACACCTACAGATGATGAAATCAAAGAAGTAATAACTGAAACCAAAGAACTTGGAGGATTAGTAGGTGTAAATCATTACCCTTTATCTGATAGATATTTATTGAAACAACCCTCTAGAATGCAATTCTATGACTTGGGGATAGATTTTTTTGAGATATTAAATGGAAAGAGCTATGATTATCTCTCACATAAGTTTTCCCTAGATAATGGATTAGGAGTATTATCTGCTACAGATATGCATGTTCCTGGTCCTGTTCATTCTTAGACACTCCTGAATGTTTCTGAATTTACAGAAGAAGCGATATTTACTGAACTCAAGCAAAAACGAACAAGTTATCATTTTGATTTAGATGGGTCACCTTATGATGTTGTACACAAAAATAATCCAGGATATATCTTCTTATCTCCTTTAATTCAAATCGGTTCCATGCTAAATAGTATGTATAGAAGTGATCGATTTTTTAGTTTAGCTTTTGTTCTTATAGGATTCATTTATTTGACTTTCATTGTGTTAGAAGTTCTTCGAAAATTGTTTAAACCATGATAAAAACTTCTGAGAGCGATAAAGAATATTTTTTGAATATGTTTATTAACTAGAATGTGAAATAATACTTAGAAATTTTAATGAGTGAAAGGAATCCAGTGAAAATTCAAAAATCGACAGAAGCACTTTTTAGAAAACTTCGAACAATTTCCTTCATTTTCATTGTATTAACTTTCTTATTCTTTGGATTAGGAATAGGTTTGGGGTGGAATTACATTTTAACTATCTGCTTAATGATTGGATGTATGATTATTGCATTTGTACTACCTTTCTCTGTTAAAAGAATAAGAATAAAGAGAGATATGGAATTGGTTAAACTTATGCATCTAGATACAGGAGTTGGGGGAAGGAATTGATATATCAAATATAAATTTCGCCTTCTAATAGCTTATCAGATATTACACCTATCACTTTTATTTTACACGTTTTGCCAATGATTGGTTTTTCAGAATATACACTAATAGCTGGTCCACTGAAGATGGGATAACCAATAAAAGTATTCTTTCTGACTCTATCTTTTTCAGCAATAATAGTAATCATTTCATCCCCTATCATTTGCTTCTTCTTTTCTAAATTAAATTGAATTATGGCTTTTTTCAGTTCATTTTGGCGGATATTTAAAAGATGTCTTTTTGTTGGTAATGGAACACCAGTTACAGTAAAAGGAGAACCAGGTAAAGATAAATACCTATAAACAGTAATTTTATCAGCAAAATTGGTAAGTTTGTTTTCGACTACCTCTTTAGTCATTTCCAAGGATTTTACTGTTTCTCCAGGCAATGAATGAATTAGATAAATCTGTGGGGATAAACCTTCATCTGAAAAGAATTTTGATGCTTCTAATGCGGTATTAGGCTCTGAAGGTCTTCCTATTTTGTTACTAAGTGATGTATCAAATGTTTCACAACCAATACTGATAGCTGTTTTGGGAAGATACTTTCCAATTAAATTAGATATCTCCTTCGTAACTAGTGATGGTTTGACATTTTCAATTGAAATGCTGCAAACTTTTTCTTGGCTGTTTCTAATTTCTGATAGAGATTTTAGCAATTTAGCAATTTCAGTATAGTTTGCTTCAGGTTTGGTTGGAGAATAGATTGCTTCTTTTTCTCGACCTCGGAAATAATCCAAAAATCCTGGAGCTGATAGAACTATTCTTCTCACACCCTTATCTAACAAATCTTTAACTTCTTTTTCTACTTGGTTGAGTTTCTTACTTCTTGGTGGCCCAAAGGTTGCAGATACTGAACAGAAACCGCACCCAGCAGGGATATCTTCAGGACAATCACCAGTACTAATGGTATCAGGATTATCACATTCACCACATTCACTACATCCTCCCGCTGTTTTAACCAACTCTCCTCTGTAATGGTTTGAACATCCTCTAACTATTTCAACATAAACTTTAGAAAACCAGTAACCGGGATAATCCAATATTCTCTCTGTTGAAGGTTTGAATTCTTCAAATATACTAGTTCCTGATATGCTCTTTTCTTTTACAAGTAAAGAACCGTTTTTCTTCTCAATACTAAATCTATCTGCAGATTCTTGTTCATGAAAAAAACTGAAATCAAAATCACATCTGATTAACTCTTCTATAATTTTCTCGCCTTCACCAATAACACCCATATCAAATTGAATTTCCTTAACTAGATCCTTCTCTGAAAGAATAGGACCACCAATTACTATTTTGCTATTCTGTTGCTTTTTTGATATTTTTTTAACTGCTTTTTGGACAGCTACTTTGTCCACAGACATAGCACTGATGAGAAATAAGTCAGAAGAATTAACACCTTCATCGTTTTCTTCAATAAAATCTTCTACTCTTTTTATCCGAACATTTACTTTGTATTTTTCAAATACTCCTGCTATTAATCGTGGTCCTGCTCCTATAGCATCCCTTGAAAATTTCCTTCTCCCCTCATTAGCAGCTAAGGCATCTAAGATTAGAACATTCATTAATCGCAAGTATTCTTCCATATATTAAATTATTTCTTTACTAATATAATCGCGCTAAATTTGAGAAAATAAAATCCCAATAATTTAAGTTTAGATGAAAAGATATAAATAACATCTTGACGATGAGTAATTTGTGCTAGAAGACGAATTATGTATGGTGTGTGGCTTACCTCAAGATCTTTGCGTATGTGAAGAGATAGCCAAAGAAGAACAGATTATTAGGGTTTTTATGGTTAAACGAAGATACGGTAAGAAGTATACTCTTGTTACTGGTATTGATCCAAACGAAGTTGATCTTAGTGCTTTAGCCAAGAAATTGAAATCAAAATTTGCTTGTGGTGGAACTTACAAAGAAGGAAGAATTGAACTTCAAGGAGACCATAGATTCAAAATCAAAGGTATTCTTGAAAATTCTGGTTTTGCTGCAAACAATATTGAAGTACAATTCTAACTAAGGTGAACTACATTCGAAAATCTAAGAAGGCTGCCCGAATAGATAAATCTTCAAAGGCTAAAAAAAGAAGAGGTTCTAATGACGAGTTTGTAAAAGTTTGTCCCGTTTGTTTTTTCCCTACAAAAATTGAATCTAATTTTTATGTTATGTATTACTTCACTTGTTCAAATGAAAACTGCAATTGGCAAGGTCCTACTCCAATTGAGGTACGGCTAGAGGATTATAAGGTATTTATTGATGAGCAACTTAAGGAATCTTCCTTCCAAGAAAGCGATAATTAGAAATATTTATCAAACTACCAACTACAATAAGATGTAATTATGAATCCTGCAATCGTTATAGATAGTTCTTCTGAACTGCCTCAGAAGCTGTATCCGAAGTACAATATTTTTCCTCTAGGTTATGTTATAAGAGATTCTAATGATGAAACTCATAAAGAACGAATACAGGTTCAAACATTACAAACAAACAAGCTACTCTCAATAATTTCAAACGATAAAAATGCACAGCTATTTGCTCCCAGCATAAAGGATTTTGTTGAGCTTTATACTTTTCTCTCAGAAGAATTTGATTCTATTATCAGCATTCATTCTTCTTTTGCAACCCCTGTTGTATTCGAGAATGCTTTGGTAGCTAAGAAACTTGTTTCTGAAATAAGCATTGATGTTATTGATACTCATACATTAGGTTCTTCTTCTGGTTTATTTGTTGAAGAATTATCAAAATTCATTGTTGAAGCTAAGAATATTAATGAAATTAGAAAGGAAACAATAAGTTTAGACAAACACATCAATTCCTTCATAATAACAAAGAATGAACATTTAAATTTAACAGGTTTAAAGAAAATTGACTGGAGAAAGAGTTTAACTAAATCACTCAAAACATACAGTTTGTACAATTACTTCCAGACTAATTGGAACATTCTCTCTAACAGTCGAAACACAAACAAGCTTTTTTACAAAATACAAGAAAAATTAGCTATTATTATTAAAAATAAAGATTTGAAAAATGTGTTCTACACATCCAGTAAGAATTTCTCAAAAGATACTAAATTCACTTTAAGCAAAATGAGGAAAGTCCCTAGAACTGAAGCAAAACCTTCTCTAGTTGCTTATTATTTGTTAGGAGATGACTCATTTGATATCTCTTTTATTTAATCCGTATCATGGTTGGATTCTATAAAATGTGCATGTGTTATTGAAAGTTATATCAGCTAATAGTTTCTCATCTAAATCAAGCATCTTAGCTGCTTTGTCACAAAATATTGGAATACTAGATGGATCATTATTTACTCCTTTCTCTAATGAATGAAATGGACTGTCGGTTTCAAACATTAAGCTATCTAATGAAGTTGCTTTGAGGATTTTTTGAAAGCTTTTTCTATAAACTGCGCTTGTTGGAACAGTTATGTACCATGATAATTTAGAGATTTCACTAGCTTGTTCTTCTGTACCTCCAAAACAGTGCATAAGAACGTCCTCTGCTCCCTTCTCTTTGAGTATTTCAATTGCTTTACCCTCTGCTCCTCTTGAATGGATTACAATTGGTTTATCATGTTCTTGAGCAAAATCTATTAACTTCCTAAAGTATTTTTCTTGAAGTTTTCTTAAATCAGATTCTTTTATCCAATGAAAATCAAGACCAATTTCACCTATTGCTACAATGTTATCTTCATTTTCACTGAAAAATTTTACAAACTGATCATATCTTTCTTGGGAGATTTTTGTTGTTTCAACGCCAATTGATAGATAGATCTCTTTGAATTGTGTGGTTTCTAATCCAAACTGATATTTTTCTTCTTCTAGTGCGCTATTTACAATAACTTTCACGTTTGCTAGTTGAGATTTACCGACAATTATCTCAATATCTTCCTTGGTAAACCAGTCAGGAATCAGATGGCAATGACCATCTGCATATGAAGTACCAGATTCTTTTTCGCTTAATATTGAGGAGTCTGTCTGCGAAAACATTTCATCCCAACTATAGTAATTTTTCTTTGAATACCTGAAGCATATTTAGTCCTCTAATTTCTCTATCTAAAGCTTCAATTTCTGTGATGATTGCATCTGGAAAGGCTGATTTGATATATTCTATATTCTTTATGTGTTCCTTGTGTCTATGCATACAATAAGTGCAAACATCATTAGCTGGATTTATCTGATTTACTACTGCAAATTTATGTGAAATAAGATGTTGATCGAGTTCTTCAGCAAGTCTTTCTGTTTCAAAAATACTCATCATTGTTGGAATTAGTACTTTAATGAATTGTGTTTGTTCTTCATCCATCAGCTTGTCTCTTGCAACCAAAACCTTCTCTTTCATAGTTTCAAGAGTTTCGACAGTTCTATCCTTCTCTTGATCCCCACCAAACATGGATTTCACCATTGTCATAGCGTTTGAAATAAAAGTTTTCATTTTAAGCATTCTTCCCAAAAATGAATCAAGGAACTCAGGAATATTTAATAATCGTAAAGTATGACCAGTTGGAGCAGTATCAAGGATTACTGTATCATAAACTTCATCCTCAGCATATTCTAGAATTTTAGCGAAAGATAAGGCTTCATCCATACCTGGAGGTGGAATTGATTTTAAATCTTGACCCAAGCCTTGTTGTAATTCACCTAAACCAGGAATAGCAGAAAATTGTGAGAATTGATCTGAATCAACAGGTTGTCCTATTGCCTTAGATATTTCTTCACCAGCTGCAGAAGGATTGATTTCTAGAGCAAATAGGTCACCAACTACTCCTTTGATTTTAGTTATTTCACCATTGGAGAAATCCATGTCAAACGAATCAGAAACACTATGTGCAGGGTCAGTCGAGATAATTAATACTCTTTTACCTAGTTCAGCCAAGGCTATTCCTAGAGCAGAGGCGACACTTGTCTTCCCTACTCCCCCTTTTCCTCCAACTAAAATGTATTTTAGGTCCATGTTAGTAAGTTCTTTTAAGGACATCAAAATCACTAGTTTCTTGTAATATATAAAATATGAGATTTGTTGACGTTTTAAAGAAAAAGGAAAAATTACCTTCTTTTCTTGGTTTTTCTTTTAACTTGCTTCTTACTTTTTTGTGAAGCAATTTCTTTTTTACGACTTTGTTTCTCCTTCTTTTTCTTAACTTCACGAGGTCTCTTAAAAACAAGATAATCGATTAAAACAAGAGCACCTATTCCAAATACTATTGCTAAAGAATAATACAAAATATTCAACCATAGCTTTACATCTAAAACTACAATATTCTCTGGTTTAATGGATAAAATGATGAATCTCTGTGATTGTGCATTAAATTTCGTTTCATCAATGCCGTAATATTCAATGGTAGTTGGTTCTAAAGTAAAGTTTCCTTCCGAAAGAGGTTTGAAATAATAGTAATAATATATAGTTGCATTTGGTTCTACTATAACATACTTCTGGGTTGTTAGATTTAAACTAGAAATAGCCCAATCAGAAAAACTTGGATCAACTGTTGTAAGATTATATGCAGTTTGATTACCAATGTTCTTAATAGTAATATTAACAAAAATCCATTCATCGATATCTGGGTTGATTTCTGTATTGTTAACATCTTTAGCAAGATCAAGAATAGGCCTATCAAGGAAAGAATCATTGACTTGACTAAATGTTTGAAGAGTCTTGTCTATTGTTGTAGTCCTGTTGTTTTCCGAATTAAGAGCTATTGCACTATTAATGGATGAGTGTGAAATAGTTAAGCCTAGAAATAGCATAATTGTAAGATATACTGTTGCGGATCGAAAGATTCTTTTAATCATTGATTTCTTATTCCTTAATCTTCTAAACATGCTTGAAACAGCCAATTTAAATATTTTGCTCTTCTGTATCTTTCTTTATTCACATTAAAAAATAATCTCTTTTTATTCAAATCATTATTATTTATTCATAAAAGTAGTAAATGTTTAAAAAAAAGCTATTTTAACAATACTGTTATGACAGTTAAGATCATATGTGACACAAGCGCCGATTTGAACTTACAAAATGATGAAACACTATACGAGAAATATGACATTGAATGGGTTCCAATGCAAGTTATGTTTGGAACAGAAGCATACAAGGAATTAGAAAATCTCAAAACATCAGAATTTTATGAAAAACTTTCTAAAACTGATGTTCATCCTACAACTTCTCAGTCTACTCAAGCAGATTTACTCGCAGCTTATGAAAAATTTGGAGATAAAGTTGATGATATTATTTCTATACACATCTCAGGAGAAATTAGTGGTGCTGTAGCCAGTGCTCGTATGGCTAAAAAAATGTACGAAAAACAGCACCCAGATGGAGCAAAAATACACATTTTTGATTCCAAAACAGCTAGTGCTAACTTTGGATTAATTGCTTTAAAAGCAGCAATTCATGCAAAGGAAGGTTTGAGTGCTGAAGAAATTGTACCTAAACTTGAAGAGTGGAGAACTCAGGATCAATCCTTCTACTTCACAGTGAAAGACCTAAAATGGCTGTTTCAAGGGGGAAGATTGAGTAGAACAAAATATGTCCTAGGTTCTCTTTTGTCAAAAATTCCTATTTTCCAAATGATTGATGGGAAAATTGTACCTGTTAAAAGTGTTTCAGGAAAGGATGCCGCTATACAAACTATAATTGAGATGCAGATGAATGATTTGCAAGTTGATCCTAGTGAATTAACATTACATTTCACTCAAGCACAAATTTACTCTGAAACAAAAGAGATTGCAGCTCAATTAGTGGAAAAATATCCAGGTCTGAAAATAGGAGAAATCTTCTCTATGGGTGGTGTAATAGCTTCTCATACTGGTCCTGGAACAATTGGTATAATTCTTACAAAAAACTTCGAATATTAGATTTAAACAAGCAAAGTTTAAATTTAACTTTTTTTTCTTTCCTTTAGGTTATCAGATGACTGTAAGAATAATGACAGATAGCGCTGCAGATATAACTCCAGATTTAATCAAGAAGTACAATCTATCACTAGTTCCAACAGTGATAAGATTTGGTGATGAGATATACTATGAAGGAATAGATATTGATTTAGATCAATATTATGAGAAATTTTTCACCTCTAAAGTCTACCCTCAAACCGCTAATCCAACTCTTTACCACCAATATGAATTATTTGAAAAATTAGGAAATGAAGCGGATGAAGTAATAAATATAGTCATTTCTTCAGGTATTTCTGGTTCCTACAATACAGCAATTAATGCTAGAAGAAGATATGAAAAGAAGGTAAAGAACCCATCTAAAATTCTTATTTACGATTCAAAACTAGCTACTTTTGGAATAGGTATAATTTCAATTATGGCAGCTGAGCTTGCTGAAGAAGGCCTGAGTGCTGATGAAATAATCCCAAAATTAGATGAATATAGAGATAAGCTTGAAGTTGGTTTTACTGTAGCCGATCTAAAATATTTACATAGAGGAGGAAGACTTAGTAGATCGAAGTACTGGGTAGGTAAAATTGCTGATAGGAAACCTGTAATAGTTTTTGAAGATGGTAAGATGGATGTAGCTAAAACTGTTAAGGGTCATGAAAACGCTGTCATTGAATCATTTGAGTATGTTTATGAAAAAACAGGAAGACCCAATACTTTTAATGCTTATATTATGCATGCAAAGAATATGGATTCAGCAAAATTACTGAAAGATCACATCATTGATAGGTTTAAACCTGAGGAACACAACATATCAATAGATGATCTTGGGATGGCTGTTACTACTCATACAGGTCCTGGTTGTATCGGTATTTGTTTGGATACACATTATAAATTTCTAAAATGACTTGACTAGTGATAAAAATGAATTTTGAGGCATTACTTTTTGATTTAGATGGAACCTTGCTATATTTTGAATCAGAAGCTTTCATTAAGACCTATCTAGGAGCAGCTGCGAAGTTTTTCATAGATTTAGTTCCTAATCCTGAAACATTTTACACAGAATTACTCAAATCTACAGATGTGATGGAAAATGGTGACAACGGGAATACTACAACTCTTGTTGATTTTATAGAAGATTTCTGTCCAAAATTTGATATAGATTATGAAACTATACGAAAAAGATTTTTACAGTTCTACGATACTGAATATAAAGCTATAAAACCACTAATTTCCAAGATGAAAGGTGCAAGCAACTTATTACAGAATCTTAAGAAAATCCACCCCGAAAAGAAATTGATTTTAGCAACTAATCCTGTTTTTCCTTTCATAGCTGTACGTAAAAGAATGGAATGGGGAGGTGTTCCTGAAGATGTTTTTGATCTTATTACACACGCAGAAAATTCCAATTATTGCAAAAATAATCGCAATTATTGGTTAAACATAGCTAAAAAGACTGCAATAGATCCACAGAAATCATTAATGATAGGAAATGATGGTTATAGGGATATGGTAGCCAAGAAATATGGTTACAAAACCTTTCTAGTTGAAACTGCTTTTGAAAATGAGGAGAATATGACAGAAGATATTATGCCTGATTACAGGGGTACATTAGAAGATCTTCATAATCTTATTTTCAAATAATTTTCTACTTTAAATGGTAAGACATTTAAACGTGTCATCTTTTTTCACATGAGAAAGATGTCTATTATAACTCCTGAAGCTTCATTCATTTTTGTTTATGTCGCATTGTTATATAATGCGGGTTTATCACTAAAGCTGATTTACAATTCTCTATCAAATCCTCTTTATGAACGGAAAGCATGGAATTTATCATCTGCTGGGTTAATCTTTGTAGGAACGATTCTTTTCTTCTTCTGGTTTAACTTCTCATTGTCAGTAGATTTTGTTTGGGGGGGTTTAGTGGGCTGTTTTCTTCTGTTTGTAAACAACCTGTTAGCTACAATTTTAGCATTTAAAAATTCAATTGAAGTTTCAAGATGGGGTAAAGCTAACTATATTTTCTTCACAGTTTTATCTTTGCAGTCATTTATGCTTTTACTAAATTTCATAGAAGCTCAAACAACTTTTGGTTTGCCTGGAATTCTAGAATGGATTATGATTATTCCTTCAATTGGATATTCAGCTTTCCAAGCTTTTCTATATGGTCCAGTAGGTTATTTCTTTCCTGCACTTCTTTTGATTCCCCTTGCAGCCCCTATTAAATTTATGAGACCTCCTGAACCAGAACCGGAACCTAAGAAAACTCCAACTAAAAAAACCAAAAAACAAGGTAAAGATTCAAAAGAGAGTGTTTTTACAGAAGAGATTGAGATTCCAGAACAGAAGAAACCAGCAATGTGGAAAACACTACTTTCTTTTCTAGATAATGGATCAAAAGGAATATTTGCTGTTCTATTCATTTTACTAATGGTTTTTAGCCTTCTAAATATTGGTACATTCACTTCATTTAGTGATTTTAAAGGCTCAAATTATAAACCTACATATCCTGAAAGAACTGATTTTGAATTCAGTGTATCATTAAAGACAATTACTTATCAACAAACCCTACTGACTAACTATGAAGCTATCTTTCAAGAGGAACTAGTTTTAATCAAGGAATTGAATGTTTCCACTGTAAGAATTGACGTTAAAGCAGAGATTGTTGATAATAATCTAACAGAACTTATAGATATCACAGAGCAACTCCATGCAAATGGTTTCAAAATCATGCTATCAACGTATGGATATGGTTTTCCAACATGGAATTATCAGGCAGTCAATTTCACTGATTATGTTGATGTCATCGAACAGCAAGCTAAAACATTGATTCTTAACTGTACTCCTGAATATCTTCTTATCTATCCAGAACCACTCGGTTTCTCTTCAGCATTTGTTAGAGAATTACAGACTCCTGTAGTTTGGGCATCTACAATAAACGATTCATTGAACTATCTTAGATCTTTTACAAATGATACAGAGATTGGCGTAAATCTCTCGTTTAATGATTTTGACAAATATACACATGAAACTAGTGTATTTGAAGAATTATGGGTTAATACTACTCTTGATTTCATGGGTATCGACTTTTACATAATACATGGAAGGGATCTAAATTTAGACCTATATCTTGAAGATGTAACAAGTAACACAAAAGAATTCTGGGTGTGTGAATTTGGTGTATCAGCAGTCATGTATGGTGAGAGAATTCAAGAAGCAGCTTTAGCTAGATTACTTGAGATATGCGTAAAAGAAAGCAGGATAAAAGGTTTCAATTATTTCTCATTAATAGATGACTTAGCAGGTGGAAATTCACTCGGATTAGTTGGGCAAACTGGCCACCGTAGGCTTTCATTTTATAGATATCAAGAAATTATCAACAAAGTTGTTTTATAGAAATAATGAAGAACTGCCTCAGACCGCCCATCAGCGATCATATTATCACACGACCGTTGTGTCATCATTAGCTAATTCCTCAAGGAAAATAATCGAGTTTTGGTTTAAAGTTTTCGATAATCCACTATATAGACATTGCTTGAGCCATGGAAATGTATCCTTCAACCTCACTTTTAGCAGTTCTAACAAAATCTAATAGCTGTTCAAGGTTGCCCTCTGAAGCACTTAGGTGAGTCTCTTCAAGCCTTTTCATAGCTTCCTCAAATTTTGATAACGCATCTTTGAATTGTTCTTGATCAAAAAGAGCAATTCCCTCTGTTTCTGAAGCTAGTGCTTCATAGAAAGATCTTTGAGCAGTCATATTTTTTATAAGTGATTCGCTCTTAATACTTGATAGAAGACCCAAAGCAACATCTACTGATTCAACCGCTTCTTTGAATTTACTACTTGCATCTATTGGATTATCTCTTCTTTTATAGAGCTCATTAGCTTCAGATTCAAATTGACTGGCTTGGGTGATTCTAGATAAAGCTAGGTACAAACGTTGTTCCATAAAATTTGAACAAATTACACTTGCTCGAGAATAATATTTAGATGCTATTGCAAAAAACCTTAAAGCTTCATTGAAGTTACTTACTATTATATTCTCTGTCCCTTGATCCCAGAATAACTCAGCCCTACCGATTATATGTGATTTAGTTATCTCATCTATCTTGTTTTGCATATCTTCCATTTCTTCATCAAGTGATTTGAACAAAAAGTTGGCTTTCATTAATTCTGTTCTTGCATAAAGAAGGTGTTTCTTTGACTCTTTTGTGTTATCTGTGATTGATTCGGAAAGTCTCAACTCATAGAGATATTTTGCATAGCTTATTCTTGAGTTTGAAACAGTCACATCAATTGGATTATCGTCACTTTTGCGATTTTCTGTAAATTCTTCAAAGAAACCAATTGCTTCTTTTGCTGCTTGAATTTGATTCTCTACGTTTTGATCAAGAAATGAATTGCAAATTCGACACATACCCTCAGCATAATTTATCCATTTAACCATTTCATTGAAAATTCTATCTCCTTCTCTCCCTCTAGAAGCTTTTGCTCTTATTAGCAACTTCAGTGATTCTTCAAAGTTTTTTCGAGCATCAGCTTTCTTATCCTTTTTGAACAATTCATCTCCTTTAACAACATAAAGCATTCCAGCATAATAGTATGATAAAACTTTGAATGCAACGTTAGCTTCTCCTGCTTCTTTAAATTCATTATACAGTTTAGAATATTCATTATATGATGATTTTAGATTTGAATAGACGGGTTCATAATGTAAAAATTGGAATTCAAGACTCTTTGTACTCAAAGGAACACCAAAATAATAATAAAATACAAAAATAAAAAAGTAACTATTGTTTTGTTCGTGTAAAAAGAGATAAAAATAGGCAGAAAAATACTCTATTAACTCTCATAGTGATAAAGATGACAAAATTACTTCCTTTAGTTGTTTTTGATATGGATGGAACAATAATTCAATCAAATATAGATTATTTTGGTACAAGGCAGAAAATATGGGAAATTTTGAAAGAAACTGTAAGTAAAAACCATTATGAGGAAATTGTAGGTTCTCCAAGATCAATTATTGAGCTAGTCGATTTATTAGAAAGAAACGATGAAACTAATACAAAAATGAAACTAGCTTGGGAAATAATAGAAAGAAGCGAGAAAGAAGGCTATGAAGATGCTAAAGTCAATGAAGACGTTTATGAAACACTTGAATTCCTTAAGACGAAAGGGTACACATTAACTATCTTTACAAATAACTCCAGAGAGTTAACAAACTATGGTCTTAAGAAATATAATCTTCAGAGATACTTTGACTTTGTACTTACTAGAGACGATGTAAAAAAGCCTAAACCTCATCCTGAAGGTTTGGAAATAACAATGAAGAGATTTTCCACTCAGAATAACAATGTGGTGTTTGTAGGAGATAGCTGGATTGATGCAGAGACTGCTGTGAATGCGGGAGTCAAATTTATTTATTTTGGCTCAGAAGGAGCTACTGGGACAAGAAGAAAAGTAATCAAACCAGATCATACTGTAGAATTCATGAATGAATTGATCCCAATTGTCGATAACCTTTGGTAAGTTCGATACTTCTGTGCGAAAGAGATATATTATCACGAAAGGAATCATATTTGACTCATATGAAACCGAAAAAAATTGTAAATTCTGTTTTGATTTTGCTTATTTTTTCTTCCGTCCTTA
>JAAFKI010000145.1 GCA_021399345.1 Candidatus Heimdallarchaeota archaeon
CGTCATCACCTTTTTCCCCTGAATTCCCTATAAAAGCTCCCGTAATATTTGATTCTTAAGTGTCTTTCAAAGTGATTCATAGTGCTCTTAATATGACTACATGACAAAAACTATTCATAATTTATAGACAATAAAAATATCCTTTTCAAGATCAACTCCATGATATGAAATAGGCATAACGCTATTTGCTCTTTTTGTAACCCCTTCAGACACCCTTACTAGCCATCCTTTGTGGACTACAGTATCCCTAGCTAACCAAGCTCTATGTGCCAATTCCTGAAAGAGAAGAACATCTTTTTTCATCTTCAATATCTACTCATCTGATATTTTCTATTTATTGTTTTCCACTAAAGAAATTTACTTAAAGGATATAACCACTTATTATAATATGCGAAGCCTTCAACTATCATTAGTCACATCTTCTGGTATATTATTGGCTTCAAAACCTGAGATTCTTACAGAAATGCAACACATCTTAGCTTCAAGTCTTATTAGTGCAATCATAACATTCGCAAAAGAAGTTCATAGACAAGAACTTCAATCAATTTCATATCACGATAAAAATATCTCATTTGTTCAAATCTATGAATTCATAATAATTATTGAAACTAAGGTAGAAGAAACACTTTTTTCTGATAGGCAACTTGCTCAGATTATTGAACAAATACGTATTAGTGCTGAACCATTGCTCTCAAAAAGAGATCCTGATCTCCTTTCTGAAGGAGAAGCAGCTTTAATTTTAGAACATACACTCCATGATATATCCAATCTACCACTTTTCTTTGCGAAGAATCCTTTGATAAGTTCTGAACCACTTTTATTTAGTTTGGTCAAATTTGATGAAACTGACATAGAAATTATCGAAACTGTAGGCAAGAAGGAAGATGCGAATGAGATACTTGATATGCTAACAAAATATAACCTGAATGCAGAATTCGAAGGAGAATTATCAGGGATTCTTTTATTAACTCCTGAAAAGAAAAACTCAGCTCTAGTAATTGTTGACGCGCAAGGACCACAAACAGTTCTAGGGATTCTAATATTTCCACGAGAATTAGACTACATAGCTTTCAGAATTTTTCCTCTAATCCAAGATAAATTGAAGATAATTTCAGAACAAGATAATCAACTAGAAATGCTTGAAATCTTAGATCTTATTCAAAATATTGAAGATCCAGGAAATCATTTTTCTACAGTCGATATAGAAGATCTTTCACTATCTTTTCTGAAAAATGCAATAGGGAATAAACTTGATACAATTCTTTATCCTGTTATCACTGAAGAAAATGTAATAATAGTTGGTGATAAATTAACTTCTAGAATGGTGATTGACACCCTTTCAATTTTTAATCAACATATAACTTTAGATATAATACAATGGGTGGACGAAAAAATAGATGTAAATGAAGTTAATCTGGACAAGGGTATATTTGGTATGCCATTGAATCAATTTAAGAA
The DNA here is from genome assembly GCA_021399345.1 of Candidatus Heimdallarchaeota archaeon. GTDB lineage: Archaea > Asgardarchaeota > Heimdallarchaeia > Heimdallarchaeales > Heimdallarchaeaceae > UBA460. The sequence continues at coordinate 1,459 of JAAFKI010000145.1, forward strand.
ATTAAGCTCTACAGGAAAAATACCCGATAAGACAACAATAGTTAATCTAATTGATGGTGAAATTAAAGGAAATAAAGAAGGTACTCACTTTATTACTCTATTGGACAAACTAAAAGATCAAGATTTGGACAAGGCTTCTGTTGTTATTTTCAATGAATTGCGAAAATTAGTTTCTATGGCTTATATCATTACATCGTTTTCTCTTTATGATAAAGAACAATCTGAAATGCTCTTTAGAAATCTATTTCAACACTCAGGATTCCCTGCAAGTTTTGTAAACAAAGCTACAGAATTAGCATTGAAAAGAAATCCATTATTGACCAAGATAGTTTAGCCTTTATTCTAAAATAAAGATATATAAATATGTTAAAGCAAATACTCAACGGGAGCTATTCCACAATTTGTTGAAGTTGAAGATCTAAATGAGTGTTAAGTCTGAAGTAATGGTTAAAGTAGACAATTTAGTAAAAAGTTTTGGAAATGTTGTAGCAGTAAACGGACTATCTTTTGAAGTAAAACCAGGAGAGATATTCGGCCTACTAGGTCCTAACGGAGCCGGAAAGACCACTACAGTAAAAATCCTTCTCGGATTAATAGAGGAAGACAGTGGTGAAATAGAAGTTTTTGGTCTTGATCCTAGTAAAGAGGAAGTTAAGGTAAAAGATCGTATTGGGTATGTTTCAGAAGATCCATTGATCTATAGATCGATGACTCCTAGGATGCTTTTTAATTTCATATCTTCTATAAGAAAACTAGACGAAAAAGAAACAACAGAGAAACTCAAGTATTATTTTGAAAGTTTCGAAGCTGTTGAATATTATGATAAGCTGATTGCAACTCTCTCAAGAGGAAATAAACAAAAAATGCAAGTTATAGCCTCTCTACTACATGAACCTGATTTATTGATCGCGGATGAACCACTCACTGGTTTAGATGCTAAATCAGCTAAAGTCCTTAAAGAAATCCTTGAACTTCACACAGAACGTGGTGGTTCAGTTATTCTATCAACTCATATTCTAGAAGTTGCAGAGGAAGTTTGTGATAGGATTGCTATCATGGATAAGGGTAAACTTGTAGCTATTGGAACTTTGGAAGAACTTTCAGTAATGGCTAATAAAGCAGGTGCTGATTTAGAGGATATCTTCCTCAAACTAACAAACCAAGATGAATCTATTACACACATCGTTAAGAATCTACGGAAAATGTTAGGAAACAATAAAAAATAAGATGATTATAGATGAAAAATTCCGAACTATACAAGGTTTCCAAAAGGGTCTATAAAGAAGCTATTCTTCATGCTCAATTACAAGCAGCAGGAAGTAACCAACAAAGATTCCTCGAAAGAATACAAAAAGATCGTGTGGCAAGATCTCAAAATATCATCTTCAAGTTTATGGCAGCTGTATACATTGCTTCATTAGTTTTCCTACCCGTAATTTCAATCTTCCAGATTTACTTAAATTTCGGATCAAATCCTGAATGGATAACTTTTGCTGGAAGTCTATCCTTTTCAATATTTTTCATTTTTCAGCTTGTTATTCTGATTGTATTCGCCTTAATGTTATCCTGGGGAATAATGTCTGGAGGTCCTTATGAATGGGTTCATACATTACCTTTCAATAGAAACCATATTCAAAAAATAGGTCTCTTTACATTTGCTCGTAGTATTAATATACAGTTAATAGTTATGAGTCTCGTCTTACCCATTGGCGTTACCACAGCTGTAAGTTTAGCTGCTGGTTTATATCTTGGAATAGGAAAGATATTTTTGATTAGTATAGTTAGTATTATTATCTCAGTTCTGAATACTATCTTCAATTTAGCTGTTTTAGTAATTTTAGGTAGAAAATTAGCTATAGTTATGGAAGAATACGATTTCAACTCAAAACGAGCTAATTTCGTTCGTATATCTACCATGGTAATTTATCTGATAACTTCCATGTTAGTTGTAATTACAATCCAATATGGTATAGAAAAGCTTCCTATCCTCTTTCAAATTAGTCCATTAACTGCTGGATCTACCTCGATAATGAATATTGTTCTATCATTCATTGCCATTCCATTTTCTTTAGGCTATCTGATGACCATCTTCTTAGTGGACATCTCTATGATTCCTAGTTTAGTGATTGTTGGATCAGTTACTGGATTTTTACTGTATATACTGCTGGTTTATTTAGTAACAAAGAAAGCCTTGAAAACTCTACGAAATATCTCTTCACCTGACATCAAAAGATTTGATCCGAAGAGAAAGAAAACTGTAGTTGATGATATTAAAATTAAATCTACTACTCCAACGAGAGCATATATGAAAAGAGATATTTCTATTATAACCAGAGAAACACAGCAGATTATGATTCTAATAATGCCAATAATGATTCCAGTATATGCAGCAATACTGGGCTTTACGGGAGCATTTACAGTAGTTCTTGGCAATACAGGATTGACTGATTTGTACATAGTACTTATGTTTTTTATTGTGATGAATTCATTCATTCTGAGTGTAAGTTTGACTAACATAGAAACTGGTGGAGAAACGATTACTGCTTCACTTCCAATTAATCCTAGAGAACAAGTAAAAGCAAAATTACCCTATTTCTTCAGCATAATAATAGTTGCTATACTTGTAGCCCAGATCTTTCTTGTTAGTTCACCAATTTTCTATCCCTCATTGTATCTAACTTTAGCTTTCCTTCCTGTATTTCCTCTGATTGGTATATCTTCACTTCTGTTTAAAATACTACTTTTTGGAAAGCTCAAAAACAAATTTGCAGTTGAAGAAATAAGAGTAAAATATAAAATTTACAAGTATATACTAGGGTTTGTATTTGTTGCATGTTTAATGGCTCTTTTCCTCTATACAGCTTATGTTGGTTATTGGGCGATATTTACAGCTGAAGCAATTGTTTCTGTAATTGTTTTCTTCTCTTTCAACTATATGTTTCCCAAGGCAAAATGGAAGGTTAAGTATATCTTCTAATTTCTTATTTATCAAATCTTGTAAATTCAATTGTAGTTTTTTTATAATCATTTCAAGGTAAATATTATATACCAGTAGATTAGTCTCTGAAACCTACAGAGGACACATAATGAAGATTCTATTGACTGGTCCATTTGGCAATGTAGGAGAGAGTACACTTAGCGAACTATTACGAAGAGGATATGAAGTTCGGTGCTTTGATAAGAAAAATAGAAAGACAAAGAAAGTTCAGAAAATCCTGTCCAAACTGGGAGCTTTTGAAACAATTTGGGGTGATATTCGAAATAAAGAAGACGTAGAGAAGATAGTTCAAGATGTAGATTTTGTTATACATTTATGTGCTGTGATACCACCAGAAGCAGATGAGGTTCCAGAATATGCTACGCAAGTAAATGCTGGAGGTATGCAAAATCTTGTTGATGCTCTTGAAAAACTGGAAAAGAAACCAAAAATACTTTTTACAAGTTCCTTAGCTATTTATGGCTCAAAGATGGCTTTACCTCCACCAAGATATGTAACAGATGAGATTAAACCTCTTGAACATGATCTTTATGCTTTTCAGAAATGGGATATGGAAAAAATACTTCAGGCTAGTTCTCTAAATTGGATGATTCTTCGATTAACAGCTGTTCCTTCATTAAGACAACCCATGAAAATTCCTGCTCTCATGTTTGAAGTACCTTTTGACCAAAGAATCGAATTTATTCATACTTGGGATGTTGCTCTAGCATGCGTTAATTCAATTGATAACTTTGTAAAACACAAAATAATGAATCTTGCTGGAGGAGAAAAGTGTCAGATGACAGCGGGAGAGTATATAACCAGACAACTGAAAGCTTTTGGTGTAGGTCCTATTCCTAGAGAATGTTTTTACGAACCTAAGACTAACGATGACTGGTTTCATACTGATTGGCTTTTTACAGAAGACTCTCAAGAGCTACTTCAATATCAAAGATATACTCTAGAAGACTATGCGAAAGAGTTTGAGAGTAGAATAAAACTTCGAAGATTTCTAGTTAGTTTAGTTAATCCATTAGCACAGCTGTTTCTTATCTTACGCTCTCCGTATTATAGACAAAACAAAAAGTCTGCAAGAAATAAATAATTTTCTTCTAAAAAATCATGTACTTGGGTTTGAACATTCCTACCATTACTAGCCACATTTTCTTGAATATATTACTGGGGAAAATTGAATCAAATATTTCTTGAAATGTTCCATTTGGGGCCCCTATTGTTATTCTAAATGCACAAGCTTTATCATAAGTGCATTCCACACAATTCTTTCTAAACCTCTCACCCTCATCCAATAACCCTTCTTCTGCTATTATGTCTTGGAAATTTGCAAAAGGGTCTATATTTCCTGAGAAATTATCAAGTAAATGCCCATAATGTTTTGTAAACAAATCAGCAAATAATCTTAATCTGTTTTTATAAGCATCTAGATTTTCTTCTGGATCTGTGTACATAATTACAGTTATTTTTTCTGTTGGAAAAGTCAAAGTTTTTGCTTGGTCCATTTTAAATTCATGAAACTGGTTTGGATTTGCTTGATCGAAGAGCAACATGGCGTTTAATAGAGCAGAATTAAGCATAGTTTCATCAGTAAATGTATTATCTTTTGCTAAATCAATGCAATGCATGCCAATATGACACATTAAAGAACGACCAAAGAGAGGTAAACCACTTGAATGTGTAATGATTATATTCTGTATCATTAAGCAACCTTGATTTAACACTATATTTCTTTTTTGCTGTTTGTAAGGAGTTTGTTATCTCATTTCTTTCATTTCTACTACTCTCTTCTCCAATCTAGCAATATCAGCTGCAAAAGCCATTAAGTGAGATTCTAATGATACTCTAGCACTAGTTAGAACATCTTGTTTAGTCTTAGATTGTACATTTTTCAGGAAGGTTTCCATTATTACTACATCCCCTCCACCATGACCACTTAATCTACCAGTTTTTCTAACTATAGTCTTCTTATTTGTCAAGTGATTATAAAGGACAAGATTATCTCCTGAAGCAAGAAATTCCCCAATTATTGTTCCTCTTGTTCCATCAACTCTTATAGTTCTCCCTTCTTCATTTGAAAAACCATGTAATGTAAAAATAGCAGTTGTCTGGTCTTCAAATTCAATATTGATAACTTGGTGATCAACAACATTATGTTCATCCATACTATAGACACATCGACCATAGTTGGTCTCATTTAGAGCTTTTATTTTACCTTCTCTTGACATATCTGAAGATATAGTGCTTACTGGCCATTCCGAATAGTCTTTAACTTTTCTAAAAAGAGGTAGGTTAGTTAATTTAGGAAACTTTAGTACAGATTTTACAATGAATTTCTCTAAACCTTTAGAGCTTTTTGCTCCAATCTGCAATAAAGGTATTATATCAAGATAGATCCGGGATGCATTGTATAAACAAGATTTTTCAATAGGACACCCTTGAATACAGTAATCTGGTGCTCCATCAGGCATATTATCTCTTCCAAAATATTTCTGAGAGCCAAAAGAGCTTAACCTTTGAACTCTTTGCCCTACCAACCAGAATAAGATATCCATATCATGACAAGATTTTGCTAGAATCATGGGACTTGATTTTTCTCTATTATGCCAATGTCCTCTAACATAAGAATGAGCATAATGAAAGGGAGAAACATTTTCACGTAAGGATATATTCACAACATCTCCTATCTTACCAGATTCGATTATTGATTTTATGGCAGAGAAAAATGGTCCAAAACGTAAGCCATGACAAATTTGCAAAATCTTACCAGTACTTTCTGAAACATCAGCAAGAGACTTACATTCCTTAAGAGTAGTTGCCATAGGTTTCTCAAGAAGAACATCATAACCTAGATTCATTGCTTTAATTGCAGGCTCATAATGCATTTGATCTTGTGTCATTATTAGTGCAACATCAGCAAATTTTTCTTTTTCAAGTAAGGGTTCCCAGCTTTCAAAACTGTTTTCTTCAGAAATCTCATGCTTTCTAACAAATTTATCTCTTCGAGCTTTTTGAGGTTCAGCAACTGCAATAATATTGATAGATTCTGGATTATTAAGTGCATATTCTCCAAAAGTATCTGCACCTCTCTCCCCTGCTCCAATTAAGATGGCTGTTATTTGCTTGATCATAATGTTCATCTATTCTTTTTTTATGTTTTTTTGATTTTTTCCCTCTCTCTACTCTTTAACCTTGTTCAACCATATTACATTTTTCCAAAGAAGACTGAGTCATCTACGAAACACTAAAATGAAATAGAAGAATAGATTATTATTCTTTTTGGATTCTAAATATTTACTATTTCTTCAGAGAACACAACATTTCTTTTCGCAAGATAATCTATAACACTGCGATAAACTTCAGTATTTTTTCCTAAATATTCTGGAGGAATGATTCCTTTTTGGTTGAATTTTCCTTCTAACAAGACTTTAGCTACAGCTGTGCAAGTATATCCTGTTGTTCGCGCCATTGATATGATTCTCTTCTCTCTATCGTACCTATCAAGCATATCATAGGTATAACGTAGTTTCTTGTCATCTTTCATTCCTTCAATAACTATCTTCATAACAGTAAAATCTTCATCTCCTTCTTCTAACACCCATTGATCAAATAGAAGTTTAGATGTTAACTCAATTGGTTTGATTTTTTTTCCTTTTACATCAATTTCCTCTGTATTGAAGAATCCTGTTTCTCTTAGCATTCTCACCTTTTCTATATGACCAGGATATCTTAGTGTTTTTTCTTTCATGAAAGGAATATCCATTGTCTTGATGAGAGATCTAAGACCATCGGTATTGAAAGCTTCTAGAGTTCCTATTTCTGGAAAATATAATAATTCAGGTTCAGATAATGCTGGTTTAACAACTATCTCACTATTCTCAATATATCTGGCTAATCTGAGGTATTCCTCGATTACATCAGTGGGTGAAAAAGGTGCTTTATATTCAAAAGGCCAGTTCCTTTCTACAGGTAATCCCCCAACATAACATAGGAAAATTTCTGTTTTATCTAGGATTGAATCAATATAACCAAGTATGATGTTACTTGAACCAGGAGCTACTCCACAGTCAACAACAGCTGTAACTCCTTTCTCCTTTGCTAATTCATCTAAGCTTAACGCATCTTCCTCGAAAAATGAGATATCTACTATATTCTTTCCTGCTTCTATCACTGCTTTGAGGGACCCATAACCTATGAAACCAGGAAGAGCTCCAATTACTAAATCAAAATCCTTCACAATATCTTTGATGATATTGGGATTGGATAAATCTGCACATATTCCATGAAGATCATAATCATGTGTCAGTTTATCTAAAACTTCTTGGTTAATATCAACTATTGAAACCTCAATAGAGGGATCTTCTGCTAGATCTCTGGCAATAACATTTCCTACAAATCCTGCACCTAAAACTATGACTTTCAACTTTTAATCACAAGAGCATAAGAACTACCTTATAATTAAAACTTTTCAAAAACAAGTAAACAAGTGCTGTCATCAAGTGCTTCAAAAGATGTATTAGTATAACTTGGATTCCCCCGTAACTTCGGCTGACAGAAATATTATAAGTGTTCAAACATATAGTATTGAAACACTTGATGAGCTGAAAATGTGAAAAAAAGAACTATTATTTACTTTCTAATTTTAGTATTTGTTGTTAATACTAGTTTAGTTTCAGGAAAAGCTGATGTAGAAAATGAACCCTTCTTCACACTCATTTTGAAAACAAGTGGTTGGGGAGTAAAACCTGATTATGGTTTGTTCATTGCAAATGATTTGCGAGAAATAGGAATTAATGTTGAAGTGAAAGTTCAGGAATGGTGGTACATCTATCCAATCTATCCACCTTATATCGGTGATTGGGATTTGTTCATTTTCAATTATTACTTCAGTCCGTTTGAACGTGCTTTAATGGCTCTTTATAGCGAAGAAGGTCTCGTTAATTTCTCTGGCCTAGGAAATGATTTACCTTATGGTATGGAAAGCGAAGACTTACTAGTTCGTATAAATGAAGAAGCTGATTTTGAAGCAAGACGAAATATTACCTATGAATGGCAGCAATTACTTATGGAAAAAATTTACCCTGTAATACCACTTTTTTCTCAAAGAATTTATACTGGAGTATGGGCTAATACTTTAGGTTATGATGAAGAATGGGGGATGATAAACTCGCTCCCTTATATGAATTATGAAGGCTATCATGAAGGTCAAACTAACCTGGATGAACTTAATGTAGCTGATGCGAATTGGAAAGATTTAAACCCGATTTTTTCAGATGATTTTTCAAGCTCCTATATCTGTGAATTATTAACCGAACCAATTATCCAGTTTTCTCCTGATTATTATCCGATGAAGACAGGTTTAGTGGAAGATTGGGATATTATAAATAACACTCATTACAAATTCTATGTAAGAGATAATATTTTCTGGACCCCTTCATTCAATATAACTGGAAGAACAGCATCATCTCCAGAACTTGATGTAGCTTCAACTCCTCTCATGGTTGGACTTAATGGCGATTTAAGCAATGGTGTTAACCAGCAATTAAGTGCTAAAGATTTTGTTTTTACCATTTTAGCTCATAGTAGTATGATTTCAGAGGGAAAGATGAATTATGATTGGGTAAAAAATATCTATGTTGATTCTTCAAATGAACTTGTTTTTCATATTGAGGTTGATGCGAACTCTACTACTGAAGCAATTGAACCATACGCTCATGTGCTCTCTGAGCTAGCAATTAGTTGTTTGCCTGAGTTCTTTTTGAATTCAACAGATCCATCAACATATTTTACAGAAAGTGGAATACCTTATTCTGGTCTTTTTCCGGAAATAGTTGAATCACCCCAATGGCAAACATTTAGTTACTCAGCATTTGGTACTGGTAAATTCATGTTAGATTATTTTGTAAAAAATTTAGTAACTGTCTTGCAAAGAAATCCTCATTGGTTTGGTGTAGGTGCGAAAGATGGCCAAACAGGACTGGTTCCTTTTGTGGATACTGTTAATATAAGAGTAATCCCTGATATTTCTGCTGAACTAGCTGAATTTCTAGCTGGTGAACTGGATTTTACAGGGTTATCAATGTTCCCCTCAACAAGAAAAGAAATGCAATCCGATCCACGTTTTATTGTAAATACAAAAATATCAAATATCATTGAACTCTGCTCTATCAATTTGCGTAGACCTTATTTGGGAGGTGAAGATAATTTTATTTGGGCTAATCAAACATCTGATGAAAGTTATACTAAAGCTTTAGCTGTTAGGAAGGCAATTAGCTATGCAATAGATAGAAATGCAATGAATATATTGGAACATATACCTCTTCATCACCCATTCCCAGATACATATTACTCAATGCAGTATGAGAATATAACAAGATATGATTATAATTTAGAAAAAGCATGGGAATGGATGAATAAAGCTGGTTACACATGGGAAACACACACTACCTTAGATTTAGATTTTGAGCTTATTGCAGTAACTGTACTTTGCTTAATCCCAGTTTTCTCAAATCGGATGAAGAGAAGAAGAAAATGAGAACTTACTCTTCAGTAGATCTGACAGCTGGAGATGGTTGAATTTGCTCAGCATCAGGTAATATAATTTCCTTAAGTTCAGGCGTTTGAAAATCTTCAGTATCTTGAACCTGTTTCATATTTGTGAAGAACCATGAAATTGCTAAAACAGCAAATCCTCCAACAATCGACCCCCAAAAGACTGGTCTTATTGCATTAGCAGTTTCAGCTATTACACCTGCTAGAATCATTCCTAAAGGTGCTGAAATTTGAGCAAGAGTCTGTCTTACTGACATAACTCTACCCATTTTATCACTAGGAACAACAGTTTGCCAAATAAATTGACTTGACAGATTCATCAGCGGTAAAGTTAATCCCATTATAAACATTCCAATTCCCATAAACCAGAACCAATTAACAGGCGTTAAAGAAATCATTAGAAATCCCAAATAACTAACGAATATCCCTCCTGCTACCCCTACTACTTTCTTCTCAAATCCTTTCCAGAAAACAAGTATCAATGATGATATAATCATACCTGCTTGAAAGAAAGCCATTGTGTAAGCTAGATGGGTTACATCACCTTGTAATGTAACATCAACATATAAGTTCATTAGAGTAAATAAAGGTGTTATAAACAAGTTAGCACCAGTGAAAACCCCAAGTAAAGCTAATAATCCTTTTTTGTTTCTGATAAAATTAATTCCTTCTTTGAAATCATACCAAAACTTCGTTTCTTTTACTTTTTTCTCAACTATTTTTGCAATTTCTGGAATTTTAACTATCAAAAGAGGGATTACTGCAAAAAGAAATGTACCCGCATCAATCCATAGTAAATCAGATATTTCAACATTTGGTATAGCGTACAACAAAGCTGCAACAACTGGACCTATAAGGAAAATTACGCTATTAGTAAGAAAATTAACGCTATTGAACCGATTAAGAAGTTTTCTTGGAACCATTAAAGGTGTTATTGCTTGAATGGCTGGTCCTTGAAAAGCTTGAAACACACCTCTTACTGCCAAAACGGCTAATAATACCCAGACTAACTCGAAGGGACCTTTACTAATTAGCATATCTCCTGGATCAGTATATCCAAACAATCGATTAATTCCACTAAGATTTAGTGCATGATTTGAAAATTGAAAAATCTCAAACTCAAACATAAAGAAGAAAATCATACCAACTGTTACTAAAGCTTGAAGAAAGTCTACTGAACCAATTAATTTCTTCCGTTTCCACCTATCAACAAAAACCCCTGCAATTGGAGTAACAATGATCATGGGGAGAAATCCAGCAAGATTAGCATATGCTAAATATAATGCACTCTGTGTTCTAACGGTTATCCACCAAATCATTACAAACTGAATGATAGATGAGCCTAATAGCGATACAAGTTGTCCTGACCAGAAGGTTAGATAGCCTTTGAGATTATATTCGCTATTATTTCCATTTTCAGCTAAACTAGTCATTTAAACTCTAACCTAAGTTTCTCTCTTGTTGGAGAAACATTTATAGTTTGTATATTTAAAGTTTCTCTGTGTTGGGAGAAACTTTAATAAACCTGAATGAGATTAATAACTTGCAATAAAAAATAGTTGGTTTTATGAGTTTTGAAGATAAGCTTGATCCAGATTATGTTTGTGAAACTGTAGAAATAATTAAAGATCCTAGAAAGTATCAAATGTTAGAAGAGCCGAATTTAGAGCCAATTATTGTGGCATTACGTAAAGGTCCTAAAACTGTCAATGAATTGGAAATAGAATATAATGCTATTGTAAAAGAAAAGATACAAAAAATGAATCTAACACGTAAGGAGGAAGAAGTTTTAGAGAAGAAGATGTTTAGACAAGCTAAAACGCTTTATAAATACATCAAAGTGCTTAAGGAAAACGGTTTTGTTGTTAAAGCAGGAAAACGTTATACCAAGAATCAAAGAGCTGCAGAAACTCTGTATGGGAGAACAGCTAAACTTTTCTTTCACATAGGAGGAAAGCAATCTTGGCTGGATTCTGAAACAATCAAACCTTCTCTAGAATTTATGTCTAAACTGTTAGGTATTATGAATCAAACTAAGAAACCATCAGTAAAGAAGCTTAGAGAGATTCTAATTTCAGTGGAAACCAAAGTAAATCAAGATCTAGAGAATCTCTTCACTACTTTCTCTAAAGAAATTGCTGATATATCAGAGGATATTACTTATGAAAATTTTAAATTCCTCATATTCGGTTTAAATCTTATACTTTTGATGAAGAATTATCCAGAATTTGAAGACGATTTGAAGAAAAGTAAAATTATTTAATTATCCTTGATAATATTGGTATGAATGATAACTGGTGTGGATGTTGTCTTTATTCATGTTAAAGATCCAGTAAAAATGATGAAATGGTATAGTGAAGTACTTGAGTTAGAATCGGGTTTTTCAACTCCTGACTTACATTGGCAAGAATTTACATTTCTTAAGAAAGCACCTTCTAGATTTGCTTTAGACTGCGTGAGTGAGAAACCTTCAGATGTAGAACAACAAAAGATAATGATTTCTTTTAAAGTAAAAGATTTGAAAGAATTCGTTGAGAAATTAGAATCTAAAGGAGTAAACTTCTATGGTTCTCAAAAAATAATTGATGCAGGACCAACACTATTTGCGACCATCCAAGATATTGAAGGTAATTGGATACAATTATCTCAAAGGAAGTAGTAGATCCTTTTTCCATTTAGCTACAATTCTTTTTTGGAAATGTTGGAAATGACACAAGAAGTATTTTAAATGAGTAATCAAAATAAACCAAGAAAAGAGAGATTAAAATGGTTGATATTATAGATTATCTGCTTTCTTTTGATGCCACTATATTCTTTATAGCCCTTGGAATTTACAGCGGTTTTTTAGTAATAATGTTTCTAGGAACAAAATTTCTTCCTGGAATCAAAACACAAGGCGAACAGCTAAAGGATGGTTCAAGGAAAGACTACAAATTGACAGGCTTAATGTTATTCATGATCTCAACTTTAACTGCTGTTTTAGTTTTTGTCTTAAATGAAACTGTTTCTGCAAGATGGAATTTAACATATATAGCTCGAGCATTTTTTCCACTACTAATCATTGCAACTATTTTTTCATTTATATGGAGTCTTCTACTCTTCTTCTTGGGAAGACGAAAGCAAGGAGAGAGCAAAAGTAAAGGAGTAAAAGGGGTTTTGCATGATTTTTGGTTTGGACCAGAATTGAATCCAACATGGTGGGGAGTAGACCTCAAGATGTTTACTTATCAACCATCTCTAATTGGTCTTTCATTTATTAACTGGAGTTTTCTCTTTCTACAACTACAAGAATCGGGATATATTTTACCACAAATGTGGATGTATCAGGGATTTTGGTGGTTCTATCTGTTTACCCATTATATTCTCGAAGAGTTCATGCTTACAACATGGGATATTATGGCAGAGAATTTTGGATTTATGCTAGTGTGGGGAGATTTAGTTTATGTCCCATTCTTCTATTCTATTGCAGGATGGTTTATTATAATTCAAACTGAAGCTTTCACTATTTATCCAATTATTATCTTATGTCTAGCTTATTTTGTCTCAATCTGGATTTTTAGGGGATCCAATATACAGAAATTTAGATTCAAAAGAAATCCTAATATCAGAATTTGGTTTAAGCCAGCTAAATCTTTAGAGGGAAAAATACTTATCTCTGGATTTTGGGGGATAGGTAGAAAACTAAACTATTCAGGAGAAATACTTACTTATCTTGTTATAACTTTAACAACAGGAATTTACTCCCCAATCCCCTTTATTCTCCCACTTTCATTATTAATTCTTCTTACTCATAGAGCATGGCGTGATGATAAGCGATGTAGGAAAAAATATGGAAAACTTTGGGAAGAATATTGCTTAATTGCAAAATATAAGATGATACCGAAAATATACTAATTAGAAAGAAATTAGAAGATAGTCCTATATGGGGGATTCTTTGCCATTTCTTTCAATTCTTCTTGGGTAGCTGTTGCCATGATATATGTTTTGATTCCCCCAATTAAGTTTCGAACATCATAGTCCCTTTGCAGAAGATTCATTTGAGATATATAAGCTCTAAAACCTTCTTGACAGAAAGCATAAATTGGTTTATCGTCTGGCAATTCATCTAATCTTCTAAGTCTTGCTGCAGTCGAAGCTCCACCTGCAACACCACCTACAATAATAACTTTCTTTGACATGGTAATTCACTATGTTCATAGATAATAAACAAAATCGTGAAGTAAATTTTATTTAAAACTCAATCGTTTGTACGGTTTTTTCTTCTTTTAAGAAATGCTAAAATAAGAATAGAAATCCAGAGAGTATTTAGAAAAGTAACGTCATTTGTGGTAGTGTTTTCTGATTTAAACGCATAAATATCAATGGAATGTGCAGATCCATCAATTTCATATCCATTTTTACCAGAAAAATCTGTCCAAAAGTTTCCTTCCTCAAGATTTGAATCAAACCATATATTCTGTTCTCCGTCGTCAAAAGCTTGGCTAAACCCATCTAGATTATTATATACAAACTCATTGTGGTGTATTCTATTGAAATATGAATATTGATCTAGATAGACTCCATATTCAGTGTTTTCAAAGAAGTAGTTATAAGCTATAACTGAATCAGATGAATTTGTAGAATAGATGCCGTTAAACTTACTCTTTGAAATATAATTTTGTCCGATATAAATCTCATCCGATTTTCTAAGATATATCCCATGAATGCCACTTGAAATTATATCATTACCCGAGATTAAAGCCTTTGAAACATAATTAAAAAATATGCCATCACAAGAACTTTCAGAAAAATTATTCTTCGAAGCCGTAACATAATCACTATTTTCTATATGTAAGTTGTAAACGATACTTCTAGAGCAAAAATTCTCCAAAACAGTAGCGTAATGAGAATAGTTCTCAATTTTGATTCCAACTTCTGTTCTATCAATAGTGTTGTTATAAATAAAACAGTATTGACTTTCTGAGCAAAGTATTCCCCCTTCAACTCTATCATAAATATAATTTGTAGAAATCTCAGAATAATCACCTCTACTTATTGAAATCGCAATCTCATTAGGTGATGGTCCCAGATATCCTTGCATTGTTATTCTATTGTTACTTATAATACTATTTGGACAACTACTGATACTTATACCTTGATCACATGCGTATAAAATGTTTGATTTCAATATTGTTCTAGCTAAATCATATCCTCCTACACAGTAAATACATGAAGTAAAATTGTTATTTTGAATTAAACACCCATCTGAATTGCGTAAAAACATAGCAATGCTAAACTTCTCAAAAGTGTTATTTTCGATTATTACTTCTTCAGAGTATTTAATTTGTAAACCTGTATTTTCATAATACACCATATTCTTGAATGTATTAGATTCAACAACTGCTGTTCCTAAAGTAATATTTTCTAGATATATTCCATCATTATTTGCAACAAGTGTATTATTTGTAACAACAAAATATTTAGCTGTATTCTTAATGAATATCGAATATCCATTAGGTGATACATTGCTAAAAGCCATATTTTGTATTAAGTAAGGATTCTCTGAAGTACCGTTCCCTGGAAACCCATAGTCGATAAATCCAGAATCTGAAGTTATATATATATTTATCAAAAATGAGAGTTTTTTTCCAGAATCTATTTGAACAGAACTCGAACCTGTACTAGAAAGAATCATTGTATATGATAATGAAAATATAAGAATCATCAGAACGAATAATCGACTCAGTTTGAATTTTGTCAATCTACTCGTTCTCATTAGTATTTAATTTACTTTTTTACTTATAATCTTTTACTCTTACAAAACTCTCTTCAACCTTCTCTTTGAACTCTTAGAGTATCTCATTTTTCTTTTAGAACCTAGAAAGTAAATTGCTATAATAGTAATTGCGGAAAAGATAATTTCTGTTGAAGTTGATACATTGTTTGTATTTGTTGGTTTAGAAAATAAAGGGTAAATATCTACAGATCCAGCAGTACCGTCAATATAGTAATCTCCTTCACCTTCATAATCCATCCAAATATTTCCTTCTTTTTGAGTAAGATCGAACCATGTATTATTTTCTCCATTGTCACATGCTTGACTATAACCATCTAGGTTATTGTTATAGAATTCATTATGGTGAATAACATTGTTAGATGATTGTATATCAAAAAAAAGACCAAACTCTGAATTTAGATGAATATAATTATTAATAATAGTAGAATCATCTACATTATCACAATAAATTCCAGTAAGTTCATTTCTAGCTATATAGTTCTGACCTATAAAAACATCAGGACATGTAGAGAAATATAATCCATGATATTCTGCACTTACTACATCATTATTTAGAAAAACAATTTTGGAGACATCATGAAAAATGACATTATGATAGGTACTTAGTGAGAAATTGTTCCTAGAACATATAATATTTTCACAAGACTCTACAAATAAACTATAATATCGACTTTTCGCACATGTATTTTCTGTGAGAGTAATCTGATTGGAATTTGATTTAATTTCTATTCCTACACCTGCATCTTCAATGATGTTATTGTGAATTATATTGTTAGAACTCTCTGAAAGAAAAATTCCTACATCATAAGGAAATTCGAAATAGTTTGAAGAAATTTCTGAATATGTAGTTTCAGAGAAATAAACACCCGTATGATCATCAATATAATTGTTTTTAATTGAGATATATGAACTACCAGAAGTAAATCTAACACTTCCTAGTAAATTGTGTTCGATATTGATATTATGAGATCCAACACCAAATAGACCACTGTGAATATCATTGTTATAAATATCTATATCTTCACTCCACCAAAGCTCAATAGGTCTATAGCAATATATGAAATCGTTTTTCTCTATTCTTATTCCATTTGAAGACACAATACTTATTCCAATATTGGAATGAGGCCATGAAATATCTGAAAAGTCGAAAGTATTGTCTAAAATAACACCAGTTCCACTTGCAATATTATTTATATATATTGAATAGTTGTTATTTGCTGTTATTATATTGTTTGAGATTACAAAAAATCTAGTTGTATTTTCTATGTGAATTGAAGACAGTGTAGTAGAATTCTCACTTAAAGTCATATCTTGTAGAAGATATGGGTCAGAATGTGTTCCATTCCCTGGAAAACCATAATCAATGAAATCTGAATCTTCATTAATATATATATAACTTATAGACGAAAGATTCAAATCTTGCTTTAATATCTGAATATTGTTTGTTGAATTAAAGATAAATTTAGAATTTAAAATAAAAAATGACACAATAAAGAATAGAACTATAAGCTCTCTTTTCTTAAAGGTCTTTACATTGATCATTTTCATATAATTAATATACAGCTCTGCTAATAAATTCTATTCACATTTTATAGCATTCGTTTATGATATTTTTTTCTTCTAGAAATCGCAGAATATAAAGTTAAGATAGATATTGAGAACCAGATGATTTCCATTGAAACTGATAGATTGTTAGTCTTTGTAGGATCAGACCCTAAGGGGTACATATCAACAGAACGAGCATCACCGTCAATATAATAATCTCCTTTTCCTGAATAATCCATCCACAGGTTACCTTCCTGTAGCACAGGATCGTACCAAGAATTATTTTTTCCGTGATCACAAGCTTGGCTAGTTCCACCAATGTTATTATTATAGAATTCATTATGATGAACAACATTGTTCTCTGACCGTAAATCAAATAGAATACCGTACCCAGTATTTTCATGAATATAATTATAGATAATAGCTGATTCATCTACATTATCACAGAATATCCCAGCACCTTCATTCCTTGCAATATAATTTTGGCTCATAAAAACTTCAGAACATGTAGCAAAGTATATCCCATAATATCCAGCACCTATTACATCATTATTGAGGAAAACAATTTTGGATACAAAATGAAAAAGTACACTCTGATATCCTCCCTGTGAAAAGTTATTGTAAGTAAAAGTTATATGATCACACGACTCTACTAATAAGTTATATTGAGAACTTGATGAACAGGTATTTTCGTTAAAAACATTGTTATCAGAATTTGCTTTAAGTTCAATTCCAATAAATGCGCTTTCAATAGTGTTATTGTATATGAAATTATTAGAACTCTCTGAGAAATATATACCAGTTTCAGTTTGGACTGCTTTTATGTAGTTCGAGGATATCTCGGAATATGTTGTTTCTAAGAAAGTAACACCGTTGTGAGCATCCATAAAATTGTTACAAATTGAAATATATGAGCATAAATAAGTAGTAAAAACCCCCCGAGTTGAGCTTAATATCAAATTATTTTTAAAAACAATAAAATTGGCCCTAACGCACGCTAATCCAGTAAAACAAAGCTCAATTTTATTATTATTAATTTCAATATCTTCACAATACGAAAGACTAAAAGCATAACCACAGTCATAGAAAAAGTTATTTTCGATTCGTATGTTCTTACTCCCTAAGATCCTAATTCCTGTGTTAAATCCATGTGAGAAATCAATTGTATTATTAGAAATAATTACTGTTCCACTAACAACATTTCTTAATTGAATTGCATTACTATTATTAGCTGTTATTGTATTGTTTGAGATAATGAAACATTTGGTTGTATCTTGAATGTGAATTGACGACCCAGCTGGTGATTCATCAATTAAAATCAAATCTTGAATGAGATAGGGATCATTAATTGTTCCATTTCCTTGGAATCCATAATCAACAAAATCTGAATCCTCATTGATATTTATGTATGGAAAAGATAAGAGATTCATTTCCTGATTAGAAGCTTGTATATTATTTGTAGAATTGAGGAAATTATTAGAACTAAGTAATAAAAGTGAAAGAATCAAAACCAGAACCATAAGTTCTTTTTTCTTAAAACGTCTTGCTCTGTTCATTCTCTCATTAATAATATGATTGTTCAATTAATAAATACTATTCACATTTTTTTAACTAACCAGAAAGAAGTTCTTCGACAATCTTTCTCTCGAATTCATAAACTGGTTCACTCTGCCAAACCTTATGTCCCAGAATTTCATTAATTCTATGCATGTATTTGTTACTTTGAGCACTACTTGTTCTCCAATACTTTACTTTAGTTTCTTTCAGTAGAGTTAATAGTGATTGATATTTTACAGCTAACCCTAAACCATTTCCTCTGTGCTCAGAAATTATTCCTGTATCATCTTGCCATGCAATAGCAGGTTGATATTTGTTTATTGCAACTGTTGTGTAACCTACAGGTTTTTTTGTCTCTTCATGTACCGCTACAAATGAAATAAACTCTTGTCCAGCTTTTCTATTTCTCTCAACAATCGCTTGATGACGGTCTACAGTGACATTCATATCCTCTTCTGTCAAGTCTTCTTTAGGCATGTCATTCCAAACTTGTTCAACAATTTTCACAAACTCCCCTTCGTCAAAATGGGATTTATAATTTCCATCATCAACTCGAACAATTCGATATCCTTTACTTAATGCCTGTTCTCTTTGCTTCTTCGCTTCTCTTTCAACACCATTGAGATCAACTTCTTCCAAATCAACCATTATGATAACTTCTTCATAACTGTGTTTTTCATTAAATTTCTGTAGGAAATGTTCCCCTGGAGAATGCTTAGGTGCATCAGCTCCAACCTTCTTGATTTCTTTGGGTAAGGATTTTACCATTTCCTTGAGAATTCTTGAACCTACTCCTTTCCTTCTTTCTTTAGGAGAAACATATAGTCTGAACCATGACCTATCTAAATTATCATACATGGTATTCCAAAAAATAACCCCAAAACCAATTACTAAGTTATTTTCATCCACAGCTATTGCTTTCATTTTAGCAGAACCTTTCTCACGAGGAATGTTCCAGAAATTTCTGTAATAGTCCAATGAAGGGGGAAGAAAACCATTCCATTCCTCGTCACACAGTTGTCTTAAAGCGAAAAACTGCTCATGGAATTTTTCAGGAATATCTTTGTTTTCTCCAATGTAAATTTGGATAGAGGTCATATTCTTCACTTGATAGAAGAAAACAGTAGTTGTTAATTAAAACTTATGATTTAGAATATATCTTAAGGAAGAACAAATTAACTTAGAATATCTCTTGTTTTCAATCTATTTTGAATCCATGCCTTCTTATCACGTCAATCAAAGGTTCTCTTCCAAATCCTCTTCTAATCATCTTTCTAGAAATATGTTCTGACCAGGAGTATTTATCATAGTCAATTTCGTCTTTATGTCCTTCAGGAAGAGGAATCTTTGCCTTGTTTTTGATGTAGTATCCTTGAGTAATATATCCCTCATCCATCTCCTTCATGCATTCTCTTAATTCAACTTCATTAAGGTCTTTGTAGGAATCCTCAAAAGCGCTGTACTTCAGCGGAAATCTTGGGCGTATTTCTGTCTCCTCTGATGGTTCTGGATATCCTAAGCATAAACCAACAACAGGAAAGACTCTTTGAGGTAAATCAAAAACTTCTGCAACTGAATCTGCTCTTTGAGGAATTACACCTAGTAGCACTGAACCCATACCGAGTGAATCAGCTGCTAGGATAACATTTTCAATAACCAATGTTACATCTTGCACTCCTAACCATAAAGCCATTGAATCATCAAATCCATATTCATGACCTCGTAGATTCATTATTTTTTCCATCCTCTTCAAGTCAATTAAGAATATCATTAGAATTTTAGTTGTAGGATAAATTCCAACTCCCTTGATTTCCTTCATCTTAGTTTTATCAGCTGTATAAACAATACTACAAACTTGAGAAGCAAATGGAGCTCTAAAACCTGCTTTTAGAATTTTCTCCAGTTCCTCTTTCTGAATTTCTTTATCGGAAAATTTTCTGATAGATCTTCTCTGATGTATTACCTTGAAAATATCTGATTCTATTGCCATATTATTACCACAATTAACTTGTAACAAGTATTACAGTTATCAATTAAAAATATATGCGAGATTTTTAAAAAAAAATTCAGCAACTTTGAAATAAAAAAGAAGAAGATCTATTCTTAATCTTCCAGTAGTGTTTCTTCTGATTTCTTTTCCTTTCTCATTGTTTCTTTTCCACATTCAGGACAATTCAAGCGTCTTGCATCATACACAACCATACAGTCTGAGCATGCAGTAAGCTTTCTAGCGGCATAATCATCTTCTTCACGTTCCTCCTTAGAAACCATAGGAGCACCTGGTTCAGGAATAACTAAAAATTTGATAAATCTAACAAACATCAACAATAGACCTATACATACTAGAGAACCAAAAGTAAGTCCCAATATACTACCCCAATGTATTAATTGAATATAAGCCCGTGATCCAGCATATCCTAGAAAAATAGACCACATGCAAAGTAATAGAACCATAAAACCTAGGTAGATATAAATCCTGTTTTTAATTGATGCCAGTTTTTTTTCCAATTCCTTAATTTTGTTTTTCTCTTGAAAAAAAATGTCTTCTGTTTCACTCAAAGAATTTCTAACTCCAACTAGAGATTATTGAAATTTAGAATTTAAATATTTCCTAAATCAGATTATCAAGGAATTTCTACAACACAAACTTTTGGTTCAGCGGTTGGATCATCCACACCTAGCGGATAAAGAACAAAGATGACAAGTTCAATCCCTGCAATGGTTTTATATCTTGAAGTTGTTGACAACCATCCCCTTTCCCCTAACTCTGAAAACTCCTGATGAAGTTTAACATCTAAATCATTCATTAGTTCTACAGCTTGGATGGCATCATCTATCGAAAGTGATTTACAATCTGTTTGATCAAAGATTTTCAAAGCAAACTCTTGATAAGGTTTATCTCCTCTCTGATAATGCCCACTATTTATTCTGGACTCAATTGCATGATATTCTAGATAATACTCATTTATGCTCATAGCAGGAACTAAGTATTCCATGTTTATATCTTTGTTGGCTAACTATTTTGGAGAAAATATAGGCACCTTACCACAAGGTTCCTTTTCTTTGCCACAAGGTTATCATACAAGAACTACGAGTATACAAAAAGGTCCTACCTGTATTTCTATTGGAAACTATAATCTATAGTTTTACTATTATTTTTCGAATGAGAATTATAATAACCGGTAATAAGATTAAGAATCCAATACTTCCAAACAAAACAGGATAAAAGATTTCAGGTAAGAAATCTCTAGGACACTCAGGTATATGATATCCAGAAGCTTCAAACCATTCAAGTGATTTATCCAAATCATAATCATATTTTATAATATTATCATAATAGTAGTAACTGGTTTTTGGATAAACAACACTATGAGAGATAGAATATTCTCCATCGTGTAGTTTTGTATTCATCTCCTCTCTATCTATACCATAACAGATTGCCTTTCTTACACCAACTCCTAAATTGTATTCTTCTTTTCCTGGAACATCATAATAGATACGATTATTTTCTGCTCCAATAAATGGTCTTCTAAAATTGAAGAATAAGATTTCTTGTTCTTGTTGCAGTAGACCCTGGACTTCAAATCTGCAATCTGATTGAATCTGTTTCCGTTCAAATGGCAATAGATTTAAAGCATTAGTAAGATCAATTCTACCTTTCTTAAATTCCTCTAATTCAGCTGAAAGATCAGGTATTACTTTGATATTAAAAGTGTCAATAAATGGCTTCAATCCTAATTTTCCATCAATTGCACCTTTACCGTACCAGCCATCCCATCTCTTCAGAACAGTTATTGAATTTTTGATAGAATAATCCAAACTATATTTACCACAACCAAATGCGGAAGTACTGTAAGCTACCCATTGTGGAGTGAGTTCAATTCCAGGATATAATCCAGTAGTCTGGATACCACCCATTGTTCCCCATACATAAGGATTGGTGGAATTCAAGAAGAACTCTGGTAGAACAAACCATGGTCTACTTATACTTGCCCACATGTCTGCATATGGTTCAGCTTCAGGAGTATCTGGGTCACCGTCAATATGAATGTGGAATGATAAATCATCTCCAGGATCAACATAACAATCTGACATCCATTCATGATAACTGGTACTTTCGCTAGTAATGTTACTAGCCCAAGCGAGATAAGTAAATACAGCATCGTGTGCAGTAACTTGATGACTGGAACCAGTACTTGGTAAACCATCTTTCAATCCGACTAGTAAGTCTTCACTTGTTAATGGACCTGAGTTAGCATCTCTGTCAGTGGTATCATAAGATGGGTTCCAATAGACATCATCCATCATCCAGAACTGATAATGGGTTTCATCTATTTGTTCCCATTCATAGACAAGACCAGTTTTTAAAGGAGCAAAACCAGGACTTATTTGGATAATAGGTTCCAATAAAAGACTTGTAACAAATGAACTTGATCCATCATCTGAGAATAAGGGGTTTAGATCTTTCCAGTTTGCATCTGCAATATTGAACTCTTTTATATCTTCTTGTCCTGTGTGTAGACCGTCATATCTCATATATGGAAGGGAATCTACTATTCCCCATTCAGCATTATACCCTTTAGTATTTGACCAAACTGCTTGATAATACTTGGGTGAAAACAATGGGAGATAAGGTATAATTTTATCCATTACAAGCTGCTGATATTCGTAGTAGAGAGTTTTTTTTAGTTCAAAATCTACAGTATTGTGAATTTCTTCAAGTAGTTGATTACTTTGATTTACATAAGGTATATCCGTGTCTATCCCAAAAATATTTAGTGAACCAGAAAGAGTAAACAAATCATCTGGTGAAGGAGGAGTAGGCCATGGTCCAAAGGATTTTACAGCCTTTATCAAGCCTAAATCATAATTATGAGTTTCTAACAAAACACCCCAAAAAACTGTCCATTCTTCTATTTTCAAAGAAACTTCTATTCCAATATCCTTCAAATAATCAGCTATATATAAAGCATAATCTGGTCTAATACCTCCTCCATTAGTTTTAATTGATATTTTTGCAATTGGTTCATGATAAACAAATGAGTTTACTAAGAATTTTGAGCTACTAGAAATCATTAAAATTACAATTAATGAAACTAATATTCTCTTCTTTCTCATAAACAAACCACTAATAATATCACAACAGGCATTTATAATGGTTTTTCAAAAATCTAATTTCCATTCAACTTCTTTTTCAGAACTTAAATCGACTATTTTATATAGTTAGTAAAGGGGTTGAGCTTAACACAGTATAGGAAGACATACTAAAATTAAGTGTGAAGGTTGATAGGAATTCTTTTTCAGGTTCGGAATGGGTCTTTCTAATTCACTATTCTACTAAATACTGCTAAAAAAGGTGAATATTCATGTCAAAAGATAGAGCGGTAAGAAGCTCTCAAAAATTCAAACCAACAAATAGATCTAAAAAACAAGTAAGTTTTAAATCAAGAGAAGGTTCCAAATTTAAATCTGGAACTAAACCAAAAAATCGTTCTAGAGATAGTGGGAAGGAAGAAACAAGAATTAGTCGCTCTGGGAGTAGACCAAGTTATCGATCGTCTAACAGATCACCTAGTAGGTCATCCAATAGATATGATTCTGGAAACAGGAGATCATCAGGTGGAAGACCATCAGACAGGAGATCATCAGGTGGAAGACCATCAGACAGGAGATCATCCGAGAGGGGAAACGTTGAACTTCACACAGCAACTTGTGCTAAGTGTAAGAAAGAAACTCAGGTACCTTTCAAACCAACAGGATCTAAGCCTGTTTATTGTCGAGAATGTTTTCAAGATCAAAAACCACAAGATAGATCTAGACAAGAAAGAAGATCTCCTAGTCGCTCTGGGAGTAGATCAAATTACCAGTCTTCCAATAGGTCATCTAATAGATATGATTCTGGAAGTAGAAGACCATCAGAGAGGGGAAACGTTGAACTTCATACTGCAATTTGTGCTAAGTGTAAGAAAGAAACTCAAGTACCTTTCAAACCAACAGGATCTAAGCCTGTTTATTGTCGAGAATGTTTTCAAGATCAAAAACCACAAGATAGATCTAGAC
>JAAFKI010000146.1 GCA_021399345.1 Candidatus Heimdallarchaeota archaeon
ATTAAATAGTTATCTAGCTCTTTAGCTGAAGGCTTAAGATCACCTAACGAATTAAGGAGAGCTTTTTCTCTTTTGTTCAAACTAACCTTTCTTTTCATTTCTTTTACTGGAATATCGCCCCAAGAAATACCCCTGACTATCTCTCTTCTTAGTTGTTCTGACCTTGGAGATCTCATATCAATAGCACCAATTCTTTTATCATTGTAAGAAACAGTACCATATTCAGAAAGCTCAAGTTTATCTGGATCAGCTCCAAGTTCTTTAAGATATTTCTTTGCTTTGTTAATAGTAAATCGTGGCGGTGGATCTTGACCTTCGACATCATCATAGCCCTTCATATCTAAGAGAAGAGGTTGTTTTTCCCAAACTTCGAAAGTTTCTTCATTAACAGCTTGTATTGTAATATCAGCAGTTTCGCTTAAATCCTGTCTCTTATGCTGGAACAAGAATCGGTTCTATTGAAATGAGAGCTCCAAGATCAGAACAACTAAGAAGAGAGATAGTTAGAGGCGTTTCTTTTGGCGATATCCCTGTAAAAGAAATGAAAAGGAAGGTTATCTTAAACAAAAAAGAAAAAGCTCTCCTCAATTCTTTAGGGGAATATACTCCTTCAGCTAAAGAACTAGATAATTATCTAACAGGTGATATAGTTGAAACTAAAAAATTCTTGAAACAATTAGAAGAAAAAGGTTTAGTCAAAAGAAGCAAGGACAACACTTATTCTACTACTAACGATGGTAGGAAGATTCAACAGATGATGAACAAACTTCCAACACCGATAAAACCTAAACCTAAAAAAGATTATGAAGAAATTCACATGAAGGATATTTCAACTTTAGAAGAAATTGGTCCTAAAGATATTTCTAAACTTAATCTTCAAGAAATAAAGAAAACACCAACAAAAACGGATTTATCAGTTTCTCCTATTACAGCAAACAAACTAGGTTTTCCTGCAAAATATTCTACTAAAGATGAAGTAGCTTTTATTCGTCAAGCGATTAAAGATGAGTACAAGCATCACTTTGGTGAACCAAGTAAAATGAGCATTAAAATGTCTGGAGGAACAGCTTACGGAAATGTTACTGCATTTGGTTCAGGAGATAGTACAGATAAAGGAATAACTCCTAAAGAATATTTTATCTTGAAAAAACTAGGTTTTGATCCTAGCATTGGTGGACAAGGCGTAATGATTCTATCTGATAACTTAGACAAAGTTACAAAACGAATAGATGACATTCAAAAAAACAGAACAGAAGTTGAAAGAGATATAGATTCAGAAATCAAAGAACTCAAGTCTCTAAGATCAAAAGCTGAAGTTATTATTGATAATGAAGCTTATGCCAATGCAGAGGACTGGCAAAGACAAAAAGTTCGTATGATTGATAAAGAGCTAACTAAACTTACTTCTACTAAAAAAAAAGAATTAGTGAAGAAAACAGTTGATAGATCTAAATCTATTACTGCAGGAAAGAATCTTTATCAGGAAAAATACGAACCTAAGAAAACCCATCTAGCTCTAACCAAAACTATGACTGATATGCAGAAAAGAAGACTAATCAAAATGTGCAAAGATAACAATATTGATACTAGAGAATTAGATCCTTCTTTGAAGTATGATGAAAATCAAGAAATCATTGATCACATGATTGAACTCGATGAGGAACAAATGAGAGATCAGAGAGCAAAAGTTGAACAAAAGATTCAACACCTGGAAGGAACTTATTATGGAGGTTTTTCAAAAAAGAGAATTAAAGAAAGACATATAGATGAAAAATCAACTGAACCAACAGTCATAACAAAAGAAGATCTTATCAGGAAGAGAAAGAAAAAACAACTTGAAAAATGGGAGGATGAACCATATATCTCTAAAATAGATGTTGAGGACATAGATACCAAAAAATAGCCTTCTTTTTAAATCCTTTTTATATCAGGTATATCTAGCTAGAAGGTAGGTTTTTAGAACTTCCATCTTACTAAAAGAATACACGTTTACTTCCATTGGAATAACCATTATTCCAGTTCCTGGAACTATTGAACACAATTCAATCGGGGTTCCAATCCCGACTAC
>JAAFKI010000147.1 GCA_021399345.1 Candidatus Heimdallarchaeota archaeon
AAGGAATTCAGAGAAGAGGAATTTCCAGAAATTAATTCGCTTGATCTAACTACTAATTCAATTTTAATAGGAGATGATTTTCAACAAGGTGGATTAGTATTATCTCAGAAAGTTAGAGGAAGATATCACCTCACACCTATTGTTGCTCTCAAAATTGATTCCATTTCTTCCTCAACATCTTCAATTTTCAGCTCAATATCCAGCATTACTCTACAAAAATTAAGTCTAAAATATCATTGCAGTATTATTGATACTGCCAAATATGAAGTTCTTCTCTTGAAAGGACAACCAAAAAGCTCTAAGCACACTTCATTGTTCATTACCCTTCAGATTCTCGAGGAGACTTTTTTCCAACAGGTTTTTGATACTTTAACGGAGTTTACAAGAGAAAAAAAGATTTCATTCGAGAAACTTGATGAGAGTGTATTGAAAGAGATTTTTCCTCTATATGAAAACGTGCTTTATATTTCACAAAATAGAGAGGAAATACAAAACATTCCAGAATCAGCAGATATGATCGATAGTGAACCAGATGATCAAGATGATCGAGATGAAAGATTTGTGGAATTTCTAGTTAAAGAAAATAATAAAGAATCTGCTGAAGAAATTGTAACTGTTAAAGAACAAAGTAATGTCATCCTTCTAGACAAAGTTGATGAAAAACAATCGATTGGTTCAGAACAGGTGAATCAAGAATCAGACTCAAATCAAAAAGAAATGATAAAAAATATTCTTTTGGGTGAACTAAATTTTTCCATCGACAGTTTTCTTTCAGCTGCTAGAGGTTATTACAAGAAGGCTATAGAAACAGCTCTAGAAACTAAATATAAGGCAAATACCGAACGTTTCTTGAAAACTGTTCATCTCTATTGCGAAAGAGAAAATATTCCTTTCTATTATCCATCATATTCTTATCTTCTCAAAATTGTTGAATTTCTAGATATAGAGCTGCCATCATCAACAGAAATTGAGAATTTCGTAGATAGATTATCAGAAGAATATACTTCAATCTCAATAGATGATGAGAACAAACAGAAATTAGGTACTTTTCTAGAGTCGAAATTCAAAGATTCACAAGCTAATTCAAATGAATCGGTCAAAAATTTAGATGAAGCTGCAGATATTTCTTCAATTCCACAACCACCTGCAGCACGAAATACCAATAAAGAATTACTAATAGATGGAGGAGATTAAATGTTAGAAGATATATTCTTACTTGAGATCATAGAGTTTTACTTGAAATTCTGGCTAATTTCTCTCGCAATGAGATGGATGTTATCTTTTCTACCAGGGAGAATTTTCGATTTAATTCGTTTCATAGGCAACTTAGTTAGATATCCAGTTAAACGGCTATTGTACCTTATCTACGGTGTACAAATTCTTGAAACAGATTTTGAGAAATCATTATTCAAAACAGAAGAAGTTGATGATTTTGATTGCAGAATTACTTCAAATGTAATTGCTCCACTTCTCATTTTGACCTATGTTGGTTCATTCATTCTGTACTGGGCAGATGTATTATATGACACAAAATACACATGGATAAGTATTATACTGTTTATTCTAGGTTTCGCAATTATATTAATGTCAGCACCAGATTTTCGTGAAGCTGAAGAATTACTTAAAACTAATCTAAAATCAATCTTCAAATGGTTCGCAAAACTAGTCTTTCTCGCACTTCCAACGTATTTCATTTTACATTACTTTGTCGGGATTGAAGCTCTAGCTCAAGGAGTATTCTTCATTATACTACTGATTCCAGTATATCACCATAGTAGGAGAAAAGTAGGAGAAAAATGGGTTAAATCGAAAAAAGCAAAAGTATTAGAGGCTGACCCTTTTGGAGAATAAACTTGAACTCAATGAAATTGTAGACGAGCTTTTGAAAGATGTTGAGTCTACATTAGGGAAATTAGAGAAAAACTTTAAGCTAAATCAAACAAATGAAGTTCCCACACAAGAACAAGTAGAGATAGAAGAGAAACACAAGTTTCCATATCCAAGTGTGAGATATCCAACCTCAGATCAGAATTTTAGAAGTAACAAACATTCAACAACTATTAGAAAAACAACGGCAATAGCTGACACCTCTAAGACAGAAATTGAGAAGATAGAGGAGAAAAACATCAAAACTGATGAAGAGATCGATGCAAAGGATTATGAAAAAATTCCTGTTGCTCAAGACATACCAGCTGTTCCAAAAGAAAAGATAAGCTCTGTTAAGCAGAGCATCATACAATATTCTGAATCATTGGCAACTGAGGAAAAACCAGATACAACAGAACTTATGTCAGAAGAAGATGTATATTTTCTTGATATAAAAAGAGAAATAAGACTAGTGCACATCTATGGACCCCCTGGTTCCTGTAAAACAACTATTGGAATTCAAGCATCTATTGAAATAGTTCCGAGAAAAACCTATTATTTTATTACTAGTCATGGAACATCAGTACTTAAACGAGTAAAACAGATGATATCTGATGAAAGATGGTCAGATTTTAAGGGAGTAAAACGAAGTTTTTTCCCAATTGAAATAACAAATTTAGATGAGTTGGAAACCCAACTAGACAAAATTGCAACATTTCATCCAAAAGAGTTAGGGATGATAGTTATTGATCATGTAACAGATTATTGCAGGGGTCAAATATATCAAGAGGAAAGACGTATGCAATTAAGAAATATTTTAGAGAAACTCTATCTTATAGCTGATGAGAAAGGATGTAAAGTATTGCTAATCAATGGTTTTTCCTTCAAGGATTCAGCTCCTGCAGAGGATATAATTGAATCATTCTGTGATATGACGATTAAAATGAAAATAGAAGATTTTAAATCGAAAATTTTGTTACAAGATGAAGAAATAGAATTATCAATCGATAATTCTGGGATTTCAAATCTTCATCTGAATATTTACTACTAACAATCAATTTTCTTGTCCTTTTAAATGAATTAAAGAATATATTATCAGAAAAGACATGGGTTTAACTACTGAACAAGATTTAGTTGATTCCTTAGCTACTAAGTGGTTATCAGAAAAAAAATTCGTTGTCACTGAACTAACTATACCCATTATTCATCAAATTTACTATGATGATTATTTGGAGGGAAGAGATTACATCAGAATAGATTTAGCAGCTTTTGACCAAGTGACTGGAGAGGTTATTTTTGTTGAAGCTGAAAATGGTTTGTATTTACAGCATCCTCAGATCTATCTTCCTTTTTGCCATTCTCTTTATATTCTCTGTCCAGAAGACCATTCTTCTTTCCGAGATGAACAAGTAGGTTGGAGTAAAAGTCAAGGTATAGGCATTATTGAGAAGAATAAAAATGGAGAATTGATTTTTTCCTTAAATCCTAAATCTAGAAAAATTAATCCAGCGGTTGAAGCTTATGTCAAATCACGATTACTGAAAAAATTTGAGAAGGAGATGAAATCAAATGTCATCATTGATATCAAAGAAAAAGCATAAAAAATTCTTAGGCTCAAACAAATCTATATATTCCATAAGAAAAGGTGGAAAAATTACTCTCTACGCTGCATTCATTGTTAAACCACACAAAGAATCAACTGAAGAAGCCCCAGATAAGAGAAACTATTGGAGAAAAGACCAAGAATTAAATGAAAAACTTCCTTCTATTCTTTCTGTATTAACTCAAGTTAAAAGATTAAAAACATCCCTTCACCGATTATTTCTTCCAGGGAATGTCAAACGCAAAAGTCAATCAATAAACGATGTTAAGAAAACAGCTGATTCTTCTCTTATTGATCAGCTCTTTGAAGAAAAAAACAAAAACATCAATGTTAAACTATCGTTCTATCTTTTGAAGACATGGAAGCAGTATAATATTTCTGAATCGTTTCAGACAATAGAAGATTTAGTCGAAGATTTTGTCTATCTTTTAAGAAATGAATTGAAGCAGAAATTAGAAAGTGTTGGGAATGTTGGACGATTATTAGATACCACACTAGAAGAATTGGTCCTTTATGGAACCCTAGATAAAGCAAATTTTCTAGCTTCTGGAAAAAAATTGTTCAGTGAGTTAACTAAAGATTATTCTGTAATTGAAAGGGATGATCAGTTTCATAAAAGTTTCATACCTGGTCCAGCTGTTGATAAAAGACCAGAAGTAATGTTTTCATATCCTACAGGAATTGTATCAGATGAATTAGCAATACTTGGAGCAACAGAAAATGATTCTATGATTGGATTGCCTGAGAATGCATCATATCCCATTTTAATTGCAGGAGACAAAAAAACAAGAGAAATAATTACCTGTAAGTTATTGGAACAAAATAAGAGATTTATTATTCTTGATCCTAGAATGAACCTAGAATTTGAGGATAGACTAACTGTACCATTTGAGAGCTTAAATCTTGGAGAAAACTTCTTTCTAAATGTTCTAACTCCTTTACTGAATGAGTATGTTCCAGAGAAACTTTCTTCTCAGTATTTAGGCAATTTCATTGATTTAGTTAAGTTGATAAGTGATGTAAGAAATGATGGAGCAGTTCTTTTACGAGATCTAATTGACTTTTATGCAAATGATTATCATGAAGAGCAAGATGATATCTTGTTTCCTCATAATGAAACCAATGTTTCTCTAAATGATCTTTATACTATGCTAACTGTTGAACCTGGAGGTTTAGTAATCACAGATTATCAACTTTCAATAATTAGGTCACTTATTAACGAAATCAGAGATCCAAGTATTTCAACAGATACATCTGTAAAAAACAAAAAAGGTTTACAAGAATTGTTCACTTGTAACAGAGTGATAAATTTCAGCTCTCAAGGATACAAAATTCAACGTTTGTTCATCTACTCTTTTCTATTACAACTATCAACTTATGATCAAATATCTAAAGATGATGAAGAAATAATTATTTACATTGATGACGCAGAACTTTTTTTCTCTCGTAATACAGATAAATCTATTCTGGCTCATATAGTCAAGAAATTGGAAAATAGTAGATTCAAGGTAGTTTTATCAACATCATATCCATCTCATTTAGCTTCCCAAATATTCGATCTGACTTTTAATCGAATCATAGGGAATTTAAAATCTGCCAGATGTGTGAGGTTAATTTCAGACTCACATGGTTTTGGAATAAATCAAGTAGATTTCATAAGGAGACTTCCAAAGAACAAATTTATGCTTTTGAGAGAAGATTTAACGGAAAAACCTTTGCTACTTCAAATACTCCCAGAAGACATTGAAAGACATGAGAATCAGCCTATTCAAAGAAGAGTGAGAAAAGAAACAGAACAGAGTAGAATATCAGAAGAAGATAGTGAAAAGATTCGTCTAAATTATGAGGATTTTGCTCAACTACATCCAATAATGATAGATATTCTTGCAAAACTTTCTTCCAAAGTTAATAGGGGAATCAACACAGAATCTATTGTAAATATCTTTCCTAAATGGTCAAAAAATGAGGTAAAAGAAGCTGTCTCAGCTTTAGAGATGTTTGGATATATCTTCTTTGAAACTGTAGATTCCAAAGGGAGAAAAAATGAATATTGGACTAAAATCACACCTAGAGGAAAGAAGTTTCTGGACAAACTTAAGTTTTCTAAATTAGTTGATTCCAGTAATAAAGAAGTAGATCCAAGTGATGCAGAAAAAAATGAATTATCTGAGAGGATGGAGGAATTCATTGAATCACCAACTGTTATTCAAAGACAGGATCAAGAAACAGGATCAATTATTATCAAGAAACTGAAAGTTATTAGAAAAATTATTCGAGAAACTAGAGATTCAACAGATATCCCCTACAATAAATTAGAAATATTAAATTCATTCTTAATTCAAGTTGAACCATTACTTTCTGGAGATTATTCAACAGAAAAAGATAAGCTTCAGAAGTTCTTAGATTCTTTACAAAACCTGCTAGGTGAGGATAAATCTATAGAAAGCATGCCACAAAAGATTCTTCAACAAATCTTCCAAAAATCACTATCGATAATTGATGCAATTCAAATTAGAGCCACTTATGGTGAGGAAACAAGCTCTTCTAAAGATGAGGACTTTATTAATAAAATCATTGAAACTGAATTAGGTTCTGAGAAATGGAAGGATTTTAACAGAGATATCTTTCTTACGGAAATCCCAGAACTGTCTTCGATATCAAGAGATAAAGAACAAATACTAGATTTGTTGAAATCTGAGTTTCCAGAAGAGGTTCTGAAAGGACTTGAATTATCTTCAAATCTACCCAAAGACGAATTTATTGATACTACAAGAAAAGCACTAGCATCTTTACTACAGATTAAAACATTGTTCTTTCCAAACATGGAATCAACTCAGTATTTGGATGAGATAAATTCCTTCTTCAAATCATCTGGGTATCCTGAACCATTTGAAAAATCACAACAGCTGTTATGGGAATATTCTGCTATTAATAAAAGAGAATCACCAAAATCAGCTTACACTCAGAAAAATAGGAGAGAGATAATCGAAAGTATTCAAGAAGAGACTAATGCCTTCGATTTCGATACAAACGTGAAGAACAAGAATAATCTTGTTAGTCAACTAGTCGAAAACATCAGGAAAAGGATAAACAATGCTTAGTTCTGACGGAAAATCAGTTAAGTATACAGATTTCCAGAAAAGATGCTTAGAAGCATTCAAAACAAAATCTAACGTCTTTGCAATTGCTCCATCTTCTGCAGGAAAAACCTTCATAACAGAGCAATATATTTCAGAATACTTTCAGTCTATCTTTGGTAAATTTTTGAATTCTCCTAGAAAATTCAAAATAGGTTTCATACTTCCTTACAAATCTTTAGCAGTCCAAGAATTCAATCACTCTTTGTCTTTGTTTGATCAAAGAGGGATAAAGACTCTTCTTGCAGTTGGAGGGGTGGAAATTGAAGAGGAAGAGATAGGAGATGCAAATATCATTATTGGTACTTATGAGAAATTTTTAGTACTTTTAAAACGATATGAAGTTCTGCATAAGTATCTCAAAATATTAATCATTGATGAATTCCATTTTCTAGGAACAGATAGAGGGAAAGTAATAGAAGAAATATTACTTGAATGGCAGAGAAATGAAAGGCAAGCTCAGTTAATTTTGCTCTCTTCTTCAATAGCTAATCCTCTAGAAATATCAGATTGGCTAAATGTTTATCCTATAATAGAAACTAAAAGACCTGTTCCAATTGATTACTCAATTGAGGTTTTTGCTGATCCTCTCAAATATTTAGATAAAACAGATAGCTTTGGAAAGCAGATATTGATTTTTACTCACTCACGGTCTGAAAGTGAATTATTAGCAACAAAAATAGCTTCAAAAAAAGAAGTAATTCAAGATTTTGAGATAGAAAAGATGATATCTGAAAATCTCGAAAGTGTTACAGATCCAAAGACTAAGAAGATTTTACAAGAAACGTATTTTCCTCCTAGTTTGAAAGAGATGGTAAAGAAAGGGGTCGCTTATCATCACGCGGGGTTATCAGATTTAGTCAGACTAATTGTAGAAAACATGTTTCTCAATGGAGAATTGAACACTTTGGTTTCCACTTCCACTCTTGCAGCAGGAGTAAATTTACCAGCTGATGTTTCTGTTTTTACTATAAAACATAACAGGATAAAGACAGAGAATAACTTAGTCTTTCAGACACTAGGAAGAGCAGGAAGACTAGGGATGAAAGATTCAGGAGAAGGAGTTGTCTTAGTTAGTAGTGAGCGCCTAAGGAAGCAAACTGAACAGAAGTTTTTCAGTAGTTCAACAGAACTGAAAACAGCTGTTCCACTATTCCACCCCATTAAAAGTTTCTTTGGAGACTATGATTTTCTGGTTCAGTTTTATTTAAGTAGGATTTACAATTCAGATAAGACTTTTTCCAGTGAATTGACTAATTTGCACGAAAATATTGGAGATTCATTGTGGTTCTATCAAAATAGATCAAAAGTGATGAGAAATCTAGTTGATTTTGAGCTGTTTCAAGCACTATTTTCATCTTCAGAATCGTCTCTCGAAACACGTGAAATAATTGACTTCTATAGAAGATTTGATAGTACTAGAAATGTAGTAGAAAGAAAGATGGAGATAATTTCAATAGAGGGCGTAAACACAGCTGCTATTATTGCGAATATCAAAGAACAATCAAAGTTATACCAGATCTATTTATCTGCGTCTAGAAGGAGTTGTACATGTCAAAGTAAGCATTCTAATTACATTTGTAAGCATCAAAGATTTCTGCTAGAAAAATATCCTGAGGGGCAAGAAAGATGGTTGAATAATTATGGAATTCTAGACTTCTTATACAAAGAAGGATTTATTGTAAAATCCGCTGAAAATAGAGTCAATTTAACCTATATGGGGCAACTAGCTGCAAGACATTATATTCATCCTTACGATTTTATTGATTATCTAGAATTTTGTGGAGTAAATAAAGAATTAACAATAACTCAATATCTCAAACAGTTCATAACCAAAGATAAGAGAATCAAACAAGAGATAAAAGCTAATGAGTTATCTTCACTTCTAGCAATCCGCTTAGCTCATGATATTGTAAATGGGGTAGAAATAAGAAGAATATGTGAGAAATATAATGTCAGTGATAGTTTTGTAAGTGAGTGGAGAGAAACAATCTTCCGTTTCATGAAAATGTTTGAATCTCTTAATTTGTTCATAGGTAAGAAAAACGAAGCAAAAAAAATAGATAATTGGTTAAAAGACAGTAAAGGTTTTCATGAATTGGATTTATACAAAAATGTGTTAAAAACAAGACATGAAGTAAGCACTTGAAAGAAAAAAATTCAACAAAGATACAATGCATACCAGGAATAGGGGGTAAATTACACTTAAAGAAGAGTTTCAAGATTTCTTTCTTTTTCGAAGAACAAATATTGTAAGAAGAGACATTGCTAAAACAAAGGCCCCAAAATTAATTGGGTTTTCTGATGTATCAATATTGAAATAAGAAGCGTTGTATGGGATATCTACTGGTTCATCCAAAGGATGATAATCACGAGCCAATCCAGTTCCATCAGTTCCACAATTATCTTGATTACAATTACTCCAAAAATTACCAATAAGACTTACACTGTTCCATCTGTTATTTTGTCCATCATCATACACTTGATAATCACCTTTAATGTTATTTTCAATGAAATTATTTAGATAAATGTGATTATATTTTGAAAAGCTGCTTAGTTTAACTCCAAAGTTTGTATTTCTTTCGAAAATATTGTATGATATTAAACAATGTGAAGAAGATTCTAAAAAAACACCTATTTCATTGTTAGCAATAAAATTGTTACTTATAGTCACATAATCGCAATGATGAGCCCAAATTCCTTCTTCACTGTTTCCAACAATTGCATTTTCCTTTATCTCCACTTGACCTGTAATCAATGTCAAGACTATTCCCTTTTTTCCTCCTAGGAGAGTATTATTCATAATTGTGATATTATTAGGTACAATATCTATTTCAGTAAGAGAAATTGCGGTTTCTTCATATTGGAACAAATTGTGAAGGATATTTATTCTTGAACTATTAGATATCCAAATACAATTGTAAGCTTCTATAAATTGAATTTCCTGAATTGTGATATTATCACTTGAAAATACATCTATTTTTCCTTGATTGCAAATGGTTTTCGAAATCAATATGTTTTGCATATTGCTAAGTTCAAGAGATCGATAATTGGTCTTGAAAAAGCAATTTTCTAGAGTTAGATCCATACCATCAGAGAAAACTATTCCTGTATTGTATAAATTAACAACATGCAAGTTATTAATTTCAAAATTATCACAATATCTCACTTCAACACTACTATTTTCAAAACTTACATCTTCAATCTGTACAAAAGAACAATTCCTAAAATAAATTGCTTTATGAGTAGTACTGCTTTTAGCTGTAAATGAACATGAGTTTAAAATTATATTTGTGCAATTATAGAGTGATATAGCTAAAGCTTCCCTCAACTCAAAGTCTGTGTTTGATATAGTTATTTCAGAAGAATTGATTGCGATAATCTGACTATAATTTTGGTTAATTTCGATATTTTGTTGATCGATAAAGATTCCTAATTGTTTTTCATTGAGGGTATTATTATCAATAGTTAATGTGTTAAAAACTTCTTTATCACTTATCAAACTAGTAATATCAACTGACGTAAATTTGTTCGATAAAATGGCTGAATCAGGTGAATATTTCATTTCTAAGCTACATCTTTCTGAAGATATCTGGTTGTTTTCTATAGTGGAATTTGGAGAATCTATAATTTTTATGCTCCTGGCTGTGATGTACAGATAGCTTTGGTATTCCCCACTTGCATAATTATCGTTTATCGAGCAATCCTTTATCGTTGTATTTGGGGATGAGTCTATAAAAATCGATTCAGATCTACTTTGACTGATAACAGTATTGTCAATTAAAGTATGATTCGAATTAAAAATTGCGATGCTATCAGATCTAGAATCAGCTATACTATTATTTACAATTGAACAGTTTAAACAGAGTTCTAATTTCATTCCTGTATTTATACCATTTTGATTCTGATCGATAATTATTATATTTGAACTCTGAATTAGATGAATGCTTGAGTATTGCTCTGATAATTCTTGATCAGTTATATTCACAAAGAAACCAAATTCCTTTCCATTAATGAAATTATCACCTATTTGGTGTTTATAATACTCTTCAACTTGATAATTTCTAATAATGATATCTCCTTTTAATAAAGAATTATTGAAGAGATTTGCTCTTATGCAGTTACTCACATGTAAACCTAAATAATCATGAGTGGATACGGTTGAAGAAATAGTGATATTTGTCACATCATAAGCAGAAACATAACTATAAGCATCTTTTTCTATCTCAATTTCATTGTTATTCATAATTATATTTTGACTGTAAGAAAAACGTATTGTTAGAGATTTGAAATAGTTATCCTGAATACTTATGTCTGAACAAAAACTCGAAATCAACCCAGTTTGGAAATTAGAAGATTCTCCAAGAAATCTGTTTCTTTCAATAGAAATATTTTGAGCTTCCCCCATGTTTATAGCTATTTGGATTATATATTTATCATTTAACTTTAGCTTAAACGTATTACCTACAATTTCTATTCTACCACTTATTTGATTACCTATTACTATACTCCATCCTTTGGTAATGAAATAGCAGTTTCTTATTATGAAATTGTATGTAGTATTAAAAATATGAACATCTACCAATTCATTAGTCTTAAACTTGAAATTCTCTATCAGAAAAGGAAATTCTTCTGAACCATCTCCTGGAAAGTTGTATTTCAATACATCTTCATCAGAATCAATTTCAATACTTCTGTGTATTTCATATTCATTAAAGACTGTAACCATAAGTATTGTAACAGTAGAACTCAAAATTAATAACACTACACTTGTTATTAAGACAGTTTTCTTTGTAAAGATTGATTTAAGTATATTAAACATCTCTAGCAGCTTTACCCTAATACTATTATGTTAATAGAAGTGACATTTATATTTGTTATTGAAAAGAGGAGAATCTTATCCAAAGATGTTTATTGGTGTAGCAAGGGATAGAGACGGCGTAAAAGAGGGATATATACATCTAGTTAAAGCGAACAATCCTTAATATATCAAGAATTAATATTCTACAGCTCAGCCAAAAGGGATAATTGCTGGATGTTCATCTTTTTGTTCTGTTGGACCATCAATTACATATATCTGCTCATCATCCAGATTATCCCAATAATTACCGATTTGATGAGCTACACTATACCAACTGTTGTCATTATTCTCGTCATAAGCTTGTGAACTTCCTTCCAGATTATTTTGGATGAAATTGTTGAAATAAATCTGGTTAAAATGAGAATCACTGTAAATAGACATACCATAGGAAATAGAGGATTGAATGGTATTATTTGATATAATATTCCAAGAAGAACTACCCAAGACAATTCCAGTTTCAGCTGAGTAAATTAAATTACCAATTATAGTTGAATTGAAAACATTTGCTAGAAGAATTCCTTCATCAAAATTATCGCCTATTGCTTCAAAACTGTTGAACGAAATTGTGAGATTATAGCAATTGTTTGATCTATAACCACCAAAGGTAAGATTTTCAAAATTATTGTTGCTTATAATTGTGTCATTACAATCATGAACTCTACATGCGCTCTTGCAGCCAATTATGTCATTATTTGCAATTATACAAGAAGTTGAATCCCAAAAATCAAATCCTTTATCACTATTTTCAATAAGATTTGAAACTAAGCTAATATTAGAAGAACCTCTCACAGAAGCAATGTTGAGACGATATTGGAATAAACAATCTACAACAGTGAGATTATTACAAGAAAGAATACTTACTGCAGATTGTCTTTGACATATTGCATTATTGTATCTCGTGAAAATACTATCAGTAATAAGAATGTTAGAACACTTCCATAAAGTTAAAGCAATTACAGGAGCAGTCATATCTTGGTTTGTAATAGTAACATTAACACAATTTATTAGAAATAATTGACCATATTTCTCTGTTAGAATTGTATTAGTAACATCTTTCAAAAGTTCCAGGGGCATCTCATCAACAGTATTATTGTTAATCATGTAAGTATTTAATTCACCAATATCTATTGCCAGTCCAGAATTGATGAAACTATTATTAACTAAAGAAGTTCTATGTGAGTTGGTAAAATATGTCCCGTGTGAGACACAACATGTAGCGCAAAAAGCATGTTGATTGGTTGAATTTACTACCACATTGTTTTCGAATATTGAATCTGGACAATTTATCATTTCAACACATGCTGCAGCGTAATTACTCACGTAAGAATGCTCTACAGAAGAATTGAGACAGTTTACTAGCTTCAGTCTTCCTCTTTCTATAGTGATATTATTGAATGAAGACAAAGGGGAGTTATAACAATAAATTTCACCAGAAATTATATCGATGTTCTGATATGATATGTTTGAACAATAATAAGTTCTGATTGTCTCTGAAATAGAAATGATTTTTTGATTTTTGATTAATGCAGATGAGCAATTATAGAATATTAATTGACCATATGGTTCTGTTATTGACAGATTATTTTGATTGGTGAAAAAACCAAATGGAAGTCCAGAAATGGTAATATTCTCAATTAAATAATTGTTGAAATTTGTAATTTCGTGAGAATAAAGTGATACACCTTGATTTTCTATTTCATTATTTGTAAATGTTAGATCCTCATTATTTCTTAGATCTATTGCGCTTGTTCCGTCATAAAATCTATTATTATCTATGAGTATATTAGAAATTTCACGAAATGCAACTCTTCTATAATCTTGAACGAGATTGTTTGTAAAAGTACAATTATCAGAATTGTTTATTTCAACTGTCGTATTCTCAAATTCGTTTTCATAAACATCAATGAATTCACAGTCGTAAACATAAAAACCCAGGAAGCAGTCACTTATGAAGTTATTTCGTATCAGAACACCTGAAGTGTATGCTAGTTGAATTGCCCCATAAAAAGCTACAGTAATCTCATTATCTTCAATTATAGCAGTGTGGGGTGCATTATCTTTCAAATAAATACCACCACTATTTACATCAATCATACAATCTCTTATGATGAAAAATGCTGTAGTATTATCAATATAAATCCCATATCGAGAGGTCTCGTTAACAATATTTCTAGACTCTATAATGTAAGGAGCATCAGAAGTGCCGTTTCCTAAAATGTAGTCATATTTCAAGAAATCTTCATCAGATTCAATTAATATAACTTCATCATAAACGGGTGAAATGGTTGTAAGTAGAACAGCGGGTATAATTATTGAGGATAGAATTGTTAAACCAGTTAACAAAGAGAGTATTTTGTGACTATTTACTAAAGAAACAAAGGTTTTAGCTATTTTCATTACAAACACTTACTAGTAGTGATAAGTCTGTAAAATATATAATTGTTTGGCAGAAGAATTGAGTCAATAATTTTCTATTGGAGCAGAAAACGGATGATGGTCATACTTAAACTCAGGTTTTGAACCATCTAGTTGATATTCACCTTGAACCAATCTGATCATTCCAATTATTATAATCCAAGCGTTATTCAAAAATGATCAAAAACTTGAGAAGTTTACACTTATTTCGAGATTTTAGTTAAGTTTTCTTCACTTTATATATCAAATTGCCGATAATAAGTTGACATGGCTAATACACAAGAGAAAGAAGACAGTAAACCTACTGCTTCTAGTAAGAAAAAGACTGTTAAGGAAGAGAAAGATGCTCTTCAAGACTTCTTGTTAGGTATTACAGGGCTCTCTGATAGTATGAAGAAGAGAGTTCATAAAGTCCTTAATACTGAAGGTATAATTGATCCGCGAGGTATTAAATCTTTAACCAATAAACAGCTTGAGGAACTACCTGGTATTACTGAAGCAACAGCATCTCTCTTGCTTGATCAATTTAAAACAAAACAAGAAGGGAAAATCTTCCTTTCATTAGAGGAGAGAGAGGAATTAGAGACTGTAAGGTCAAAGATTAAAACAGGTGCTAAAGCTTTAGATGACCTTCTCCAAGGAGGTATTCCAACTGGAACATTCGTCGAGCTTTATGGAGCCCCTCAGTCAGGTAAAACTCAGCTTTGTTACACTATCACAGCCAACTGTCTACTTCCGAAAGAATATGGAGGGCTTGAATCAGGCATAATTTGGTTGGATACAGAAGGATCTTTTAATTCACAGAGGCTTAAACAAATTTTATCTTATTACAAATACACTCACAACATTCCAGATGACAAGATTGATACTGGAAAATTCATGGTTGCAGCTACTCGAACTTTATCGCAAATCGAATTGGCTCTCAAAGAAGCGGGAAGAATTATCGCTAAGAACAAAGTGAAACTGCTTATCGTTGACAGCCTAATGGACCCCTTTAGAGCAGAATATGGCGGACTAGGTCAATTAGCAGATAGACAAAAACATCTCAATAGAGTATTGCATTTACTCATGAGAATTGCTGAGGCGTGGGATTTAGCTGTTCTTTATACTAACCAAGTTATGGCCAACCCGGATCCTTTCGCAACTGCAATGGACAAGGTTTTACCCAGCGGAGGCTTTATTTTAGGCCACGCTTCCGATATTCGCATTTGGCTTCGTAGAGCTACTAGTAAGATACGCAATCAGTACGATGCCCAAAATGCGCGCAGAGCTCTTATCACAGATTGCGGTTGGTTACCTATGACTGAAACTCACTTCTCTTTAGGTCCCTTTGGAGTCTGTGATGTAGATGAAGAAGCTAAACTTCGCGATTTAGCTCTAGAGATTGGTCTTGGTCTGGATTCTGAAGAAGACGAATTAGAGGAAGAAGAACTCGAGACAGAATTTGCTAAAATAGAGTGAGGGGAGTATATTGCGTAAGACCTCTTTCCTTCTTGTTTTTCTACTAATCGTACCTTTACCGTTCTCACAGTTATTGGTAAATAGTTTCACTATTCCTGAAGATATTTCCACCGACTTTGTTTATACTTTAGAATATGATTCTTCTTCTGATTTCGTTATTGAAGACCGAATCATTCGCATTGTCTCTATTGAAGATGGAGGAAATTCTGAGTCTGCAGAAAGTCCCTCTTCACCAAGTTTTCCTCACTTTTCTGCAGCTAACTACCCTAGTTATACCACTACAACTGGTAATGCTTCCGATGTTCAAAGAGGGGAAACAATTGATGCTTCATCTTTGACTGAATATGATCTCCTTGGTTTAGTTCCTGTTGATAGAGGAACACATTACTGGTATGATCTTGAGGAAATCCTGAACAATCAAGAAGCAGCTGCAGGCAGTCTTAGTAATTCTGTCTTCGCTCTAGAATTCGCTGTTCCTGTAAGTACTGGTCTTATGGCCATTGGTTTCAATCTTTCTGATATAACCACACTTATTTCTAATGTCATCTCAATTTATGTTACTGATAATCTATCCAATTATCTCTCTGATTATCTGATGTTTTCAGAAATCTCTTTTCACACTTATAATTTTCATAAAAATAATCCTTCCTCAGAAATGCTCTTCACTTTCTGGGATCACCCAACCACTACTCAAGTTGGCAATCTCTTAACAGCTGATACACCTTATTATATTGTTCTAGAATCAGCTGAAAATTTCACTCTTCAAACCTCTGACGATCAAGCTGGAATTGATGATAATCGCGTATATATCAAGGAAAATGATAATTGGGTTGAACAGCTGAATCTAGATGTAGATCTTACAATCTTCACAGGTTCGCTAGTTCAAACCTCAGCTGTTAGCAGTGGTCAATCAAACATTCTTTATGATACTACTTTTATAACTGGTATTAACCATGTTCTAGTTGCTAGTTATTATGATAGTAGTTCTTTATACGATTGTTCCTCTGATTTCTTGGCTTTAATAATTCTAGATTCTTTCAATCCAGATCATTTAACGCTCACTTCTCCACCTACTGCTGAATATTCTGATCAAATTCAATTAATTGCTAAAGTCGAGAATAGTTTTTTCCAACCACTGCAAGGAGAAGTAGTTGATTTCTATTATTCTTCAGATAATCAATCATGGATATCTTTAGAACAGGGTACATCTAATGAAGATGGATTTGCTATAGTTTCTTACTCAATAGTTGAAGCTTCAGGAACTAAATATTTCAAAGCTGTTCTCAATCTTCTTGCGTCTTATAGTTCTACTGATCAACAAAAAGAAATCATCAATATTATTTTACCTCAGATTTATTGTAGATATGGAAGTGCTCCTGGATATCATGATTTAGCTCAATACCAGATGAATGCTAGGATCATAGATAATGATGGTCAGCCAATCACTGGACAAATGGTATTCTTTTATGTGCAAGGGAGTTTAGATCCAATCTTCCTAGCAACCAATTCCTCTGGATGGGCTTCATCAGCTTATGGTTTTCTGGATTGGGGTGCAGGATATTATCCTAATTCATTTTGGGTAACTACTTCCATGGATTCTGATCTCTATATCTATCAGTCTACAACCTATAGTGACATCAATATTGCAAGAAGTCCAATCTTTCTCCAATACACCGAAAACCTTCAAAGCTATTGGAATGAACCTGTTAATATCGATCTTAGTTTTAATGATACTGAAGGAGATGCTATCCCTTCTCTGAACTATGAAGTCATCTTGTATAGTTTTTCTGACGATCAAAATACTTCACTTGGTTTATATCAAACTGATACTTTTGGTGAGGGAACAATTTCCTTTTCTTCTGGTTTCTTTAATCCTGGTGAATATACAATTTATATTAAAGTAGACTCAGCCGATTATTTCTATTTAGAAGAGACTATGTCACTTTCAATTCTTAGTGATCAAGCGCAAATTACTATCAACATTAGTGAATCAGAGGTCTATGTTTATGGTTCTGTTATTCCTCTAGAAATATACGTTACAGATCATTATGGAACACCTTTAGAAAACATCCAAGTTTTAGTACATGTATCCGCTGCAAATTTTCCAGATATATGGGATGAATTTTACACCATCCAAACCAATTCTTCAGGTTATGCAATTTTGGGTTTATCTCTGGACATGCAGGTTGGAGACATTCTTAACATACTAGTATTTACTTCTGATTATTATCTAGATGGAATTCTTTTATACGGCCAAGCAG
The DNA here is from genome assembly GCA_021399345.1 of Candidatus Heimdallarchaeota archaeon. Lineage (GTDB taxonomy): Archaea > Asgardarchaeota > Heimdallarchaeia > Heimdallarchaeales > Heimdallarchaeaceae > UBA460. The sequence continues at coordinate 17,605 of JAAFKI010000147.1, forward strand.
CTGCATTTGTATCTTACTTCAACTGTGTTCAAGCACCTAGTGAGATTACAGAAATAGCCGATTTATCTGGCACAAATCAAGATACAATTGAGATAAGAGGAAGAGTTCTTTCTAATGGTAATCCAGTAGTTTTCGAAACGGTTATTATTACTATCCTAGGCATCCAATATCCTGTTACAACTGACGGAGATGGGTATTTTACACTTAATTATCTAATTGAACAAGGAGGAACTATCACTGTAGAAATCGTATTCACTAGCTCATCAAATTACCTTGAATCTAACAAAACAATAACTTTGACTAGTTCTGCTTGTCCCGTGATAATTTATGCAACTGATATCTATCATAATAGTTCAAATCCAGTAACATTTTCAGTGAATATTGAATCAGTTTATGGTACGACTCCAACTGGAGTAGAGGTTCGTTTTTACTGGTTCGATGGGGCTAATTGGATTTACCTAGATTCTGCATATACTGATAGTATGGGATATGCCTCCCTTACATCAGCTATAACCTTCCCTTTAGGTATTTATCAATGGAAGGCGGAAGTTGCTGGATCCAGTAGCTGGCTAATTAATGAATCAACACATTACTTCCAAGTAGGTATAAGAACATCCATTATCATCACAGTACAACCAACAGCTGAATATAAACAGTCTATTACCATTCTAGCAAGCGTAAAAGATGAATACAATCAACCTATCATAGTTGAAGTTTCCTTTTATTTGAATGGAACTTTTATTGGTTCAGCTTTTTCAGACATTTTGGGCAATGTCATTTTCGTATGGATTATTGATTTTGTTCCAGGTGAGTATGTCTTAACAGCTCAAACTATGGAAACAGGTATGTATTTTGCTAGCTCAGATTCGGATTCGATTACAATTGAAAAAACGCTAAGTCTTATATCCTGTGAAGATGTGTTCATTTTTTATGATGAAGATTTTACCCTTACCATACACCTATTCTCCCAAGTAACTGGTATCTCCGCAGCTTATCTAGATATCAATATTGAAGGAATTTACAACACTCAGCTTCTAACTGATTTTGAAGGTAATGCATATTGGTTGATAACTTTATTAGAACCAGGAATTTATACTGTTGTCATCTCCTTTTCAGGAGATAATTTCTATTATTCATCTTCTCATTCCATTACACTTCAAGTCGATAAAATGCCTACTACAATTGATTTCACAGCTCCAAATCAAGAATATGAATCTATGTATTCTATTTACGGATATATTGAAGATTCTTTTAATCAACCTAGACAATATGTTTCTGTAACTTTACTAGTTAATGGTTCAATCGTTCAAACAGATATTACAGATATCTTTGGATATTTCACTTTTTCAATCAATCTTTTACCTGGTACCTATATGGTTGAAATCGAGTATGAGGGAGACAACCATTATCTCTCTGCTTCAAATCAAAAAACTATATACATCTGGAAAATAGACTCATCAGTTCAAGGAACAGTTATTTGGGAAAGTATGACTCTTTCGATAACAGCTTTACTGCTTGATTCTAATAACAATCCTATAACTGATCAGCTGGTTTTCTTCTATCTTAATGGAAGTTACATTGACCACACTTTAACCAATAGTACAGGTTATGCAGTTATTGAGTTAAACGGAATCGAACCTGGATTTTACACAATTGAAGTAGTATTTTCCGGTACATCAATCTATGCAAAATCTTCTCAGATTATTGTTCTTGATCAAGAGAAACTACAAACAGAAATGAGCGTTCAAGTTTCAGAAGGAATCTATGGAACAACAACAACTACAATACAAGTTTACCTCACTTCCAGTTCAGTTCCGATTGCTGACCAAGTAATAAAACTTGTAATCAATGGGGTTGAATATTTGGGTTTGACTAATAGTTCTGGTTATCTACTTATGTCGCTCAATCTCTATGAAAGTGCAGGGATCTACTCTTTAGATGTAATTTATGAGGGTTCTACTGTCTATTCATATGTTTCATTAACCACTTCATTCTATATTTCTAAAGCAGAAGCTTTAATCGATTTAAACTTTCAATATGAGAATTTCCAACCAATCATTTATGGTACTCTCTCAACTGTAATGACATTAGAGGGAGAAGCTATTCAGATATTGGTAGATTATGTAGGGTATGAAATCCTTTATACTGATGAGTTTGGTGAATTTGAAACCATTCTTATTTTGCCAGCTGGGACATATTATATTACGGCTAGTTTTGCAGGCAATAATAATTACTTTGCATTTGAAAAAACAATTGAAGTTGTTATTCATAAAACAACAACTGTTATTTCAATTCAAGACAGCTTAAATCAGACTTATGAAAGTGAAACCACAATTGGTTTTACTCTTCTAGATGTGTTGGATAATCCTCTGGTAACTTCTGTAATAGTAAAATTAGATGGTTCGTATTATGCAACAGTAAATACAAATAGCTTAGGGTATGCAGAAATACTTCTAACAGCTGATATCAGTGCGGGTATTCATATCTTAACTATTGAGTATCAAGGTGACACAAATTACTATCAAACATCAGCAGATATAACTCTGTATACAAAATATGCAATTGTTCTAGAAAGTATTCAAACAATATCTGAAATTTATGGGATGTCAGGGAGTATTTCAGGTAAAATAGATAATTATTCAGGTAATCTAATTCTTGTCCAAATTAATCTCGAAATTGATGGACAATTCTTTACTACTTATACAGATGGTAGCGGTAATTTTCTATTTGTACTGGACCAATATCTACCAGCTGGAGATTACCAAGTGAGAATACATGTAATAGCAACTGATTACATTAACTATTTCGAACATTTGTTCAACTTCACTAGAGGAAAAGGAGATGCGTCAATTACAATCAATACTGATCAATTTGTTTTCAATGAAGATATTATTCTTGCAGGAACACTAGTATTTGAATCAACACCTTTGGTTGGAGTTGAAATCACAATTTACATCAACAATATAGAAATAGGGTCTCTTACAACAGATTCAGAAGGAAACTTCTACTTCCCTTCAAATTGGTTAGATTTTTCACCAGGTAGTTATTCTCTCCGAATTACAGCTTCAATCACAGATCCAAACATAGCTGAAACTTCACAAAACTTCAATCTTGAAATCCTTCAAGATGCTATTTCTTGTACAATTACTTGGGGAGATGCAATTGTTGAAGAAGAGATAGAATTGACAATTACTTTAAAAGATTCTAATGGTGAAACTATACCATATTATGCTGTCTTAATTGATTTTGAAGGAACTGTTCATACTCTCTCAACTAATCAGTTAGGGATTATTCATTTCACACACACCTTAACAAATGCTGGAAAGTTGCTGTTCATCATTTCAAGCTCTGAAACAACATATTATCTTATTTTCCAAAATTCAACAATGATAACAGTTGAAAAAGCAGAAGCAGTTATTGACGTAGTCCAAAACAAAGTTCTTTACAATAGTTCCTTAGGTCTAGAAATAAGGCTTGAATCTGAATTAGGAAATCCGCTTCCAAACCAACCCTTACTTATTCGCATTAATTCAACTATCTACACTGCATATACTGACATCAATGGTTCAGTAATTATAGATTTGAGCGATTATCTCCTGGGTAATTACAGTATAACAATAGATTTTACAGGATCAAACAATTATGAAGTTGCTTCTTTCATTGGGATAATTGAAATAATTCCCCAACAAACTCAGATGAAGTTAGTTGAGGAGGGAGAACAATGGGCCATATATCTTCTTGACAGTGAGAATAGATCTTTATCTAATAGAGAAATTACGATTAAGTATCTAACTGAAAACGGAACGACACTCCACACAGAAACCTATAGAACAAATTCCAATGGATTGATTATTTTTGAAATACTCTCTAAAGCATTTCTATCAGAATCAGAATACCTAGTATTCAATTTTAGAGGTGACTCTTACTACAA
>JAAFKI010000013.1 GCA_021399345.1 Candidatus Heimdallarchaeota archaeon
GCTGATGAATTACGACAAACTGGTGCAACATGATTAAATAGCACGAAAGAGAAATGTATAGTAATGAAAGGGAAGAAGCTAATCATCATCGGTGCAGGATTGGGAGGATTATCTACTGGTATCTATGCTCAGATGAACGCACGTTATGAAACTTGGTTAAAATTGCTAAAGGTTTTCTAACCGTCGTTTAAGTGGGTAACTCTGTATCTGAATAAAATTGAATAAATTTTATCTTGTTCAATTTTCTTCTAGAATCCAGTAATTCTTTCTGTTTTAAGAAAGCTACCTAAGTGATAGTGCCCGTCTTGAGTTTTCTGTGATAACTTTGTTGATTAATTCACTGTCTATTCCTTTTTCGACACAGTAAGGCACAAATTCGTTGAAAAATCTAGCATAAGGTCTCATTGGCCATTCTTCTTCCTCCTCTTTAATCCAGAAAGAACCAGAATCTTGTCCAAAAAGCAATTGAGGAATTAGATTTTCTTCAACCAATTTTCCTATTGCAGGAGGATATTTTGTGAATTCTTTAACAACACCTATCCCGTCAAATTGTAACCATATTCCTTTCTTCCCAAAATCAAGAATTTTTTCCATATCCATTTGACCATCGGCATGAACCCAAATGAAACGATCATAAGGTAGTTTTTCGTCTTCAATAATTTTGATAGCGCTAGGTACAGATGATGGGGTATAGATATGACATTGAATACGCATTCCTGTCTTCTTACTTGTTCTTGCTGCAGCTCGAAGTAGTTTCTCTTGTAAAGGAAAGATTTTTCCTTCATCACCTAATGCTAGTTTAATATAACCAGGCTTAATCCCAGTATCATCAATACCTTCTTCGAATTCTTTTGTCCAAACATTAGCTATTTCATCAATGGTCGTTTTTTTGATGGCATCAGGAACGCTTAATCCCTTCACATCACTTCCATCCCAAGCACCAGTACAAGTAACAATGTTGAGACCAGATTTCTTAGAACACTCTACTAGAACTTCTAAATCTCTTCCAAGACCGAGAGGTGTGGCTTCTACAATAGTTTGACAACCTTTGTCTTTTGCTTCAATCAAGTAAGGTAAAACATACTCCACTACTTCCTCAATAGTATAGGATCTTTCCCCACTATCTGCTCCTTTAATATTCACTACAATATGTTCGTGCATTAATGTAACGCCTAAATCATCCTCTGAAATAGGTCCCAAAACAGTATTTATCATATTTTTCTACTTTCCAATTGCTTTTGAAAAGATGAATTTACACACTTAAAACTTTTATGAGAAATAGATTCAGTTTAGATGAAATAGAAATAATAAGAAAGAGGTCTAGATTCTATGGATGAAAAGACTGATGAAAAAGAAAATGAGAAATTGAGATTTCATTGTATCTCAGCTACGCAAGTACTCTTCAACTTGATTTTCTTTTCTTTCTCCTAAATAGAATACTTGCTATTGCCAGGGTTACTATAGGTATAATCACAGCTATTGAAGCTCTTGAATCATCTGGATTTACAATCTCTATTGCGTAATGTGAGTTCTCATAATTGTTAAATTCATCCTTGTACTCACTCAAAAGTCCTGTATGAATATTGTATTTTCTCGAGAAATATTTACTCTTGATATATACGTCTGCTGTTTGATCGAATATCTCTTCGAAATAATTCTTATCTAGTTTAGTTATTATATCAACAGTCAAATCATAAGTATATTTTTCTTCAACTACAGCGGTATAATGTTCAAAGAATCCTGTTGTTGTGTTATCTTCTGTTATAGAGATGGGATAAATAAAGCCAAACATGAAGATTAAGGGTTTGAAAAAGTCTTCACTAGTGTTGTATAGAACATCATTAACATAGAATTTCATCCAATCTGTAAAATTAACATCTGGAATATATCCCCAATACTCTGCTAATGTGGGTGGGTTAGCTATTATCTCAATTTTAATTGTATCATCCTTTTTGAAGAAGGTAAATGCTTCTGGAACTGGTCTTTCTGTAATCTCGTATTTCTTAACAACCCATTCAAAGGTTGATCCTATTGTTATTGATCCTTCAAAGGAAACTGCAGAACTAACGCTATTTGATTGAACAAATAGAGAAAAACTCAGAAGTATCAACAAGAGTGATGTGTATAACAATGATTTTCTTTTCATGTGAATCAATGAATAGAACCAAATTACAAATAAAAAGATTGCCTAAAATGATTGTTTCAATTTATTTTACTAAAACATGCCAATCTCTCCGTTTTGAGAAAAGTTTATCTCTTATCTTGGTTAACCTATATAATTTCAAAATTGGAAATGTGATAAAAATGAGTAAGAAAAAACAAATTATCTTATCTTTAATTGTGATACTATTTTTTATTAGTTTTTTAAGTATAGAACCTACAATAATATATGCTAATTCTTCAATCTCTCAAGATGTTGAAAGCAGACCTAGTTTTCCTAACTCTTATGAAACACTAACTTGGTCATGGGGGGGATCCGAAGTAATATCCTCTGAGAGTGCTGGAATCTCCGGTAATGCAGCTCTTATCGTTGATACATTAGGTAATGTACACGTCGCATGGGCTGATTCAAGCAATATATTTGGAAGTGGAACTGACTACGATATCTGCTACAAAAAGTGGGATGTTGCTCTTAAATCATGGACTTTAACAGAAGTGGTTTCAACAGAAAGTACAGCAAATTCTTGGTATCCTGATATTGCAGTTGACCTTTTTGGAAACATACACATTGCTTGGCAAGATATTACTGATTATAATGGATGTGGAACGGACATAGATGTTTTCTATAAACGTTTTACTAATGCTACAGATTCTTGGACTAATACTGAAGTGGTTACAACACTAAGCAATGATGTTTTTGACAAAGATTTTGTGACTTTGGATGTTGATTCGTCAGGAAATGCACACTTAGCCTGGAGAGATGCATCTGGTTATGGTGCTAGTGGACAGGACTATGATATTAATTACCAACGATGGAATGCAACATCAGATACATGGACAATTACAGAAGTTATCTCTACAGAAAGTTTTGAAGCTTATTCGTTTAGTCCATCTCTTGCAGTTGATATATCCGGAAACATACACATAGCTTGGCAAGATAGTTACAACTATCTAGGTATTACTGGGACTGATTTTGATATTTTCTATAAAAGGTGGGATATCGGTCTAAGCTCTTGGACTGGAGTAGAAGTAGTTTCAACAGAAAGTACTGTTTCCTCAAGAGAACCTTCCCTTGCAGTTGATACTTCAGGAAATGTCCACATATCTTGGAATGATGCTACTAATTACACTAATTCTGGCTTAGATTGGGATATTTTCTATAAGAGCTGGAATTCAGGTTTAAATTCGTGGACTGGAGTAGAAGTAGTTTCAACAGAAAGTACAGGTGAGAGTTACTATTCTTCACTTGCAATTGATTATCTGAATAATGTACATATAGCATGGAGATCTATTGAGGATTATGGTGAAAGTGGTTTAGACAGAGACATATTCTATAAAAAATTGGATGGAACATCATTAACTTGGTCATTAACGGAAGTGGTTTCTACTGAAAGTACTGGTGATTCTTATCGTCCTTCTCTTGACGTAGATTCTTCAGGTTTTGTACACATTGCTTGGGGAGATTACACCAACATCTTAGGGTGTGGAGCAGACAAAGACATTTTTTATAAGAGTTTTTCCTTAAATGATGTTATTAGTAATTTAGAAACGCCCAAATTAGCTTATATTCTTCCCAATCCTAGTGAAACTGGAATCATTTTCGTTGATTGGAATGACTTGATTGATGTAACAACATATCATATCTTTCGATCTTCTTCATATATTTGGACTACTGAAACTCTTTCAGCTATCGCATCTGTTTCAATTAGTAATTACACTGATACTTTAACTACAAATGGTTTCTATCATTATGTAATTGTTGCTGAGTATTCTGTAGGAAACAGCTCCCACTCTAATTGCGAGTATGTTGAAGTGAATCTTCCTGGACTCGCTACTCCTGACCTAGCTATTATCACCCCTAATCCTACCGCAAGTGATTCTATCTACTTAGTTTGGGATGATGTTGAAGGAGCAACTGGGTACTATATTTATCGAGATACAATTTACTTATGGTATGTGGAATATTACGGACCAGTTGGTTATACATCTTCTAGTTACTATATTGATACATTATCTACTGAAGGAACTTATTTCTATGTGATTGTTGCAACAGATGGAATTACGAACAGTACAATTTCTAACTGTGAGTATGTTCACTATGAACTACCCCATTTACGAGAGTTTACTATTACAACTAGTTTACTTTTAGTTGCGTTAGTCATCTCATTTTTTGTTTTTAGAAAACGTAAGAAGTGAAAACTTCTTTCTTTATTTTTTCATTTGAGAATTTTTATTTTTTTTGTTCAGAAGCTGGTTTTCCACCCATACCCCAACGGGTTTTTGGATAATCTTGAACAAGAACCCTTACAGATTCAGGTTTTGAACCCATTTTCACAAAAACTAGTACTCTAATTATTTAAACTTTGGCTCGAAGAAAAGATTTCTAAAAAGCGTGTGCTTCCGGAATTGGTGTTTTTCTATGTTTTATCTGATTTAATATCCCACTTTGCTGCTTCAAATCCATTCGAACAAAAATTCGTGATTGAAGGTTGATATTGGAATAAAGATTTAAATGTCTAATTTATCTTTTAATCGATTCATTTGAAGATAACAATTGTTTATGATAATACTTCTTATATGAAGGGTTTAAAAGCTGATTGGGGTTTTTCTTGTTTCATAGAATACAAAGGTACTAACATTCTTTTTGATACTGGAACTAAGAAGGAAATTCTTCTATATAACATGAATAAGCTCAACATTGATCCTGTTAGTGCTGATATTATTTTCATTTCCCATAGTCATAGAGATCATATGGGTGGTCTTTCTGCAATTCTTGAAAGCAACAAAAAAGCTAAAATCTATGTTCCTATTGATATACCTAAATCAGTAGATTCTGCTAGAACTTTCAAGCTAGATGAGCCAACGCAATTGACTGATCATATCATTACTTCTGGTCTTCTAACATGTGATGAAAGGAAAGGATTAGTTGAACAATCTCTCTTCTTTAAAGGTAACAGAGGATTAGTCATTATTGCTGGTTGTTCTCACTCTAGTGTTAAGAAGATACTTGAAAAGAGTAAAGAGTTTGGAAAACCCTTTGCTCTGATTGGAGGTTTGCATGGATTTAAAGAGTTCGAATTATTAAAAGAATTAGATTTAGTATGTCCTACTCACTGCACAAAACATATCAAAGAAATTCGAAAACTTTTTCCTAGTAAATATATAGCTGGTGGCGTTGGACAAGTTATTAATATCTAATCAGAGTGTTCAAAGAGATTTATTTCAAATTTCAAGCTCATAAAAATAGCTGAACCTGTTCAGCGTTTTTAGGTCTATTGGTGTTATTTATCATGAATATCTTTTCATAGTCAAAACCTAGTCTAGCTTCAGTGGTTATGGTTTTCTGATTAACACTCTTAAAGAGAGAATCTGCCCTTCAGGACCAACCGCTCTTGCTACCTGGTCGACCATTAAAGAAGCTACAGAAAAACTTGGCTGGCACCTTAAACATTTTGTTGACCATGAAGGTTTCTCTAGTACTCCTTATCCTTCAAAACCTCTAATTGAGAGAGACGAAAAACGTGCTCGTGAAGTATTCAAAATAGTAAAAGATGCCATTGATGAATATGACCGTGAACAACTGAAGAGGGAAAACTTGTTCAATCTTACCTATGAAGAAAAAAAACTAGAACAACTTTCTTCAGCAAAGAAAACTAAAAAGAGAATATGCGAGTAAGAAAAGTGAATTACAATTGAATCTAGTACAAAGTACTTTTTGAGAACAACTAATTTTTTTTAGCTAAAATGAATAATATTGAAGCATCAGTAATCCCGTTTTTCCTTAAATCTTGTTCTATCTTCTTTGCTTCCTTTTCTAGTTGTTCATATTCTGGGTAATCACTTATCTTTTCCAGTGAAGACTTTAAGTATTTTATTTGACTCTGAATCAACTCTTTATCCATTGGATTATCGCACTGTTCTTTTTCCTCACAGAATAAGCATTTAGGATATCTGGTGGAATCAAATATTTCTAGTTCTTCTGCATTTAGAATACTCACTATTCCTTTTATTTCTTCTTTTGTGTAAGTTTCTCTATGATATTCTCCTAACAGAGTATCTATTTTCGCTCCAAAGTGATGGTCCTGTAAAGTAGTTAGTTGTGCTTCTGTCTGAGTGAGATTTGAATACATTTCTTGAATAATCAGATAACCTTGTGGTTTGACTACTCTGAACATCTCTTTCAGCACTTCTTCTGGTCTTTCCAAGTGATGAAGAGAACTGGCCATACTTACTACATCAAAAGTTTCATCTTGAAAGTCTAGCTTTTCAGCGTTCATTTTCTTGAATTGTGCTATTGTTCCAAATCTTTTTTCTGCTTTCTTTAGTTTCTCTTCATTAAGATCTATTCCTATAAAAGAATCAAAACTTTTCAATGCTTGTTTGAGAAAACCAACAAATCCTCCACCCCCTGTTCCTATATCTAAAATTTTTCCACCTGAAATCTCTTTAAGCTTTTTTACTATTTTATCAGCTCCCGAATAAGCTAGAGTGGTTGAGCGTACTTCCATAGCTTTTCAAGAAATTAAGCATTTATTAATGATTTTATTTTTTAAGCAAATTCCAATTTTCATGCAAAGTAAAAATCCCAACAGAATTCTTCATATTAATTCTTTCCATAGATCTCCTCAATTGTAAAACTTCATAGAAGAAAAATTCAAAAAAGTAGACTAGCTTTAAGAGCTAATCTTTTTTTGTGAAACGTATTTCAACACCAAAACTATTAATTTAACTACAAATTCACTTCTTTCTTATCATTTGCTGAAACTAACCTCATTGCAAAAGCTAGGTAAAACATTTAACTGTTAATCCCTTTAATTTTAGCATGAACAATCAAGATACTTCAGAGATTGAAGCTCTTTGTCATCCTGCAACTTTAAAGCTTTTTCTGTTTTCTAAATCTATTTATCCAGAAGATTTTGGTGTTCGTGAAGCTCGACGTAAATTAGATTTTAATAGCCCTAGCACAGTTCTATGGCATTTGGATAAACTTGTAGAAGTTAATCTTCTCGAGAAACTCCCCTCTAACAGGTATAAGCTTCTTGAAAAGGGTCTTGACATTAAAGAAATCAATGTACCTGTGAAATTCTCTGCACAGATAATTAAAGGGGAGCTGATTCCGAGAAGAATTTTCTTAATCTCATTTCTTATTACTGCTTTTGTTGTGACCTTCATTCTAGTTTTCATAAACCCTTTAATTGCTGCTATTAACGGAGTTGTTCTATTGGGAGTAAACTGTGTTTTGTATCTTCTAAATTACTTGACAATTAAGAAACAACTTACATACTATTCTTGGGATAAAGAAAAAATTGATTGAAACAGCTATTTTTATCTGTTCCAATAGTGAAACACTCTCTGTCAAACCTCACTAGAATTGCTTTAGAACTGTTCGAGTTCTAGATATATAAAGGTCTCTTACTTAAGTTCAATGATAGCATGAAAATTACTAATCCAAAAAACCCTATTCAAGCAGGAATTATTTCAGCACTTATAATCAGTTCCTTAGTAGTCGGGGGAATCTATCTTTATCCATACTTAGTTCGTTTAGGAATCGATTATGAGTTTAGGGAGGAAGTTCAACTTCCAAAGATTGTTACAAACGATTTTGGAACTTATAATCTTCAATCGTATAATTACACACCTTCCATAATACCTACCCCTATACAATCTGGTTTGTCAAATGTTGATTTACAAGAATTAGAAGGAGAATTAACTTCTGAGATGATTCAACAACTCGAAGATTATGGTTTTGCGATAGTTGATAGAGGAATCGAGGATATATTCTATCCTATGTATTATGATGATTTTTTAGATACCCCAATGTATATTTCAACAGATTTTTGTCTTCATGTCTTACATTCAATTTTCGATAATTGCTTAAGAATTATAGAACTGGAGTATTTTTACAGTAACTTCAGTTTAATGCTAAATACACTTCGAGAAGAACAAATGGTTCTATATTCAATAACTACTGATGCAGATGTTAAGGATGCTCTGAAGTACAATGTTGCTTACCTTACTGTTTTGATGTATCTATTGGATAATTTAGTTACTATTCCATCTTATGTTAATACTCTAGTTTCTTCTGAACTGGAAAAAATAGATCAAGGTGTAAGAGCTGTATCTCCAATTTTTGGTTATGAGGAAGATTATTCTCAGTATACACCTAGGGGACATTACACAAGAAATGAGCAATTTGAGTGCTACTTCAAAGCAATGATGTATGCTGGAAGGATGGGTTTCATACTTGATGATTTATCGCTAGATAACACAATAGGGATCCATCAGACTAGGATGGCCTTAGCACTTGTTTATTCATTCTCAATAGAAATAAGTGGTGAAACAGTCTGGAATTATTGGGATAATATTTGTAGAACAACCAACTTTCTTGTTGGTGGAAGTGATGATCTTAC
>JAAFKI010000148.1 GCA_021399345.1 Candidatus Heimdallarchaeota archaeon
CATCAGAGATCGTTAGTATTGAAAGGAGTAGATGGATTACTCTTTGTAGCTGACTCATCAAGAGCAATGTTAGCTGATAATGTTGAATCCGCTGAAGAATTAAAGAAAGAACTGGGAGACAAGATAGGGGGAGAGATACCTATTGTAATAGCTCTGAATAAAAGAGATGCACCAGATGCTATGCCAAAGAAAGAACTGGTTGACTCTTTAGACTTGGGAAGTAATATACCAGTTTATGAAACTATTGCAATAGAGGGCATTGGGGTAAAAAGAGCTTTTCAGTCTCTATCAAGAGAAGTACTGCTAAAGAAACTTTATGCAGTTTAGATAAGGGACTTATCTTATCTAATTTTTAATTCATAGAACTTTAAGGGTTCTTTGTCATAGAAACCCATTTTTGTGTTTATAGAGATCATAGCGGCATTTGTCACAGTATTCGTGGTTTCAATGTATTTCGCATCCGGATATTTTTCTGCCATAAAAAAAAGCATTTTTGCTTTCAACCACTTGCCTAACCCACGTTTTCTGTATTCATCTTTAACTCCTGTCAGTAATTGAAAAATCATGTCAGGTTGATTGTAACTATAATGAAATTCCGTCATGCCACTTATTTGTCCATTATATTCAATTGTTAGGAAGGTATGCCAGTGTTGATCAGTTTTTTCCATTTGTGTAGCTCTTGTTCGAAGAACATCTGGTGTCGTTACATTTCGAAGTTGGAGAGATCCTAAAGGTTGCTGGCTCATAATTTCAGTATAGAGTGAGGCATATTCTTCTATAATTTTTTCTGGAATAGAACCCTCAATTTCTATCAACTCTATTTTTTCTTTTTCAGCTAACTCATTTCCGAGGTTATTCCAATTATTCATCATCTTCAAATCTACTTTAGATAAATTCAGATATGAACGATTTTGTTCCAGAACAAGTTTTGCTCCATTTTTCTCTAAGAAAGAATAACCAGACTCATTAAATGTATGAAACATTAAATCTGTTACTTGCTCATATTCCATAACCTTTTCATTAGTTGCTTTCAGAAGAGATGAACCAACTCCTCTGTTTGAGTAGTCTGCAAGTACAAGAACAGAACATCTAGCAATATGACCATTTTGCTCATAATCTGGTGAAGTTTTATTGAGAACAGACATTCTTGAATACCCAACAACTACTAAACCATCTTTCACATTTGTGATTGCAAGCCAAAGACTAGTATCTCTTGTTGGTGGTTTTATCATAAGACTCTTCTTTCGAGACTCCTTTGAGGAAAGACCTTGTTCAGGAATTAACTCCAACGTTATCTTTTCATCGAAAATTAAGTAAGCATCAAGTAGTTGTTCAGATGTATCATCTGGGTAAAAAGGAACAATCTTGTACTCATTTGACATATGAGATACAATAAAAGAGCACTTAAAAAAATTAAGGTAGAAAAGGAAAGATTATGTTTTTCCAGGCATTAGAAGAATATGGTCTATATCACTAGTCTCATCTTGGTCAATTATAAATCGGACAGCTTTAGCTACATCTTCAACTGCTAACATCTTAGATCGATTTACATCTTTACCATCAAACCACGGAGTATCCACAGAACCTGGATTTATTGTTGCTGCTTTCACACCAGTGCCTTTTAGTTCATCTCGTAGACTCCAAACCATTGCTTGAACTGCATGTTTGGTTGCAGCATACAATGAACATCTGGCTCCAGTTTTTAGACCAAGATTTGAAGAAGTTACAATTATGTGTCCTTTATTTTGGGATTTTAACAAGGGTAGAGTTTTGTTTAACCATAGAAAAACTCCCCGAACATTTATGTTGAAACTCTCATCATATTGTTCAATGGTTAGATCTTCTAAATTGCCAAAATGACCTACCCCAGCATTAGCAAATACAACATCGACTCCCCCGAGTTTGGATTTAATATCTTCAAGCATGCTATTTACAGCTTGTTCGTCACTAACATCTCCAACACCATAATATGCTTTACAGCCCATAGAGGTAAGTTTCTCACATACTTCCTTTAATCGTTGCTCATTCCTTCCAGTTAAGTAAAAACTATGTTTGTCTTTAGCCATCTCTAGAGAGACTGCTTCACCTATTCCACTTGATCCACCAGTGATAACTATCCTAAGGGATTGACTATTTTCACTATTCATAGTTTGAAGGTTTATCTTAGCTTAATATCTTTTACCCCTTAAGATTGTTCAGAATAGCTATTGAGGTTTTAACACCTTTTTCGAACCACTCTACCATCATGTTTTCGTTTGGAGCATGATTGTCTTCATCAGGTTGAGCATAAGGAATAATGTACATTGGTTTTCCTGTTGCCTTGTAAAGAGAATATAAAGGGAGACTTCCGCCAGCAAGAGGTATTCTGAGTGGTTCTTCCTCAAATCCTTCTGTGATAGATTTAACTAAAACTTCTGTCCATGGTAGTTCAAGAGGAGTGAACATAGGATAGAAACTAGTCCCAAAATTGACTTTACATCTTTCAAGAATTTGAGCATAATATTCTGACTCCGATTTCAATCTGTCTAGATGCTCAGTTATCAGTTGTTCTATTTTTTCTGGGGCTTGATTAGGTACAAGACGCATATCTAATTCAGCAACTACTTCTTTCGGGATAATAGTTCGAGCATTTTCTCTAACACTGCCTGAACTTATACCTCGAATGTTGAAAGTTGGTCTGAACATCAGCCGGTGAGTAATTGGTAGATCCTTCTCTTCGCCAAAGTAAGTAATGTCAAGTTGTTC
>JAAFKI010000149.1 GCA_021399345.1 Candidatus Heimdallarchaeota archaeon
ATTTTTCCTTATCTGTTTCGACTTCTGAATTCATCTCGTTTAATGAATATTTAAGCTTTAAATCCTTTTTGGGAATAGTGGATAGATGAGCACCATATCGGTTTTTCCTCGTTATTCTCAGCTAGAATATAGAAAGAAACATTACTTAACCCATCTATCCGTTCGAGGAGATTTTTTTGATAATAGAATGAATGAACTTACATATGTTAATATGAGTAATGGGGCAAGAATATTTGATTATGCTTTTTCTCCATACTTCTCTTTTCCAACTAAAGGAATTAGGAACAGGAGGGGGATGATTCCAACAAGATAGACACAAGCTGTAACAACGAAAACTAACCAAAATCTAGGAATAATCCCTTCCAAAGGATTTCCACTTATTAGAAGTGAAAGATTCCAGAATACTTTTGGACTTACATCACCTACAATATATCCACCTATCAAAGCTGAGAAATTCCAGAAGAAACCCCAGGCAAATGTTTCTAAAGAATTCCATTTTCCTCTTTTATTCTTCGGAACTACATCCATGAGAATCGATCTAGACAAGGGTTGCCCTGCATTCATCAATGCTCCTCTAGCTATAAACAGAGGTACTAATAACCAGATGTTTGGGTAGAATGCAATTCCAAATAAACAAAGTGTAGCTATGAGTTGAACAGAGAATATTATTAGTGGTCGTCCTCTTTTTACAGAAAACTTTTGCGCTAGAAGTGCTATTAATCCTGTGAAAATAGCTGTCAGCCCCATAATTATCTGAACCCAAATTGGTTCTAGATGATATTGTTCTATAAAGAACTGGGGAAAATATTTTATCGTCATACCAGCACCCACTCCAATTATAATATTTGACCCGACCAAAAGATATGGAATAAGTTTAGTTGCTTTACTAACAGTTAACCTTGATGAAAGTCCATTCTGTTTTAATTCATCTTCAACTACCATATCTTCTTCAATGGACTCACTTGAACTCCCTAGACTTTTACTGTCTTTGAAAAACACCATTATTATAATGGATATAAAAGTGATTAGAATTCCAATAAGCATAACATTTTTCATATTCTTGAGTGTCCATTCATTACCAAGCCAGAGGAAGAAAAGAACATTAGCAAAAGGTCCAATCGCCATAGCTAATTGTCTGACCAAATGTACCCAAGAATAGACTTTCGTTCGTTTTCCAGATTCAACAGAATCTGCAAAAATAGATTCTAAAGACGGTCTAGTTAGAGCTTGAAACAACCCCCATAGCGCTAGAGCGACGAAGATGGTTGTAATGGTATTGCCAAATTGAATGACCACAAGACCAACAACTCCAACAACTGAAGCGATTTTTAATAGAATGTCTCGTCGAATCCTATCTGCAAAATAGCCAGAAGGAAAAACAAAAATAGTCATTGTTAACCCCATAGCTAAAGAGGTCTGACCAACAACAATGTTGGATTTATTTGTGAAGAAATAGATGTAAGCTGTGAGCACATTTCCCATCCAAATTCCTCTTCCAAATGATGTGAAAAACGAGAAAAGAAAAACTAATTTGACATTATAATTCATGTTTTTAATTGATTCTCTGAAGGAAACTTTCTCCACTCTAAACAAACCTTGATAAGTTATAATCTTAGGAAATAAAAGTTGCATTTAAGTTTTAGTTTGAACGAGCAAAAATAAGCGCTCTTCTAAATCGGTTCTATTCGAACATTTACAGTATTGACACTATGCACAACCGTTATATTTTAGTTTCTTTTCATTGAACATTACTAGATTTATGATTTTATAGAAATAGTGTCCATTTTTTTTAGCATTTAGTCACTTTTATATATGCTTGAGTGGAGGCTTATTTGTTAACAATGGAAGATCATTTACGCGGTAAGAAATGGATTTTATTTTTCTCTTTACTTTTCATAAGTGATCTTTTTCTTGAAGCACTCTTTATGTTTATAAGACCAATGCACGTTGAATTCAACGATTTGATTGGTGACAAGTTAGGTGTACATACAAACTATGTTCTTCTCCTGATGCTTTTCTTTCTAATCCCCTTGGTCTATGCTGGATTTTTTATTGTTAAATATGCAATTCAAATTAGAAGAGAACATGAAATTAGACCATCAATTATTAATAAAATATTAAGTCTTTTCTTCCTTATTTTCATTGTAGGATTATTAGTGGTGTTAATCGTAGTTGCTAGAGAAAATGCTGTGATTATTCTCTATGTACTTGAATACTATTTACCTTTCATTTCAATTGTTCTCATCATTGCTTCGCTTTTGTTACTTTATGCTTTCACAGATGAAGTTCTAGCTTTATTTAAGAAGCCTGCAAAGAAGTCATTTATTTCACAAGCAAAAAGAATCCTTCCACTTGTGGGAACTTTTCTATTTTTTTCATGGTTATTGATAATGCCTTTAGTATTTCAACCAGTATATGTAATAAGGTCGGAACTGCCTCCTAAACCTCTTTTAATTGCACACCGAGGTGGAGCAAGATATGCTCCTGAAAACACAATTGCTGCAGCTATGTATGTCAACCAGATTGGCGTTGATGGCTGGGAGATCGATGTTCAGATCAGTAATGATGGTATACCATTCCTTATGCATGATGGGACACTACAAAGAACTACTAATGTTTCAGAAGCTTTTCCTTTAAGAGCAGAGGATCCTTCTAGTTCATTCAATATAACTGATTTGAAAACGCTCAATGCGGGTGAATGGTTTTTGGAAGAAGATCCATATGGATTGATTTCAAAAGATAAGGCTCCAACAAATCTATTTGCCATCTATCAGAATGCATCTATACCCACTTTAGAAGAAGCTTTGATTTATTCCAAATCTGCTAATCTTCTAGTGAATGTAGACTTTAAAGCTCCTCCAGACACACACCCCTTTTACGAACAATTCTTCAATATTTCTCTGGCTGTCTTAATTGCAGCTAATTATGATTCTCATATATGGGTCACATCATATGAGAGAGATTGGTTAGATCTAGTATTAGCTCAAGCACCAGATATGACTACTGCACTTTCTATAGATTTTTCAGACAATATCGATGCTGAAGAGTTTCAAGCTACAGGATACGATATGATCAATTCTGCTCATGAAAAACCTAATAGAGTCTTTAGAGATTATTATAATAATAATGTGTCCATAAATGTCTGGACAGTTAATATGGCTTCAAGATTTCAGCAACTCTGGGCATTAGGTGTAACTTCAGTTACAACTGACGAACCTATAGTTTATCAGCAAATTGATAATCCAGTACTCTTAATTTCAGAGAAAACATATGTTTCAGTTTGGGTTGTTAGTTACTTACTTTCTATAGCTGTAGTTCTGCTTGTTAAGAGATATTTCATGAAGAAGAAATCAAAGAAACTTACTCTTAAAAACAGTTAGATTCTTCAAAAGTGGAAAAAGACTTAAGATTTACTTATTTCTTTTAGAGTTATTCAACAACTTACTTAGAATTAGGAGTTATTTTCTCTGATGGAACCAAATGATAAATCTGAAACAAAATTTATTGATGAGAGGTTGCCACTTAAATCAAAATTAGCATATGGTTTTACAAATTCTGCAAATGGAATGTTGAGTGGGTTAGCTATAGGTGGAGCTATAACTCTCTTCTATAATGTGAAGTTAGGTCTTAGTGAAGAACTTGTAGCTATAGTCTGGTTAGTATTTGCTGTTTGGAATGCTATAAATGATCCACTATTTGGTATACTTCAGGAACGTACAAATACTAAGATAGGAAGAAGAATCCCCTATTTACGATATGGCGCACCAATATATGTTTTAACTTTTATTATTTGCTGGTTTCCTTTTACAGGCATAAATCAAAATGCTTTATTCTGGAACATTTCTAATTGGGCTCCTATTCCTAATTCCCCCCAAATAGCGTTATTTTTGAACATGCTCTTTGTTTTGTTTTTGGTTGATTCTCTTTATACGATGGTTGGTTTAATCACATATACACTTCCTGCAGAAATGACCTTAACTCAACAAGGTAGATCGAATTTGTCAGTTTATTCAATATATCTTGGAGCTATCGGTATGATTGTAGCAATGGTTATACCACTTATCTTACTGGACAATGAACCGGGAATAATTCATCCTTTCTTTAGACCTGCGATGATTATAGTGGGGATAGTTGCTGGTTCAATAATGTTTGCAGCTAGTTACTTTTTAGTTGAAAATGAATACACAAGATCTGAAGAACCTTTAGGGTTTGTAAAATCAATAGTTGAAACTTTCAAAAATAGAGCGTTTCTTGTTTTTGAAGCTAGTAACTTTTTCTATATATTAGCTTATACAACTTTAACGGGAGCAATATATTATTTCGTTCCTTATGTTCTAGGATTTTCTGGTTTAATGGCATCTCTCCCACTTGTGTTAGTGTTCTTAATGATTTTTGGTTTTTCAGTTGTAGCAAATCATTATGTTAAGAAATATGGATTAAAGAAAGTGTATATCGTTGGTTTAATTTCCTCTAGTGTTGTATTTCTGCTTTTGTTAGCTGTTGGTAAATTCACCATCCCTTCTTTGATTGTACTAGCTCTTTTAGGAGTGGGATTTGCTCCTGTTGCCCTCATTAATGGACCCTTGATGGGAGATGTTATTGATAATGATGAGCTTCTAACAGGAAAGAGAAGAGAAACTACTTATGCTGGAATGAATGCTTTGGTAACTAAACCCTCAATTTCGATTGCTAATGCCATCTTTCTTGCAATTATTAACGCATTTGGATTTGATAATTTTAAAGCAACTCAAACTTCTCAAGCTCAATTTGGTATAATATTAGGATTTACATTGATTCCAGCTATCTGTTTAGTTCTGAGTGCTTTAGCTCTAAAGTGGTATAGATTAGATGGTCCTGGATGGTTCGAGAAGAAAAAGAAACTAAATGCAATTCACTTGCAGAAGGAACAAGCATATATTGCAGAATTACAAAAAGAAGGAAAAATCTCTGCTACCTATCAAAGACTGTACAAAGATGAATCTAAGTCTGCGAAATAAAAATTATTGAAACTGAAATCATGCGAATTCAAACATTTCAGTTTCAGTTTTTCTTAGTTCAATCTTGAAAGTTGTTCCCTTAGTGTAATCTCCCTTTATTGTATTTTCAATCCATACTTGTCCTTTGTATCTTTCAATCAAAGTTTGGATGATAAACAGACCTAGACCTGAACCTGAACCTTTCTTGCGAAATTCTCCATATCTTTCAAAGATTTTTCTTCTTTTATCTTGAGTAATGCCTTTTCCAAAATCAGCTATAGAAATGATGATTTTTCCATCTTCTTTATCTTCTATACCAACATCGATTCTAACAGCTTTACTTGGAGTATTTTTTATAGAATTTGAAAGAATATTGAAAATGAGCTGTTCAAACAACATATCAGCTAGAACATTTTGCTTAGGATCAACCTTATCTGTATTGACTTGAATATCCTTTAGTGGATACATGTCTTCTAGACTTGATTGACATTTGTGGATATTGTTGAGAATATTAACTGGTCTTAGCTCATAAGTAAATTCAATATCTTTTTTCATCAGAACTGAGATATCATCTAGAAGAGCATCTGTTTTTGCTAGAGAAGCTTTTGCTCTAAAAACAGAAGCTTTGATTTCTTCAATTGTTACATCTTCTTCATCAAGAGTTTGTGAAATGCAGCCCCACAAAACAGAAATATAATTACGAAGGTCGTGAGTAAGAATATCCAAAAGCAGAGTTTTTTCTTTCATTATTTCTTCTTTCTCTTTACGTGCTTCAACTCTTTCAGCGATTTCTCTTCCACTAGTTAGTATAAACCTTTCATCTCCTATTGTTATAAAACTGGAACTAAGTTCAACAGGCAAGAATGTACCATCACGGAGAGTTATTTCCATTTCATATGTAAGAAATCCTTCCTTAACTATAGTATCGATGTACTTTATTACTTCATCTAAACGGTGAGGAGCGAAAAGGTGCTTAGGATTACTACTTAGAATTTCTTCTTTTGTGAATCCAGTCCATTTTGTTGATGCTGGATTCGAATAAACAAAATTTAACATCTCATTATTTACATCTAATGGAAATACAACTATACTATCGTTTAACTTATCGAAAATAATTCTATATATATCCTTGATGGTATCCGAATCTGGTTGTTTTTCCATAAATTCAACACTCTCTAATCTTTTTTCTTGAGCTTAGATGAAAAATATTTT
Source organism: Candidatus Heimdallarchaeota archaeon (assembly GCA_021399345.1). GTDB lineage: Archaea > Asgardarchaeota > Heimdallarchaeia > Heimdallarchaeales > Heimdallarchaeaceae > UBA460. The sequence continues at coordinate 6,189 of JAAFKI010000149.1, forward strand.
ATTTTCCCAATGATATTAGTTATAATACTTTAAATCTCTTTTGTTTTCCTTTCCAACAAAGAATTTAATTTTATCCTTATCAATTAGTTTCAGATAAAAATCCATTACGACTTTTTCATTGATTAAGGTCATAGAACCACTTTGTCTTTTAGTAATATATTGCTCCTCTTTAATAATATATTGGCTAAAGGTGGTTGTATCTGAATTTCGTTCCATTCACGAAGAGCTTTTAAAATAGTTAAATCAAAATGAAATTAAATAATTGGGCTACTAGGATGATTTTTGAACTCATTACATCAGAAGAAATAAAACAGTGCTTGAAAACTAGAGGAGCAGTTATTGCAGGTATAGCTGATACTAGCTTTCTGAAGAAAACTTTTGGATTGTCTCGAAAGGAGCTAAAAAAGTATCCCTGTGCTGTGTCCATAGGAGTTCAGCTTTCTAATGAAATAATAGATAATATATCAGAAGGTCCGACAAAGGAGTATGCTCAGCATTATAGAGACAAAAATTCTGAACTTGATTATTTAGCCGAATTTTTATCTGAAAGAATTAGAGAGAAGGGTTTTGTTTCCCTACCAATTCCTGCTTCTAAGAGATATGACCAAAAGAAACTTGCTGCGATTTTTCCTCATAAAACTGCTGCTATATTAAGTGGCTTAGGTTGGATTGGAAGAAGTGCATTATTAATCTCCCATGAATACGGTCCGAGGGTTAGATTTTCCACAGTTCTTACAAATGCTCCTCTTGACGAAGATGAACCTCAAAGAACCAGTGAATGTGAAGATTGCGATGCTTGTGTTCAAGCATGTCCTGTAGGAGCAATAAAAGGAAAATTATGGACTTTTGGAATGAAACGTGAAGAACTACTTGATGCTTACAAGTGCAAAGAATATCTAGAAATACAGAAGAAGAGAGTTGGAGAAACTATCTGTGGGATATGCGTCAGTGTATGTCCGATAGGCAACAAATAATAACATCAACTCATGAATATGAAATTAAGAAGTAAAAGAGTTTAACTCATTAGATTAGCATATATATAAATATGAAATTATTGATTTTGTAATTCATGGATTATTTGATTTTAAATGGAATGCATGAAAACGATTCCTTCCTTCAAGAAATCAACAATCGTATTTCTGAAGAACTTGATAACCAAGGTCTTAAAGGAGAATCTATCCTACTACATGAAAAGACAATCAAACCCTGTTTAGGTTGTTTTAAGTGTTGGGTGCAAACTCCAGGAATTTGTGTTATAGATGATTATGGAAGAGAAGTAGCAAAGAAGATGATTCAAACTGATAATCTACTTTATCTAACTTCAATTCAATTTGGAGGGTATTCTTCAGAACTAAAGAAAGCCCTTGATAGATCAATAGGTCTGCTTATGCCTTTTTTCAGAGTATTTCATGAAGAAATTCATCATGAAACAAGATATGATAAATACCCAAACATGACTGTTTTTGGAACTTTAGACCAACCCAATGAACAACAAGAATTAATATTTACAAAACTTGTTCAAAGAAATTCTCTAAATAATTTCGCTCCAAAATTTGCGTCTCAAATTATTTACACATCGGATGATGCACTCACGATTAAGGGTAAAATAGAACGAGGATTAAGTGTTTTAGGTGATGTCAATGGCTGACCAAGCAATTTTTCTTATGTGCAGTCCTAGAGGAGAAGAGAGTGCTTCATATTCTTTAGGATCATATGTAACAAGTTTACTTGAGGAAAAAGGAATTACTATAAATGAATACCACATCTACAAAACTTTGAGAAATCAGACCAAAATAGATGAGATGATAAAGTCAGTTAATGATAGTGACATCATTGTTCTTTCCTCACCTTTATACATCGACTCTGCACCAACAAATACAATAAAAATAATGAATATAATAACTCGAGCTGTTCAAGAAGAGAAAATTGGCAAAAAGAAAAGACTTCTTTTAGCTATCTCATGTGCAGGATATCTAGAATATTATCACAACAATATAGTTTTGCAAATTTACGAACAGTTTGCAAAAACAAATGGTTTCACTTGGGCTGGAGGTTTACCAATTGGTGCTGCAGGTACTTATGCTATGAACACTATAACTAGCTTCTTAGAGCAATTGGCACAATTACCAGAAGATGATCCTAGATATGAAATATATGTGAAACCAACAAGAATTCTGGATTCAGTTATTAAGGGTGCAGTTGAATATCTTTCCCAAGGAAAAGTTGTTCCTAAAGATGAACTCCAAAAACTAGAGTTTGTTGCTATGCCTTTAGAATCTTATGTTGAAGGTGGTAATAAGAACTGGATCAATTGGGCAGAAAAAATTGGAACAGTAGAAAAATTGCGAGATAAACCTTATGAAATAAAACAATAAATCCTACTATGTTTTTGGAAACTTCTTAGCATTATATATAGTTAATAATAAGTACTAGTATGAAGAACAGAGAAAAAAGTGTTCAATCCATTAATTTTATAAACCAAAATAATCTGTATAGCTTTGTATAATGATTGAATATCTAAGAGAGAAACAGTAATCTCAGGTCTAAAAAGATGAACAGTTCTTCTTATTGAGTGAAAATTATTATATAAAAAAGCAAAAGTGAAACATAATGGGTTATAGAAGATACGATGATAGACCTAGAGAAATGCACGATGCAGTTTGTGCTAAGTGTAAGAAAGAAACTCAAGTAC
>JAAFKI010000150.1 GCA_021399345.1 Candidatus Heimdallarchaeota archaeon
AGGATAGCCAAGCGGACAACGGCGCTGGTCTTGAAAATCAGTTCCTTATAGGATCCGGGGTTCAAATCCCCGTCCTGGCTCCATTTCCTCAAAGAAGTTAAATCTGAGGGATTTAACAGTAACTGGTGTAAATTATTGTCATCTATAGAAACTCCGTATATTTTAGGTATTGCTGAAAAACCACAAGCAGCTAGAAGAATAGCTTATGCTTTAGATGAAAATAATAAACCACAAAGTAAACGTCTAAAAAATATACCAATTTACATATGTAAAAGAGATGGAAAAAGAATAGTCATTGCACCCGCCGTAGGACATTTATTTACATTATCTTCAATAGGAAAGACTTGGAATTATCCTGTTCTTGATTATGAATGGGTTCCGAGTCATCTTGTATACAAAAACGCAAGAACAAAAAATTTCACTGCTGTTTTCAAGTCTCTCGCAAAAGGCGCAAATAATGTCATAATAATGACTGATTTTGATAGAGAAGGTGAGGTAATAGGTTATCTAATTTCAAAATATCTAGTAGGTAAGAGCAATGCAGAAAGAATGAAATTCTCTACTTTGACTAGAAGAGATATTATTAATGCATTTGACCAAAGAGAAAAATCCCTAGATATGGGTTTTCTGAATTCAGGTTTAATACGACATTATATTGACTGGTTATATGGAATCAATTATTCACGAGCGTTAAGTCTTGCGTTCAAAAGAGTATCTGGACGTTTCAAAACAATTTCAATTGGGCGTGTTCAAGGTCCAACTTTAGGCTCTGTTGTTGAACACGAAAATAGCATTAAATTCTTTGTACCTATTCCCTATTGGACCATTAAAAGTGAAGTTATACTAAACAAAGAAAACTTCACAGCAATTTATGAAGAAGCTAAATTAAAAACCCTGAAGGAAGCCATACAAGTAGTGAAAGATTGTAGTGGTTTAACTGGTAAAATATCTAATGTATCAGAAGAACCAAGTTTTCTTTATCCCTTTCCTCCGTTTAATCTAGGAAACCTTCAGAGGGAGACCTATAACCATTTTAAATTTTCTCCAACAAAAACACTTGAAATTGCAGAAAAGCTCTATTTGAAAGCTCTAATATCATATCCACGAACAGATAGTCAGAAACTTCCAATGACTCTGGGACATAAATCAATCCTGGCAAAGCTAAGTAAACAGCACAATTATGATGTTTTTGCAAATGAAATAATTGCCGCAAAGAAGTACAAACCAAGGGAAGGAAAACAAACGGATGCAGCTCATCCAGCAATACATCCCACAGGCAAAGAGCTAAATGAAACACTTCCTCCTGATGAGAAAAAACTCTATGATTTAATTGTAAAACGTTATCTTTCACTCTTTGGTAAACGTGCTGAATTTCTGAAAAGAACCATACAAATACTTGTAAACAAACACAAATTTGAGGTAAGAGGAAGTAAAATATTGGATGAGGGGTGGATTAAATATTACAAACCTTATTACTCGATCTCTGAGTATATTCTTCCAGATATCGAAATAGGTACAGAAGTTATATTCAAATATATTGATTCAAAAGAACACCTTACCTTTCCTCCACGTCGGTTTAATGAATCAACACTTCTCCAATATATGGAAGGCGAAAAAATAGGTACAAAAGCGACAAGAGCTGGGATTATCCAAACCTTGTTCGACAGAGGATATATAAGCGGTAAGGAAATAATGCCTACACCTCTAGGAATATCTGTAGTTAACGTATTGCAAGAACAATATCCTATACTAGTTAAATCAGAAATGACACGTAATCTAGAACAAATTATGGAGGATGTTCAAAATGAAAATAAAGATATTCAAGGCACAATTTTATCTATAAAAAGAGAATTGAAGGACCTTCTAGAGCTTTTTCATCAAAAAGAAACAGAAATAGGTCTTGCTTTATACAAAAATCTTCAGCTTTCTGAAAAATCAGATATAATTGTATTAGGTGAGTGTCAGCAATGCAAGAAGGGAGAACTAAGAATTATTAGATCAAAGAAAACAAGAAAACGTTTTGTAGCTTGTTCATCATATTTTGACAAAGCCATTGTTTGTAGCGTTACTTTTCCAGTTCCAAATACGGGAACCATTAAATCTACAAAGAAAACTTGTATCCATGATGGTCTGCCAATAATTGAGTGGCAAAAGGGGAGAAGAAAAATTTCAATGTGTATATCTCCTGATTGTCCTTCTAAGAAAGAAGTTGAGAAAAATGAAAGCAAATAAACAATGTCCAATTTGTAAAAAAGACATAGAAAACTTACAATCACAATATTGCAAGAATCATTCCAAAGCTAAAAAAGAACTAAAAAAAGGATATGAAGCTTGGCTAAAGGCCTATGGATCCTTTTCTTGGGATGACTTTCTTCAAAAAATCTTAGATCTAGAAGGTTTGGCTGGTGATTTTATTAGAGAAATAGCTCAACATGAATTCTATTTTTCCAATGAATAATTGGAAATTATAGTTTATCTTTTTAATACACATGAATTATTTACATGTGGTTTGTTTTCAAGAGAAGAGCGCTGTATGAATTTGTTCCTTTTCTGGTAATCCCTCGATTTTAGTTTTTCCTACAAATATTGTAGGAAGTGAGGATACATTAAATCTATTTTCTGTCTTTATTTCTACGCTCTTGTAATTGAATAATCCTCCATACTCTTTTAGAACATTCTTTAATATGTTCTCTGCGATATTACAGTATGGACAATCTTCAGTAGTGTAGAGTACTATCTCTTTCATCTCATACATTTTCTTTGTCTCTATATTAAAAAAACAACAAAAATTTTGGGACTAGCTCAGATGTTATGCGAATATTACAACAATATTCTGTTGCTAAATTAAGTGAAAAAGCAGTTATATTGAATCACAACTACAAGGGTTATTTTTACATTTAGGGCAAGAGTTGGAGTATTTATGTATAAAACCCTCCTCAACGTTTATTCTTGCGATGTTAGCTACACTCAAAGTCCATGCTATAATATCAACAATTTCTTCAGTTATTTTTTCCTTATCTTGTAGTAGTATAGCTTCCGCAAGCTCACCTACTTCTTCTACAAGTTTCAAAACAGTTTTCTCCAAACCTCGTTTGAGATCTTTATCCAAATATAAATTTTTCATTAATTCTTGATAATAAAGAATGATGTTCACACTCCTTTCTGACAAAACAAGGTAATCAATAGACGATATTACCAACAAGTACAGCGACAATCAAGATAAGGCAGAAAGCAACAACGTACCAAGGACCAATTTTTACACCTGGTAAATCTTCATCGTAATACCTCATTAAACCTGCTCCTGTTGCAGGCATTGGACTTGTATCTCTCTTTTTCTTCTGTCCTCGAGAACTTCTGCTCATAATAATCAATTGCATTTTAAAATGGAGATATATATTATTTTTTATCGGATACTTCTCCTCTAAATCATTAACGATGTAAAAGAATTTAAATCAACGTTACTAATTGACAAAGGAAACCAACCAACAAAAAATTTAAGATATCATTAATTTCAAAGAAAGATAATACTGCTGACCCCGTAGCTCAGCTGGATAGAGCACCAGCCTTCTAAGTTGGGGGTCGCGCGTTCGAATCGCGTCGGGGTCGCCATCTATTTTCTCTACAAAACATTTATGTTTTCATGAAATCTAAAGTGTTTGTTCATGACTCCATCTAGAAAAATCAGAGAATTATATGCCGAAGGTTACCAACTGACTCCAGAGGCTTATGATTATCTAAATAGTTTGCAGGAAGTAGAGAATGTAATTGATAAGATTCTTGATTCAAACCTAAGCAAAGCTATTCTCTCTATTGCGGACATTGATGAATTTCTCAATGAAGACACAATTAAAAAGGAGGAAATTTTGGAACAGTCTCTCCCGAAAAAGGAAGAAACTAAGAAACAAGAACAAGAAATACAACCAGTTCAAGAAAAGAAAAAAACAAAAGAAGAAGAAGCGAAATCAGAAATTAAGGTAGAAACAAAATCAAGAAGAGAAAAAATATCTTCAGATTTGGAAATCATTTTTTCTCCAGAAATACAAAAATCTGTTGCAACAGCTGCAAATTTTCGAAACTACTTTAAGAGCCGATTTCAATCAATTAATACATTATTTTCAAAACGAAGAGATATAACTAATAGAGTTACCACAAACGACTTAATTCCCAACCGCAATCGAGATAAGATTTCACTAGTAGCGATGGTAACGAAAGTACATAAAACGAGAGGAGGAACTGTTATTCTTGATTTGGAAGATCCATCAGGTATTATAACAGGAATCATTTATAAATCAAAACAAGACTTGATTGCTAAATCAGAATTCATACTCGAAGATTCTGTACTTTGTTTTACTGGTAATTGGTGGAAGGATAGATTAAGTATAGATGATGTCCTTTGGCCAGATATTCCCTTTCACAAATCAAATTTTGCTTATGATGACGTGTATGCTTTATTCATTTCTGATATCCATGTGGGATCAAAAAATTTCGCTGAAAAACTATTTATGCGTGCAATTAAATTTGTTAATGGGGATCTTGAAAGTGAAAAACTTAACGAGATTGGTAAGAAAATTAAGTATCTTTTAGTTGGTGGTGATATTGTTGATGGAGTTGGTGTTTATCCGGGACAAATAGAAGATTTAGCACAAGATAATATTCGTTTACAATATCAGACTGCTGCATATTACTTCGAACAGGTACGTGATGATGTTGAAATAATCATCATACCTGGAAATCATGATGGTGCACGAGCTGCTGAACCACAAACTCCAATTCAAAGAGAATTCGCTCCTGATTTTTATGGAATTGATAATATTCATCTTTTAGGAAGCCCTTGTTATCTAAAAGCACACAATGTGGAAATTATGATGCACCATGGAAATTCTATATTAGATATAAATGCAGCAATTCCTGCAATATCACATGAAACTTCAATACCAGCAATGGTTAGAATGTTGGAAAATCGTCATTTAGTTCCTATTTATGGGAAAAGAACACCAATTGCTCCAGAATCAGAGGATCGGTTAGTTATCTCAAGAGTACCAGATATCTTTCAAACGGGTCACACCCACATTGCGGGAGATGATACATACAAAGGTGTCACTCTTATAAATTCGGGGACTTTTCAGTATCAAACTAGTTATCAAAAAAGTATGAATATTAATCCAACAGCTGGTTTAACATATTTTATTAACTTAGAATTATTACAAAGAACCCAAATAAATTTTCAAGAAATGAAATAAATGTAAAAGATATCGTTTCCTTATTCCATGTGAAGTTCATCTTCATCAATCTGAACATATGATAATATATCCGCTATTGTAGGTGCATGATTTGATAATACTGCAATTGCATTCTTGAATTCTTCAATATCACTAGTTCCCCCAACTAGATGAAAATCTCCTATAGATTTGAGAATTAGAAAACCGTTCTTTCCACGAACCATCACATCATTGATTGGGGCATAAGATAGTCTTTCAAGTGCTAATCTTGCAGCTGCCACAAGTGCTGCTCCAATTGCTGAAAGTTCTGTTGAATTTGCAGTTTTATCTCCAGCGTAAAAAGCCACCCTATCTCCTGTTGCTGTCAAAATAGCAAGAGCTTCCAATTTTGCTTCTTGTGTAATATCTTTTAACTCTTTAGCCAGTGCATATGCGATTTTTCTTTCAAGTCTCATTAATATCTAAATCACTTTAACCATAAATTAAGTTAATTAATGTTACTATGCTATTAATTGGATTAAGAAAATTAAAGATAGGGAAAGCTGCTAATTCCTCTACTTTAAGCGTTTTTTCTATTTTTTTTCACACTATCAAAATTTTTGTCGAGAAATTAAAGTGGAAAAGACTTTCCATAAGTAATATTTTTAAACGCTTTTCTTTATTCAACTTCAATAAGAGATTACCAAGCTTATGTAACAAGTTATAGGTGAGATTCAATGTCAAGCGATACAGGTATAACCGGAATGCTAGGACGCTTTTGGAAAAAAATCGTTAATCATTTCGAAGATTATGAAATAAATAGGGAAGCTCTTCTTAATAGAATAAGTCTATTGATTATTCTCGCAGCAGGTATTATGATTCGATTGTTTTCTTTGATGAAAGGATATGATCCACTAATCAAGGCATTTGATCCTTATGTTCAGTTAGTAAGTGCTGAATATATTAATAGTAATAGTTTTATAGATTTCATACACTGGTTCAAAAATAATTCTTGGTATCCTTACGGTTTCCATACAGGAAGAGAACTATATTGGGGAGTTCCTGTAAGTGCAGTTATAATTAAATGGTTATTAGGCATATTCTCCATCGAAGTAACAATTACACAAGTAGCATACTTTAGTCCAGTATTTTATGGGTTCTTTACAATTCTTGCCTCTTATTTTCTAGGAAAAGAAGCAGTTAGTACTAGAACTGGATTATTCACGGCTTTCTTCATGGCTTTTGCCCCTGCTTTTGTATCAAGAAGCACGGCAGGGTTCTTTGACAATGAATCAGTAGGGATTCTATTTACAGTTTTAACCCTGTATTTCTTTATACGAGCAATAAAACGTGGTGGTACTATTTCATCATTTTTAGCAGGTATAAGTTTAGCTTTATTGATTGGAAGTTGGGGAGCTTATAGATATATCTTAGATTTATTACCTTTAGCAACTTTCTTCCTAGTTTTAACAAGGAAACTTACATTCAAACTGATTAAAGCTTATACTATTACAATTGTCACGGCACTAATGATAGGATTCTTGGTGCCTAGAGTACTGGTTAACAAGTTCTACAATATTGAAGTTATGATTCCTCTTTTGATGATTGGCCTTCTAGTTCTGGTAGGAATAGTACAGAACCTTTCCCGAAGTCTAAGTGAAAAAACGTTTAAACAAGCTATAATTATAGGTTCAATAACGGTACTATTTTTGTTAGCTATTCTAATCACAGTATTTCTGTCCTTAGGAATGTTCACAAACATTGCTGCTAAATTCTGGGCAGTTATTCTACCAGGAAATCGGTCAGGAATTCCGATTATTTCGTCAGTAAGCGAACATCAACCCATGACTTGGGCTGAGCTCTTCAATAGTATTCATATTATGATGTTCTTAATTCCCTTAGGATTATATTACTGTATTAAAAAACCAACAGATGTAAATATAATCCTCCTTACTCTTGGAGTAACTACAATTTATTTCTCAGGATCAATGGTAAGGTTGGTATTATTGTTATCTCCAGCTGCTTCATTATTAAGCGCACTTGCTATAGATAAATTACTTTATACTTATTCTTTAAGTGCTCATGGTAAAATTGCTCTGACTAAAAGAAAATTAAGAATCACGAAATCAATAGGCAGAGATGAAGCCATAGTAGCTTATTTAGTAATATTCGGTTTACTTATTACATTTACTTTCCAAAGCGTAAAATTAGCGGAACAATATGCTCAATCCGAGATGGCTCCAGTTCTTTATAGAGATTTAGGTTTTCCATCTTCAGACTGGCAAGAAGCTTTATTGTGGTTGAGAAACAATGCTCAAGGACAAGGTATAGTTGCAAATAGTGCCCCTGTTGTTATGAGTTGGTGGGATTATGGTTATTGGATTACGAATTACGGTAATGCAACGTCTCTTGTAGATAATGCAACTACGAATAAAACACAAATCGGTATGGTGGGAACCATGCTAATGTGGAACTTTACTGAGTCAGTTAAGTTGATGTATAAATACAATGTAAAATATGTCTTAATTAATAGTCAAGGTGGAATTCCAGGTCTTGGTTCAGACTTAGGAAAGGCACTATGGTGTATAAAAATTGCTGAATCTACAGTGCCAAGATATGGAATGACTGAAGAAGCTTTCTATGGTTTAAATGAAGCAGAAACACAATACAAATACCAAACACCATTCTACTCTTCAGTTCTTTATAGACTATCAGCTTATGATCAAGCCACTGGTTTTGCTTGGCCATCTGAATCTGGATCCCCTACAAGTAATAATCCTGGATTGTTAATTGATGCTGCACAAAATCCTGTTTATGACCTTAAAGGTCCTGATGGTATAACATACTTCAGTGAAGTGTTCAGAAGCTATGGACTAGCTACAGGTATAGCAAATTCCAGAATGTATCCACTAGTTAGGATTTATGAAGTAATTTATCCAGAAGATATTGCTCAGCTTTCTGCTGAAGTAAACGATAATTATCCTATACCTGAAAAAACTGAAGATTAATTAATAATCTTCAACTATTTTTCCTTTTTTCATTTTTTCTTTTAAATCAATTTTATTCAGCTAAATATTTTGTATTTGAAGAGGGTAGTATTACAAATGGTAATACTCAAACTACTGAATAGGAGAATTAGACAAAAACAACGCAACCAAAATGCTTTTAAAAATTCAACGGGGGGATAATACTAATAGTACATCAGATAAATAATGTTAGTACTGCTAATCAAAAAGGTGTATATGAAATGAGCTCAAAAGAGAAACCTCATTTGAATTTGGTAATCATTGGTCACGTTGATCATGGTAAATCTACTATGACTGGACATTTACTCTATGTGTGCGGAAGCATTTCAGAAAGAGATATCCAAAAATTTGAAAAAGAAGCTGAATTAATAGGACGAGGCAGCTTTAAATTTGCCTGGGCTTTGGATAAATTAAAAGAAGAGAGAGAAAGAGGGGTAACCATCGATCTTGCATTTTATAAATTCCAAACAAAGAAATATTATTTTACAATTATCGATGCACCCGGACATCGTGATTTTGTCAAAAACATGATAACCGGTACTTCTCAAGCTGATGCCGCAATTCTCGTAATCAGTGCTGGTACAGGTGAATTCGAGGCTGGAATTAGTACAACAGGGCAAACTAGAGAACATGCTTTACTAGCAAAAACACTAGGTGTTGATCAACTAATAGTAGCTGTCAATAAAATGGATCTTGCTAACTACAAACAAGAACGTTTTGATGAAGTTAAGGATGAAATGACTAGAAACCTCAAACTATTTGGTTTTGACATGAAGAAGGTATCCTTCATTCCAACAAGTGGTATGAAAGGAGATAATCTTAATGAAAAACCAGAATCTATGCCATGGTATACAGGTCCTACAGTTCTTGATGCTTTAGACACTTTTGAAGTGCCACCTAAACCTGTTGATAAACCCCTAAGACTACCTCTTCAAGATGTTTATACAATTACAGGAATTGGTACAGTACCAGTTGGTCGTGTTGAAACTGGTATTCTTAAACCAAAGGACAACATAATTTTCCAACCTACAGGTAAAAAAGCAAGTGTAATGTCTATCGAGATGCATCACGAAACAATTCCTGAAGCTATACCTGGAGATAACATTGGTTTTAGTTGTAAAGGTTTAGAAAAGAAAGATGTTCGTCGTGGAGATGTTGTTGGCCATGCAGACAAACCTCCAACCATTGTAAAAGACTTCACAGCAACAGTGCAAGTAATCAGACATCCTTCTGCAATAGCTGTAGGATATTCACCAGTTATTCACTGTGGAACTGCACAGACTGCTACTCGTTTTGCTGAGCTTAAGACAAAGGTTACAAAAGGTGTCAAAACAGATAAACCAGACTTCTTGAAGAATGGAGATACAGCTGAAGTAGTAATGATTCCAACTCGTGATATGGTTGCGGAAAAATATGAAGAATTCCCACAATTAGGGCGTTTTGCAATCAGAGACATGGGTCAAACCGTAGCTGTTGGTATTATAAAAGACGTAACACCAAAATAATTCTTTTTTATTTTCTTTTTTCTTTATTTTTATGGTTAAGTATAATGAAAATAGAATAAAAACGGAAACAATTCGCTATTTGGTTGGTAGTATATTGTCTAAAATTATTTCTGCAGAGAATGATTCAAGATCCTCATAATTTTGTCCAACACCTAAGAAAATTATCGGTTTTTCGCTTATATGGATAACTGAAACTGCAGCTCCTCCTTTGACATCGGCATCAATTTTATTTAATATAGAAGCATCGATTCCAATTTTTTGGTTGAACAGCTTTACTTGAGAAATTAGGGCGTTACCTGTAAGGGCATCACCCACAAAGAATTTTAGATCTGGTTCTGAAACCTTACATATTTTTTGCAGTTCAGCCATTAGATTTGAATTAGTTTCCATTCTTCCTGCTGTGTCGATTAGAACAACATCTATTCCTTTTGAAGTCGCATGATTTATCGCATCATAAGCAACTGCAGCAGCGTCAGAACCGTAGTTTTGAGCAATTACCCTTATATTTAGATTATCCCCATGCTTCTGCAATTGCTGAATGCTTCCTGCTCTAAAGGTGTCTCCTGCAGCAAAGACGCTTGAATATCCATTATCCATTAGATATTTTCCAATTTTTGCAATAGAAAGCGTTTTTCCTACACCATTAACCCCAAAAAAAGCTACAACTAGTGGATTTTTTCTTTCTTTTGCAATTTTTACATGCTCAATGAGGTCTATAGATTGTGATGGAGTCAATATTTCTAATAATACTTCTCTTAAGGATGTCAATACAATTGACCTAGCGTTAGAAAATCTTGTATACTCAATCTCTGACAATTTCTTTGCAAATCTTTTACAAATTTCATCGGTTGTTTTTACAGCAACTTCGTTTTTGATGAGAATATCCTTTAATTCTTTGTTTATTTTTGCAATTGATTTTGCAGAAAAATCGGTAATTGTAATCTTTTTGAAAGCTTTTGAAACGCTTTTTCGAAGTTGATCAAACAAGAGAATCTCACTGTTCCTCTTACATGACAGATTTGACCACTCTATCAATCTCTCTCAAGCGTTCTATTACTTCATTGTAACTAGCTTTTATTTGAGTGAGTTGATTTTCAACATCTGTCTTCTTCTTTTTGATACCCTCAGTAGCATCTTGAAGTGGTTTTTCACTGTGAACTCCTGCCCCCATTGTAACAATAACGTTCTCACCATTTTCAACGGTTGCATATATGAAATTACCCGCTCCTATGGGAACTAGAATTTTGTTATTTTCTTCTGCTTTGTCAAGATCTCTCAATGTTTGTTCAGCACTATGAATTTCGTTATAATAACCATTCAAAATTTCTATTTGCTGGTTATATCTAGTTGCTTGTTGCTCCAATTGTTGAGCTGCCATTAGTAGATTATTTAGTTCCTCTTGAGAAACTTGTTGAGGGGAAGAATCTTTTGACAGTCTTTTCACTTCCTTTTTGGAATGGCTAAATCATCTTCTGTAGCAAATGCTTTGATAACTGGATCTTTAATCCTATCAAGGTCGGTGATTTCTTTGATATCTTTAGGATCAATAAAAATCAAATTTCGTTTTACTTTATGTTTGCTTCCAAGAATATTATAGATTTGTTCCAAAGCATCTTCTTGATTTAATGCTCTAACGTATTTACCAAAAGGTATCTTATCTTTTCGTCTTTTATATTCGCCACGGATATGGAATGTTTTAACAGAGCTCATCTAGCGTTCACCTTATCTTAGTTATTTCCCGATTGCAAAAGGGTTTTTCAAGTTTTTGAATCTAAAGTCTTTAAGGAGTTAATAAAACTTCAAAGATTCTCATACTTTCTGGACCTGTACTATCAGTACCAATTACTGCTCCTTTGGAATTAGCTATTATACCAACTCTTGGATAAGGAATTCCTCTATTAATAGTGCAAACATCAGCTTTAACACGGAGAATGGAAGCAATTTCCTTGATTTCTTCCTCAGAAAGAAGAGGATGAACAAGTGCTCCTCGATTTGTAGACATTGCAATACTACCAACTAGTGGAGAACCTAGTAGATTCCCTACAGTTATCTCTATGTTCAATTCATCTTGAATCTGTTTTTGAGCATTCTTTTCAAGCATATCACTGACAATTGCTCCTTTATCGTTCATAACGATTAGATTTCCAAGGGCAGTATATTTGCTGTTTAGTTCTACAAGTTTAGTTTGATCAGAAAGGCTTTCTTCAAGTATTTTATATTCCTTTTCTTTAATGTTTTGAGGGACAAAAATAACCTTTGAATTACCTACAATCATGGTTCCAACAAGAACTGAATTTGCAATTGTAGTTTGAATTACTTTTACACTCAACGTATCTGAAATCACTTTGAGAGAGGATTCTTTAACACTATAAGGAACAATGGAAAAATCTTCGGTAGACAATGCAAAAACACCTAATCCCGAGTTGCCTAAAATAGTGGTTTTTGCAATGTCCAAAATTATCTACCTCAAAGAATGAAAATAAGGGATCAGTTTATTTAGACTGTTCCTCTTCTGAAGTTTCTTCAGGTTCAGAAGTTTCGACGGGGGCTATATCTACCTCTTCTCCGTCTTCTTTCTCCTCTTCCTCCTCTTCTTCATCTTCCAATTCTCCAGGAATTGCTATACCATCAAGTTGTGGGCGTGCTGCAGCATCCACCTTTTCATGAATTAATTCAACTGTAGCTATTTTTTCCTCTTCAATTGTTTCAACTATTGCACGAACTTTAATTTTCCTTGGTGGTTTTTTAATTCCTCTTTTCCACATGAACTCATTTAATTCCTCATCTATTATAACATCATCAGCTTTTGTGTGCTTGTAGATGTATTCTTTGAGGAGTCTAATAGCTCTTGGAGTCCTCTTATATGGTGCTGTTTTATTCAATTGAGGATAAAATGGAATGGTGTAAATGTTCTCTATAGATTCTTGAGACATGATTCTTCTTCTCCTTATCTTTTAATACGGGTAGATCTCCATCTTCTACGTTTTGGATGGGTTCGAAAGCGTCTGTTAGTTCGTATAACACACCAACTTGGAACAGGTTTGTTAGATTTCATTTCTCTTGCATACCTGAGTTTTCTTGGTAGTTGTTTATTTCTTGCCATTATAATCGCCTTATATCGATTTTTGATTCTCTTTTTTGACCTTGAATTTGACGAAGAATTTCTTTTAGTTGATCGTCAGTTAATTTACCACTGATTGCTCCTTGTTGAGCTAATTGTATCAGTCTTACTTCAACAGCTTCTGCAAGTTGAGAACGAACAAGTTTAACGTTGGTAAGACGTTGTCTAGCTTCTTCAGTGAGAATTTGACGAAGGATTACTTGTTTTTGAGCTTCAAGAGTTGCTTGTTGTTCCTCTTGTGCTTGAGCTACTTGTTGCTCTTGTAATTGCGCTCTTTTCCTTTGCCTTATTGTTTCCAATTCGTCTTCATCATGCATTTCGTCGCACCCTTACTCGTTGAACTGTTCAAGGTTTAATTTCCGTAACTGAATTCTTCTCAATAATCTTAATATTTTTCTAAAGCAGGTATTTCTCTCTTCAATTCAGCTGATAATTTATCCACGAAAGAATGACCTTTTGGAGTTAAAACACGTCCTACAATTACTCGTCCTTTGCTACCATGACCACTCTTCTTCTGGATATATTTTGCTTTTTCTAATTGCTGAAGTATTTTTCTAATTACAGCTCCACTACCTCTAGCAAAGTGCTCAGGTTTTACACCCCTTCTATTGCGACCACCATAAGCTATTCGTAATCTTGATACACCTATTGGACCATAAAGGTAGATTTTTCTTAACATAGAGGCAGCTCTAATATACCACCAATCTTCTTGAACAGGAGAACTTTCTTTATGAACTCCAGTTTTGGCATATACAGCCCATTCTGGTGGTTTGATTTCTGCTTCCTTTTTCAATTCTTCAGTCATTTTTTTAATAAGTAAATCAGATGGAACATCATAAGCTGTTGGCATAATTTTCACTCGTCTTCTTGATTTTTTAAAGAGAGAACTCTTATGTATTTTTCAGTCTCTGGGGAACAAACCACGTTTAAAAAGATTACTTTGCTAGTTATATGGAAAGAATAAAATTATAAACATAAAAGGGAAATTAGGATAGATTTAAACAAGAAATCCAACAAAGGAAGTTATTGAATGAGTACAGAAAAATCAGAGAAAACAAACGATTCGAAGAACTTTTTGGGAACCATAAACAATTTTCTGAAAAAAAGTTACCATCAATATCTTGGTTCCTTGGACAATTTGTTTATTTTTATAGGTATTATTTTAACTGGTTTTAGTCTAATTATGAGTTTTATTTATGGTCACGTGATAGCGGGGATCATTCTTGTAGTGTGTGAAGTACTCTTGATAGGGGTCTATATCTTTAAACTTATATGAAAAAAATTATTCTTAATCCGATGTAGAGAATCTTTCAATAATATGCTCACTAAGAATTTCAAACGATTTGTCTATGTTCAATCCTGTTTTAGCTGAGGTTTCTAGAAGAAAATTTTCTATTGAATGCTCTTTTGTTTTCTTATTTAACTTTTTTACAAACGACTTTATTTCTTCAATCGTTACTTTTTGTTCTTCGACAAGATCCATTTTATTTGCAAGTATTATGACAGGAACAACTCCTCTACCACTAAATTGGTATAACTCCTCTATCCAACTACCTAAGTTAAGAAATGTTTCTCTTCGGGTTATATCCAACACCGCTAGGGCTCCGAAACATCCTTTGAAAAACCTTGGTCTAACATTTTTGAACATGGGTTGTCCCGCTAAATCCCAGATTTGATATTTTATCTTATATTCATCTACATCTCTAGTGGTGGCAGCAAAATCAGCTCCAAGGGTAGCTAGATGCTCTTTCTGAAATCCCTCACCAAGATATCTTTTCCTTATAGATGTTTTACCAACAGCAGCATCACCAATTAAAACTAACTTGATCATATATGCACTCGTTGATTTAGGCTGAGGATCTTCTTCTGAAAAATATTCATCGTCTATGCTTTCCTTATGTTTTTTGATATTTTCTTCAAACATAATGGGGCCCTTATCTGATTTTTCAGCCTTGCTCTTGGGAGATTGCTTCTTATTAGCCATGCTATCCGTTTAATAATGAATTTTAACTATATAAAAATATGTGGTAGCATTTTGTGAAATACAGGAAAAAAATAATAGTATGTTCCAATTTCAAGTTCCTCTAGACATAATCTGATGAACAATTTGATAGTTTTTGGCTAATTTCCCGATTTCTTCTGCTTCACTAAGTGTAAGATGAAATGGTGTTCTCTTATCTTTATATGTCCCCTCAATTAGAGCATAATCTACGCCTCTTACATGTTCCTTTAGTTGATCAAAATAACCTGTATCTCCGGTGTAAAGGATTTTTTCTGCATTCTTGCTTATTATATATCCTACAGAGGGAATATTGGGGAGTTTTTCCCCACCTATTATTGATCCACGATGTTGAACAGCAAAAGCAGAGATGAGCGTATTCTCTAATTCAAATTCCCTTTCTATATTAATAATTTCCAGCTGATATGGAATTGATTCTCCATAACTATCATAAAACGTTTTTACTAATCCTTCAAACTCAACAACATCTGAGGGTGCAATCAAAAGAAGTTTTTTACTTCTATTTATCATCCTGAAAAAAGCTAGAAGTGAAAATATGCCCCCCACATGATCAAAATGACCATGAGTGATTAGTATGGTATCAATGTTTTCGTAATATCTGCTAGGTAAAGAAACCAAATCGCGCAATATTCCATCACCCACATCTATCAAAAAATTTGAATCTTTTTCAATGTCATTTACCAGTATTTGAGTTGCTAAACCTGCAGAAGAGAAGAGAACTTTGACTCGTAGATGGTTACCAATCCAATCCCATGAAACCTCTTTGGAAACGTCCATAGATAGAATAAAGAATGGTGGCAAATATTTCTTTCGTTTCTTTTGCCGATATATTATTTACTTGAAAATGTAATAAGATACCTAATGATATCTCTGCGTAGATTCTTTACTCGTCCCTTGACAAAAATGTCAGATAGATGGAAATGTAAAAAGAAACTACATCTAGCAGCAAAATCAGCTTATCTTAGCTACAAGATAGGCAAAGAAGATCCTGAGAGATTGCTACAAATTGCGACTCTAGAAATGAAAGCAGAAAAGTATGATCTTACCATTAGATATCTCGAAGAATATCTAGAACTTAATCCTGGATCAAAAAAAGCTTTACTTCTTCTTGGAATTGCTTATAGGCGCAATAAAGATTATGAAAAAGCTATCGAGACACACCTCAAGTGCTTAAAAAAAGGAGAGGAAGAATCAGACATACTTTATACCTTAGGCATTGATTATGAAAGGGCAGGAAAAATTAGAACAACTAAAAGATACTATGCAAAAAGTATAGAAATAGACAGCTCTTTTGCAAAAGCTTATTTTCGTCTGGCTAGGCTCTATATGCAAGATAAGAAATATGATTTAGCCGTTAATCTGTATTTGGATGGATTATCTCTAAGAGAAGGATCTGCTAAAGATTGGATTAACTTATCCTTTTGTTACATAAATACATCAAATCTTGTTGCAGCAGAAAAAGTGTTATTAGAGGCTCTAGAAAACTTTCCAGACTCCTCTGAAGTGCTATTTGCACTTGGAGCTTATTATATTAGGAAACAAAAATATAACAAAATTCCAGAGATAATTTCGAAGCTAGATTCTGAAGAAGATTTGTATATAATTCTATCTCTGCAGTTGAAAGAAGTGCTAGATAAGAAAGAATACGAAGAACTGGAGAAGTTGTTAGAGCAAATTAAGAAAAAAGATAGAAATGCAGAGTATTGGTATATGGACGCGATAGTTTCTTCTAATAAAGGTAGATCAAAGAAAGCAGTTCAATCTTTACAAAAGGCATTAGAATTAGAACCTGAACTAAAAAAAGAAGCGAAGAAAGATGGCAATTTTGCAATGATAAGGAAGTTAGAAGAGTTCAAAAACATAGTATATCCTAAGAAGAAGAAAGAGCAGAATTTAGAGTAACTGTAAATTATTATTACCTCAAGAAAAGGAGAAGAGAAAGGAATATACAGAGCAAAAGCAGGAATAGTAAATTCAGCGGAAGAAGAAAAAAAAGCTCAAGCTAAAAGAAATTAACATCTAAAAGATAGAAAGCTTTTTGATTAAAGGAAGGAAGGAAAAAGATAGAAGAAAGAACAACTAAGCGGAGTTAGCAAAGCCGCAATGCGGGAGTCTGCAAAACTCTTGACCGGAGTTCAAATCTCCGACTCCGCTCCAAACTCTATTTTAAGGCACTTCTTTCTTGAAATTTTATTCCAAGAAATTTTGTTTTATATATTCTTTAGGTATTATAGCGATTTATATGTTTAAAGACGAGAAAAAGACAGACAATAGTTGATTAACACGTCTGAAAATGGTGATACTGATGGTTTATGATGTAATTACTAAAATCTGTCAAGAAGAAAAAATAGAACATGAGCCATTCTATAATTCTATCAAAATTAAGGGAGATACAATATTGCTATACAGAGAAAAACTAGTAAAAGATACTAAATCCAAAAATTCTATTGCTTATGAACACTACATTGAGTGGAAGGAATCAAAAGATCAAGATAAGCAAGAAGAAATTGATGATGTTATAGAGAAGTTGAGAGAATATTTCAAAGAACGGTTGATAGTTTTCTATAGGAGCAGTGAAATTAGAGTATAATTTCAATCTGAACACATACTTGCTCTCAATATTCCTTTTTTGTTATCTTATTTGGACCGATATCATGTTTACGCTTTCGAAACATATATCAACACTGCTTATTTTATTGTTGTAGGTAATTACAATGACATTCATAGTTTTCATTGGAGGCCTATTTGAGTATAACTCGGGAAAAACTACTTTTGCAAAAGAAATTATCTCTTCTTTTGAGAACGATCTTTCGATGAAAACTGCACCTTTTAAGCCTTTAAGTGGAAACAACTTATTTTTTCACTATGAAGAAATAAAGGATAATGTAAAGAACCATGGCAATTTAGTTTCTTTAGATATTGTTGAATTACTGGAACCTTCTTCTGCAGAAATTCCTACGATTTTGGCAAATCCTGTTCACAAACTTAATACTCAAGCGCTACCGTACAATTTCTATAAAGAGGGTTCAATTAACACACTTTTTTCGCGTTACTCTAGTAGTGTTTCTTTAATGCAACGTTTTACAATTTATAAATCAGAATCTGAAATTGAATCTTGCTTCTTAGTGAACGAACCAATCTATAAGAATCAGAAGTTTTGGAATGATCAAGCTCTTACAGATCCAATTCTAGAAGAAGCAAAAGAGATTAAATATTTCAAAAACGATCAAGAGTTCTACTCTTTGAACGATAAGTTTTATGCAGACGCTACTAAGACTTCTTTTGATTATGTGAAAGAACATTCAGATATCACTGTAGTTGAAAGCTTTAACAATTCTGCTCACCCAGCATGGTGTATTCGGGAATCAAATGCTGTAATTATTGTAGGTCCTGGTTCTCTTTTCATCTATGAACCAGATGCATACTTCAGAACTATTGACAACTACCGTTCAATCAATCGTAATAAAGTCACCACAACAGATGACATTCTTAAGCTAGCAACACCAACTGAGGCCTTGCCATTCCCAGTTGATCTTGGTAAAAGAAAGAAAATAATTAGTGATTTGACTAATAAACTATCAGAAGAAATTCAGAAAAAGAAGTAAATGATACTTGGTTTCCTCTTTTTTTTGTTGCCTTTTTATGTGTGAGTGCTATTTTATTAGTAGATCAGTGATAGACTTTGTCAATTTATAGTTCACAATATGGAATGGAATCAATCAATGCAGAACTTATGGAATGTATCAATGAATTACGTTTTAGATCAATAGGGATAGTAGATGTAGCTGTAGTATCTCTAGAGGGACTTCCATTGGTATCTTTAGTTTTGGAGAGAGTAGAAGAAACTAGATTTGCTGCAATGACTGCAGCTATGCTTTCATTAGGAGAAAGAGTATCTACAGAACTTAACAAGGGTTTACTAAAGAAAATTTTTGTAGAGGGAGATCATGGTTATATAGTTTCTATGCAAGCAGGTGAAAATGCGGTTCTAACAGTAAGTGCAACAACTGACACAAAGCTAGGCCTATTGTTCTTGGATATGGAACGTACTTCAGCAAAGATATCTAAAATTCTTACATATCGTTAATTTCGAGAATAATTAATTGGCTTCAATTTGATGAACTGGCAATTAGTTCAACTTTTATTAATTCACATGCAAAAACCATCCGAAAAAGAGAAAAAGGATTAATTAAATGTGGAAATGATTTGTTTGAATCTCGTAAACGAGTATTTCCTACATCAAGTTGAAACAGATATACAAGTGATACAAGAGAAATTAGACAAATCCTTAGTATCCAATGGTAGAAAAAAGACAGGTAGTTATTATACTCCCGATTTTGTTGCACAATACATAGTTGAAAAAGCCATCTCTCAATCTCTCCTAAACAAACTTAACAAATTGGTGTCTAAGAGACTATTCAAAGATTTTAATGAGTTAAAACGTAAACAAGATTCTGCAATATTTTCTATTCTGTTTAACAAAATATTACCCAATTTCACAATTTGCGATATTGCGATGGGTTGGGGGGTTTTTCTTCTACACAGCTTCGATTATCTTTTTTCACTATACAAAACTACTTTTTCAGTTCTGGAAGATGAAATTCAAAGAAACTCTTCTTTAGAAGATTTCACAGAAAGAGATATTGAGAAATTCATAATAGATTCAATTATTTCCAATAATCTTTATGGGACAGATTTGTCATCAGTTTCAACTGAATTGGCAAAGCTAAAATTCGCTGAAAAAGCTCTTAAGCTTCTGAAAGAAAAGCAAATCATTCTACCTATTTTTAATTTCAGAGTAGGAAACAGCTTAATTGGCCTTCCTTTTGAGCAAAGAACAGAGAATTGTTCTAGTTTCTCAAATTATAGAAAATCGGTTCTTAATGGAATTCCCTCTAGTAACAGAGAAGAAGTAAATATGTGGTTGGGAAATGAAACCCAATTAAATTGGAATCACATCTTTCCCGAAGTATCCAAGATGGGTGGTTTTGATGTAGTAATTGGAAATCCCCCTTATATCAACGTAAAACGTATGAATCTTTCTGGAAGAAAAGCATATTCCAAACTTTATAGTACATATAATCCTAATGGGGATATATCTAATGTTTTTTGGGAAAGGGGTCTAGATCTATGTAATTCCGAAGGCATAGTTTCCTTCATTACACCTAGGTACTGGCTTGAGGGCAATGACAGCAATAGATTGAGGAATCACATATTATTAAATTCTGAAATACTTGAAATTATTGACTTTAGAAGTAATAGAACTCTTTTTTCATCAACTGAAAATAAATTGGGAGTAGATACCGCTATTGTTATCCTACGAAAATCTAAACCAAGAAACTTGCCATTTGATGTTTATTTTGCTCAAGATGATTCTTCAATACAATCTATCAATAAAGCCAGATTGAAACACACAGAAGTACGTCAGTCAAACCTTTCAGAAAAAAAATGGGTTTTTGAAATGGATCCTATTATAACCCAGATTAGTAAAAGAGCTGATTATCGTCTGGGAGATGATAAGAAATACGGGGATTTTTCAGGAATTTGTAAAATTGGTAAGGGATGTTCAACTGGAAATAATAGGATCTTTAAATTGAAACATATATCGGATTTAACATATGTGGGAGCAAATAATCTAACAGTAAAATTGGAGAAGGAAGAAAAAAGCTGCTTAAAACATCTGATCAAGAATAGTGACATCTCTCCTTATCATTGGAGAATAAGAGATGAATTTTGGATATTTCTAAAAGACAAGGATATAATAGATTACCCAAACATTAAGAAATATCTGCTTAATTTCAAAGGAACTCTTGAAAAAACACAGAAGAAGTATGGCCTGAAGAGTTTCTACGACTATGCTGCGTATAGATCTTTGAAATTAATTGAAAACATACCCAAAATTGTTTGTCCATATCAAGCAGATAGTAATAAATTTGCTTTGCTTGGTTCAGAATCTCCCCCTACGATTAATGAAACCGATGTCATTAGTTTGGTTATTCAAGACACTTTTACTAAAGAAATAGGGTGGTTTTATCTCTTGACGGTTCTAAATTCAGAACTACTTTCCCATTATAGTAGAATAATGAACAAAAAAGTATACAACCTGTACGATTTTAGAACAAACCAAATATCAAATTTTCCTATTATGAAGTGTGAAGACAATTCAGTTTTTCGTGAAATTAGTACTGATTTAATTAATTTGTTGAAATTTTCTTTAGATTCTAAACAAACCAAAAGTATGGTTCTTATCATGAGAAACATTCTCGATTTTCTTGTTTATGAGACATATTTCAGAGAATCTCTTTCAACCCAATTGCATGATACTATCAAAGAGAATTTGTTATTATTCCAAGTTAAAGAGGAGACGGAAGATAATTTTAAGGATCTAATACATTGTTGGGAAAAGAGAATTTTAGATGAAATCCAGCAAATTGCTTCTTTTAAAGATGTTAAACAGATAAGAAAAACTCTAGGGATAGATTCGAACAAATTACCTTTCTTCTAGCCACTTCTTTGGTGTTGATAGTGTTATTTTTCCAGTTTCTTGTAGTTTACTTATGAGATTCTCAAAGATTCGAACATTTTCTTGAATTTCCATTTTCGAAAGATATCTTCCTTGGGAGATATTATATGAAAAATGCCAAGAGTGAAGATTAATCGAAATATATGAATCATCATGTTGAGAGTTCTTAACAAGTTGAAGGTAATTACTTATGACATCTTCTTCTTTTCTTTTACCTTCGAACAAAGGCCAAAGATAAGTATACATACCTTTCATTATGCTTTGTTTTGGTGTTTTGATAACGGGGAATTCCATAAGGTTTCCATTTATTTTATATGGTTTTATAGCAGCCTCAGCTTCTACATACAAAGAACTATCATACCTAATGTTTAGCTCATTTAATATGTCGAATGTATTAGCAGTGTTTTTCATATAAGGAGCTCTAAATCCATATACTTTCGTATCTAGAATAGATTCAATTTCCGCTTGTGCCCTCTTGATAATGTGTGTTTCCTCATCTCTGTTCAAACTTACCCCTGTTTCTTCCCCTGTCAAATCTTCGTGATCAAAACCATGTACTCCATGCTCAAATATTTGCTTTTTAAGAAGAGATACATATTTTGAATTAGTTTCTTTTAATAGCTTCAAGCTTCTTGCTTCAAAATAAAAGGTTGACGGGAGGTTGAAGTCAGTTAAACAATTAATAAAGGGTTCAAAACAATCAAGTGTTCCCTTAAGAGAAGCTGATAATTTTGGGTCTTTGAGAATTTCCTTTGGTTGTTCTTTAAGCGGATAGCTAATAGCATGTTTACTATTTTTGATTGGTAGTGCATAATCCCTATCAAAGTCAATACATACAAAAATATAAACCAAGTAACACAACTCTCTAGTTTCATTCAATGCCTTGCAGAGCTAAAATTATTGTTTTTCCTCGAATTTCCACAATTCTACTATTTGTTATTTTAGATATGTTTTCTGCTATATCTTTTACAGATTCTGAAGGAACAACTTGTAAGCATTTTATCTTTATTACCTTATCCCTTTTCAGTACATTCTTTATTTCCTGAATGATGTTTTCAGTAATTCCCTTTTTTCCTATACGCATTTTTGATGGTTCATGACGTATTTTGTTAATGGTGTTGTTCATTCTTAACCTCCTTATTTCTGTAGTAGGGTATTCTAGTATACTTGTTGCAGTGGTTACATTTGATAGCAATCACTCTGTTTGTAGATGAAAGTCTAACTCGGCTGTTAATTCCTGGATAAAGGAATGCTTTACAATGTTTACAGAATCGTTTTTTCCATTCTGGTGGGAATTTTATTCTAGTTTTCATTTGGATTTTACGTGCTTGTTTAGCAAATTGCTGGGCTTTTTCCATATCCTTTGAAATAATTTTATCTGCTTTTATGAGTAAAGAAACAATTTGTTCTTTGAAATCCTCTTGAGACAAAACCTGAAACTTTTTTCTTCGATTTTTTCTCTTCCTTGTACGTAGGTGAGGTGTTTTTTCATTAGACATGTTGTTTCTTCCTTATTGGATGAGAAAAAATTACTTTATCAACATTTCTTTTCATTTTATTTTTGAACTAATGTTAATTTGAAGAAAAAGGATTAATCTCTAAGGAGGTGGAGGAGGAATATTCTTGATTAGTTTTTTCATTTCTCTTTCAGAAACAACTTGACCATAGGGGAATATTGTACCTTGTTCCTTTGTGTTTCTTTCAGAATCAAGTATAGATTCCCCTTCATTCTCCATTTCTTTTTGTTCCATTGCTAGGGCAATTGTTGGTTCTTTCTTAATTTTTTGATCAAGATTTATTTTCCTTCTCATAAAGATCGGTAATCTTACACTCTTCAAAAGAGGAAATAATCTATTTCTATTATAATGGGATATTTTCTTTTTGCGTATGGATTTCATTGTTTTTGTTCTTTTCTTTAAACCTGGTTTTATACAAGGTATAAATTTCTCAATTTTGAAATATGAATCCCAAGAAATCTGCATTTCTGACTTATTAGGTAATCCCAGAAGAAAGAGGATTTTACTGCGTTTTATTTCATTTAAGGAATGAAATCGTATCGAAAACACCATCTTTTCTTTATACTGTAGAGATATTATTCTCAATTGCTGTAAATAGTTTATACAATTTTCAAATTCTGTAGAACTATATGTCAATAAAATCCCTTTTTTGTGTTTCCCAGCTTTATTCTTTCCTTTCTTAAGAATTCTTGAACTTAGATTTAGATTACAATGTTCAAATGTTAGCAAATCTTGAAAATATCTTGTAAGTTGATTAGATTCTTCTCCTGAAAAAACTATAGAAGAGAAAACCATGAATTTCTTTCCCATTTTGATAATTCGGGATTCTGATGTTTTCCGAATGGGAGAGAAATAGTTTTCTTGCAAGCTTTCAGCAATATTGTGGTGGTTTATTTGTGATATAACTAAAAATGGACTTACTGGGGTAATTTTTTGCATTTTATCTAAAAGATTTGATACTTCGCCTATTACTTCACCTACATTCTGTGCTGAAATGATCAAGTAGAGTTTCATTGATGTTTCAGTCATTTGAATAACGTAAGAATAACCAAAAGAATCAAAATAATTTGTTATTCTTCTTGAAAGTTGTGTGAGAACTCCTTCTTCCATCTTGGATAATGCAAAACCAATAACTGAAATTGCTTGATTATCAGATTCTAATGTAATAAAATCCTCTGTGTGGTGAATTTGAAATTTTGACATAGTATCTAATATTATATATAGAAAAGAGCATAAAAACCCAAAAATAATTTTGGGGGAAGAGTTTACTTAATCTCTCCATAATGCTTCGATAGATATATCTTCAGTTTTAGTTAAGTACGAGGATTTTACCTCAGCAATTACCACGGTTACTGCTAGTTCATCATCTGGAATGACTTCATCAATATTACAACCCCAAACAAATTCTGCTTTTGGATTTATTTGATCTGTAATCATAGTTGTAATGGTATCAACTTCAGTCATTGATATGTTCTTATTAGCCTTAATGTTAACAAGCGCACCTGTTGATGAATTAATATCTATATCAAGTAAGGGATTTGATAATGCATTAGTTATTGCTTGTATAGCTCGATTTTCACCTTTTCCATGTCCAACACCAATAACTGCAGGGCCGCTACGTCTCAATATCTTCTTGGTATCAGCAAAATCAACATTAACTCTTGCAGGGAGTACTATTAATTCAGTTAGACCAACAACAGCATTAATCAGAACATCATCAGCCAGTTTAAATGCGTCCCAGAGTGTAAAATCTGGTGCATACATCAGTAGTTTTTCGTTTGGAACCACAATAATAGTATTAGAGTGTTCATTTAGTTCATCCAAACCTTGCATAGCTGCATCCATTTTTGATTGTCCTTCTGATGCAAAAGGTAAAGTACAAACACTAACAACTAAACATCCTTCATCTTGAGCAATTTTTGCAATATATGGTGCTGCTCCAGTTCCTGTACCTTTTCCTAGGCCACAAGCAACAAAAACAAGGTCATTTCCTCTAACTAATTCTCTCATGTCTTCTTCATTTTCTTCAGCTGCAGCTCGACCTATATTGGGATCATTACCTGCACCTGTTCCATTAGTTAATTCTCTGCCTAAAAGCAATTTTCGATCAGCTTGAGTACTTAGAAGATGTCTAGCATCTGTATTAACAGCTACAGTAGTTGCTCCAATAATTCCTCCACGTGTTACAATATTGTTAATGGCATTAGAACCTGCACCACCTACACCAATAGCTAGAATTCTATTTGTTTTGAGAACCTGTTGAATGTATGAATCAACAGAACTACTTAAAAAGCGGTCAGAAGAACCGGATTGATTCACCAATAATTTTTCAAGCTCTTTATCCATATCGTCACTATCGAATGTGTTTGGCTCTTTACGGTTAGAAACATTATCATCTTCTTCATCAATATTAATAATATAATGTTCATCCATATATTCTCAGAGAAGCTTTCGATAACTAACATAACAACGCAAATATGACCGAGAAGACTCGTCAGTATTACATTTTTTTTGTTTATAAGAGTTATAAGAAAAAAATTAAATGGTGCACGCGCCGGGATTCGAACCCGGGTTCCAGCCGTGGCAGGGCTGAGTCCTACCAACTAGACTACACGAGCACGAGCAAGGTTGTATTTTAGAAGCAATATTTATCTTTTCTGTTTGATGATGATTAAAAACAATGTATCACGATGTGTAATATGAAAAAGATTTGGTACGCTAACCGGGATTTGAACCCGGGTTCCCGCCTTGGAAGGGCGAAGTCCTGCCACTAGACTATTAGCGTATTTTTGCTACTTTCATCTGTTCTATTTATATTTTTAATCTTTCTGTTCGTGAATTGATTTTTTTGCATCCTTTTGGTGAATCAATAATGGTGAATCAATAATTGTTTTAAATTGTCAGAATTTTAATTAGATAATTGCCACAATTTCTATGAGGTTTATGATATGTTGGAAGCTTTTCTTAAAAACGCAATTCTTAGACATCTGAAAGAGACAGAACTATATTTGAAGACTCTTCAGGAATTCAGTGTAGAATCCTTTGAAGATTTAGTGGATAAAAATGAAATAAAACCAGATAGTATACTATTCAAAATCCCTGCAAAAGGCATCAGACCTTTAGGGGAAGTAATTTTACACATCATTCGTTCTTTAGAATATTATATGCGAGGGATAATGGATGATCATTGGGAAGCACTTCCATACAACCTTGTGGAATTGAATACAATTCCTGAAATTGTTAATCTTTACCAAAGCATAACAAAAAAGTTTAATGTATTTTTAGAAAAACTTTCCGCGGATAAACTCAAAAAGGTTATAACCAATTTTAGTCGACCCGCATCTAAAGCAGAATTACTGCTGGAAATGATTGAGCATAGCATACATCATAGAGGACAAATCAGTGTGTATTTTAGATTGTTAAACATAGATCCCCCAATTATAAAATACATAATTTGAATCTAATTCATCATTTATGTATCATTAAGAATTTCAATACTATACTATTAAATAAATCAGATTTTGTTTCATAGACATAATGATCAGCTTTTGGAATAATTGCAAGCTCAGCATTTGGAAATATTCCTCCATGAAGGAGGATTAAAGGATGACCATTTCCCTTTTCTATATAGAACATATTTATGCCATTAACTTCAATATAGTTACCATCATAAATTCAATTATGGTTTTTTATGCTATTGAAGATTATTAGAAAAAAGAAAAAAGAAAAAAAAGAAACTAGAAAAATCTTAATTGGGCCATTTCTCAAGAGATCTAGCAAGCTCTACATGTTCTTTAGCGTATTCTTCTAAAGAAATACCCTTTAGTGTAGCATCTAGTGCTTGTTTCATTGCCATTGCGCCTTTTACTGTACCGTCAGGATGTCCGTGAATACCTCCTCCAGCTTGAATTATGAGGTTATTACCACCATGTTTTACCAAATTAGGTATTTTAGCTGGATAAAGACCACCGGATGCAACAGGAAAAGTTTGTTTAAATTCATACATGGGATTAAGCATAGCATCTTTAATTTGAAGCTCAAGATCTAACTCTGTATCCATTTTACCTTGGCCATAAGATCCTATGTGCAATTGGTCACCACCAACCATACGTACTATCTTAGACACAGGTAACATGGATATACCATGTAATTGATTACGAGTGAAAGCTGCATGCATAGTTCTATGAACATGAATAGGTAACTTCACACTTGGATCAGCTGCCATTTGAGCTAATTCTTGAAATCCTGTAAGAATAACATCTATCATCAAACATTTAGCTCCATTGTCGATAGCTTCCTCTATCCTTCTCCACATGACATCATGTTTTGCAGTTACATTCACTGCATGGATTACAGTTCTTCCTGTTTCTTCTTTCACTTGATCCATCTTTTCTAATACAGCAACGGTTCTATCTGCTATGGGACAGAAAGGTTGGTTACTTAGATTTTCATCATCTTTGATAAAATCTACACCACCAATAGCAGCTTCAAAAGCTACTTGGGCCCATTCTTTTGCAGTTAATCCCATTTTTGGTTTAACTATTGTTCCTAAATGAGGACGATTTGGAAATTCACCTTTGTCAGTACCTAAGATTTTACGTACTCCTTGTACTCCAAATTTTGGTCCTGGAAAATTTTCTGCAACACTTCTGGGAAATTCTACATCAACCCATCGTATATTGCGAAGTGCTCCTAAACCAAATAGGTTACCAGCTAACATGGACAAAATGCTTGTAATTCCTGCTTCTGTATCAAAGGTTTCTGTTTTAAATCCAATTAATACTTCTCCGCTCTGATATCCTTCGTGATCACCAATAACCTTGGTATCCAGAATCTCAGCTCTTAATCTAGGAATAATGTCTATCTCTGTGTTTTCAATTGTAGTAAGTTTGGTCCATGTACCAACGCTTTCTTCATCACATATTTCTTCTGCAGCCACTTGGACTGACTTAACATGCTCGACATAATAGCGAGCAACTAGTAATTCTTTATATTTATCTTTCATATTTGTCACCAAAATTAATCATAAATGTTCTATGTATCCTCACTGATTATCATAAAAGGATACTTCTCTTTAATTATAATATAAACTATTGAAGGTGAAAAAACACCTGATTCTGTTATTATACCATCGATCAAATCGGAGGAAACAGTTTCGAACGCAGGGTTTAGAAAATTCAATCCTTCTGGAGGATTTTCCCAAATTTCTGTTCCTGCTCTCATTTCTATTTCCGATAGTTTGCCAATACTAGTTTCTGGATCATATTTTAAGAGATTAATCGCTGTATAAAATGGTATATCCATTTCTTTAGCAGCAAGAGCTAATAAACGTGTTCCAATTTTATTAATGACTGTACCTTGACTTGTAATTGCATCTGCTCCAGTAATTATGATGTCAACATCATGCCTATTCAAAACCCATCTCATTGCACTATCAACAACTTGAGTAGTTGTAATTCCTGCTTCAACTAATTCTTTGGCGGTAATTCGTCCTTGATATAGAGGGCGAGTTTCAGTACAGAAAACTCGTATGTCTTTGCCTTGATTATGTGCTTCTAGAATGACTCCAGTAGATAAAGAAGAATGACAATGGGTCATAATAGTGCTTCCTGGTTTAATTCTGTGAGCACCATAGGAAATAACCTTCCTTTTCGATTCTTTGAGTAGGTTAACATACTCTTGAGTAAACGAGTTAGCAATTTCTTTGGCTTCTTGAACAGAATTTGCTTTTTCATGCAGATTATAAACAACATATCTCAAACCGTTTCGAAGAGCGGGTTCAGTAGCTCTAGCTGTAGCTAAAATATATCTAGCTTTTTCCAATTCCTCAAAGAGATTATCTAATGAGGAAACTTCAAGACGAGTAGCTAATGAAGCAAAGGCTTTTACTCCCTCAATCGCGATATTTGTAGCTCCTTGAATTCGTAAGGTTCGTATATCCTCAACAATTTGTTGAAATGCTGAATCCAATGTAATTCACCTATTGGTATTTTATATATCTTAAAGATAATAACATCAATGTAAAACCCGTTTATAAAGACTTGTGGTTAGAACAACTTTTAAACTAGGTTTTGCGAAATAAGTTTCCTAGTTCATGAGCCCATTCCTTGACTTTTTCCAAATTTCTAGTGTCATAACCAAAACTTGGCATCTTTTTCGTTGTTTGCATATACCAAATATGAGGAATTTTTGCTCTTGGCACTCTTCCACCAAAGGCTTTCATTGAAACTGGTTTTACCTGTGGATACTTCTCTAAAACCTCTTCAAGGAAAACTCGATGTGCTTGATTGTGAAGTTTTTCTTCTCCAGCGAAACCTGCACAAACAAAAACAGCAACATTCTTGTTAGTAAAATCATTTCTCAGAAATTCTTCAGCACTTTTTCCCCACTTTCCATGGAAAATGCAACTTCCAATAATTATGTTTTCGTAATCAGAAGAATCAGGAGTAATTTTATTTTCTTCTAACTGATATAGATCAACTTGAAATCCGTAATCCTTCTCAAGAGTATCTGCAATTACAGAAGCAGCTTCTCTTGTTGCCCCATATAGCGTTTGATAAGAAACTAATACCTTACTCATAGAACCACTTAATAGCTAATTTTACGAAAAAGAGTTTTAACCTTTAGTATTGAACAAAAATGGTGGGGCACGGCGGATTCGAACCACCGACCATCTGGTATCCCACGAAAATGGTTCTTCTTCTCAAGGCATCTCCTCTGTAATTAATTTCAGGCATTTTATTCGCGTTTATATATCATTTTAATCATTTAATGTTAAATGAATCTGAAACTTTTCATTTTTACAACTTAGAGGAAATCAAGTTTCTTCGTGGTGATTGAAATTAATCTCAAGGCAAATACACAGAATCCTGTAGATAAACATACCAGAATAAAAGAAATCGAAGAAATGAAAAGAGAAGTACAAGAAGTTCTCCAATTTATCAAAAAGACAAAAAGAACGATAGAAAAACTTCAAAAACATAATAAAGTCAGATTGTTTGAAGGGACAGAGGAGCACTCTGGTCTTGAAACTGTTAACTCAAATGAAATACAAATTATCAGTGTGGAATTTGATAATAACATCTCTTGGGGTACCCTAGAAAACTTAACAGAAAGTAAATACAACACTTTATCAGATAATGACAAATCCTTTGTAAAGCTTGTGAAATCATTATTCTTTCCTAAAGTGGTGTCGATTAAAGATCTTCTCAGTGATAAAAGTAGCTTAATGGGTTGGAAAGAACATATCAGAAACCTGAGATCAATAATTGAAACTAAAAAAGGGATTCCTTTTGGAGAGTATTTGTTCAAAGAAAATCTAAAATTCTCTAAGAAAATCTATGATTCTTATGCAAAAAATAGCCTTTTTGATAAGGATTTTGATGAAGATTATAAAAGTAAAACTACACGAGGATTTTTCAAAAAACACGGTTCAGAGATAACTGAAAATATTAGGAAAAGGTATAATTTAACTTTTGAAGAGGCTAGAGTCTTTACTATTTATCTAGCATGTATGTCTGATTTTGATAAGGTGGTGTTAGGTTTTGATTATAAAACTATGCATGAATTCTTTCAAAATGTTTGGATAAAAATAAATCATGATCAAGATGAGTTTAGAGGAAAACAACAAATTACAAGTGATTATCAAAAAGTAATTGTTCATTCAGACTTTTCTAGGTTCAAATCCAGTGTATCTTTAGGTTTCGATTCTTATTTTACTTTACTTAACCACAATAAATTCGAATTATGGTTTTCTGAACAAAAGTGTGGTACAGGTTATTCAATATGTAAAACTTTCAGAAATATGGGTGGTCAGTTACATAAATCAGTATTTAGTCTAGCTCAAAAACGTACAGGCAATAAGTTTCAAGATCTTCTTCAGAGATTAGGTTTTACCATTCATCAAAGTATTGATTTTTCTAATTCTTTGTTTAAGCGCTATACCTATTATTATGATGCAAAGGGTAACAATTTCCTGCAAAAAATGAAATCAACGAAATATAAGCATGACTTAATATTTGGTTTGGAAAGAAATGGGATTCCTAATGCAAAACATTTAGCACATAAATTAATCAAATCTGCAAAAGATAACCATCGTTTGATAGCTTTGATGCAAAATGGTTACACACTAAATGACGACGCGAAAGTGGTCAATCATCTAGATATCACAAATAGAAAAAAGCAACCAATTCGTATTATGGGTGAAATATTTTCTTTTAAACCTTTAAAAAATGAAAAAGATGACCATATTATCTCGATTGAAGGTTATTCAGAGAAATTAATTAAGAAGCTACAGAGAACTCATTCGGTTTTTGATTCGGAATTATACTATCAGTTAAATTCAATTTTCAAGTCTATCTCAATAAGTAGAAATTTTACAATTACAGAGCTATTATCAACTAACGACTATAGTGAAAATTTGCTTTCAGCTTACAATAAATTACTATTTGAAATTTTTCAATATTTTGTAAATAGTGATAATTTTATTTCATTTGAGATACTCAAAGAAGGTAAAACGTTTGTTTGTAGTGAAATTGCTACAGAAGATATTGCAAATGTTAAACTGTGGTTTGAGAAAAACCAAAAGATGTACTCAGCAATTCCTTATACTATGAATTATATTTGGAAACTGCCTTTTTATGGCAAACTCAAGGAAATAAGTCGAAACAATCCTACAAAATTAAGTAAATACAAGGAACTAGCGTTCAAAAAACTGTTTTCTTATAATGATAAAGAAGTATTAGATTTCCTCAAAGAAATTACTTCTAAAGATTTTTCGGAAAAAGATTTCAAACAAAAATCAAAGGCAAATCCTGACTACTCTCTTATATTTAATATTCTGTATCTGCTAAAAGGGAATACTAGGTTAAAGCTTCGTAAGAACTTATTTGAACAGGGGGATACAATTCGGTCTTTGATATTTGTAGATGAGAAAGGTAATCCAATACGAGTATTTGAAAATGACAATGATCTCAAAGAAAGGGAAAATCCCATCTTGAATTTTAAGATGGATTTCAATGAAATTTTCAGTATAAACAGACTGTTGGATAGAAATATTCTTTCTACTTTCCCTATAGCAATAAAGTCAGGAAAATCAGTAACAAGAAATTCTGAATTAAAATTTAGATTCTGTAGAGTTGACGGAAAGAGAGCGGGAGAAAAAGGGAAAAAAGCAAGAGAGTTGTATATAGAAAGAGTACGAGAGAAGTTAGGACATATTGATGAAATAAATGACCTGATTGATATTCTTTATTCAAAACCAGCTATCTCATTCAATCTATTAAGAGGTGAAAACAGAGAAAGCATGATGAAGTTATTCATATATTTGTTCTTTGAATATTATGAAGTTTGGGAAGAATTTAGTATCTCTATAAGGAATTATTTGAAGAAAAATCTTAGATTTAAGGAAGTAAATATGGTTTCAAGCAAAAATTTTGTTAATTCAGGTTGGAATATAACATTGAAATCAGTAAAAGAAGATACAGATAAAAAGTGGGTACTTCATTATTTAGTAAGAAACAATAACTCTAAGGTTATTGAAAGAAAGATTAAGATTTTTCCAGCATTTGTTAATATTATAAATAAAAACACCAACAAAGAACATCTTGCAGATATGAACGAAGTTACTCTATTTTGCAACTTCAATCCACTATTTGTAAGTGTTTTGTCCACTTTAGAGAACGAAATTATGCCTTTAATTTCAGTGGCGGATAAGAAGGAAATAGATTCAAGAATAAATCCTGTTAGTAAAAATATAACAGAATGGATGGAAAAGGTTTTTGTTTAGAAAAATTTGGTGGGGCACGGCGGATTTGAACCACCGACCAACTGGTTTCCCACCAGAAAGGTTCTAAGCTATGAGCCAGTCGCCAGTTCGTCAAATGGCACACAGCCATTTGACTTCTAACCGAGCTGAGCTAGTGCCCCTTTTCTACTTATATTCTCTCGTTCTCTTTTTTTTAAGTTTTCTCTTCTCTTCTAAAAGTTTTGTTACTTTAGAAATTATTTTTTGATTTCTTTTTTTTAAGCAAGAATGAAGCAATTGTGATTAAACCAAGAATTAGATAATAACCAATATAAGCAATCATTTCTAACCATGTTGGTTTATCTTGATAACCAAATAGAGCTCTAAGAAATTTTCCCAGTTCATTTGTCTTATCGTTGAGAATTCCACTCATATCCCAAACATGGTTTTGTAACCAATGCGTTTCAGATCCAAACCAACCAATTTCTTGAAATTCATGAATTCCTTGAGAAAACATACCTGCTGCAACAATAATTAAGACAATACTTGTAATTAAAAAAAACGTCCGTAAGTTAATCTTTTTACCAGAATAGAAAATAAGAAAAGCAATTACTAAAGCAACAACTATTCCTAATATTCCTGACCAGAGAACAATCCAAGGATTATCTTCAGTAGCCCCAATACCAGCAAGAAAAAGAACCGTTTCTACCCCTTCTCTTAGAACAGAGATAAGTGCAAGTGTCAGTAAACCATATTTTTGCTGTTGTTTTATTGAAATGTCTACCTTTTCTTCAAGTTTCTTCTGAACATCTTTTCCTGTTTTTAGCATCCATATTATCATCCATGTCAGCAACAATGAAGCTATTATCATTGCAAAACCTTCAAAGATTTCCTCATAACTTTCAAACCCACCTAAAGCAAATTGAAAGATAACAGCTGTAAGAATTGAGAGGACAATACCTGCAATTGTACCTATCCACACTTGTTTCTTTAATTTCCTTTCACCTATTTTTGTAACATAAATAAGTAAAATACCCACTATTAATGCGGCTTCTATGGCCTCTCTCAGTGTAATCAGAAAACTTGCTAAACTAAACAAAAATTTCCCTCTAGTTCAATTTAACAAAGCTAAATTGAGTTTATGAATGTTACATTTTTACAAAACAATTTTCATTGATTGTTTCTTTCGCTTCTCGGTCCAGAAATGATAGGCTTTGCATATTTTGTAACTGATTCAGACAAGGTATTAATCTCTCCAGTAGAGAATCTATTTGTGCGGTTCCTAGTACAACTATTACATAATCCAGCAGGTAAAACAATTTTTGAAACTAAGTCTTTTTTTTCTCGACTTCTGCATCGTCCACACAGAGGTTTTCCACATTCATCACATGCAAACTTCGCAGTCGCTCCACAATTTAAACAAAGTAAAACTATCTCTTCGTTCTTCTCTCCTATTATTATCACAATACTCTTAAGATTCCCAAGTATTAAACCCCAACACTTTTGCAGAGACTTAAATCCTAGTTTTCTAGTAAGAAATCTGCTTCTTCTGCGTTGAATGAACTTCTTACAAAAGGAGCTGAAGCTACGAATTGGAAACCTAGCTCATATGCTATTATCTCGTATTCCTTAAAGCGATCAGGATGAACAAATTCTTCTATTTCTAAGTCTGAACTTGGGGGTTTAAGATATTGACCTATTGTTAAAATATCACAATCAACTTCTCGAAGGTCCTTTAATAATTTCACTACTTCTTCTTTTATTTCACCCAAACCTACCATCAGCCCAGATTTTGTGAGTATTTTCGGATTCATCTCCTTTACCAATTTAAGTAATTTAAGAGACCTTTTGTAATCTGCTTGAGGAGTAACTTTTTTGAAGAGTCTAGGAACTACTTCCACATTGTGATTAATAATGTCTGGCTTTGAATCGACCACAATTTTAATGTCTTGTTCTTTGCCTTTCAAATCTGGAATAAGTAGTTCAATTATAAGATTCTCGTCATAATTCCTTAATTTCTCTGTAATTTTAGCAAAATGAGCTGCCCCGCTATCAGGTAAATCGTCTCTTGTCACAGAAGTAATAACGACATGCTTTAGTCCCAATCTTTTTGTTGCTTCAAGTAAATGGTCTGGCTCATGTTCATCTAAAGGTTTAGGTTTTCCAAAATCAATATCGCAGAATTTACAATCACGTGTACATATGTTCCCCATAACAAGAAAGGTTGCTGTTTTTTTCTCAAAACATTTACCGATGTTTGGACACATTGATTCTTCACATACAGTATGAAGTTCTAATTTTCTCAGTATTTGTTGAACTTCACGGATTTTTTCTCTATCCATACTTCCTATTCGTAACCATTCAGGTTTTCGAAGTCTAGTCATCTTTCTTAATCATCTCTTCTAATTGATTTTCTGTGATTTTTTCTAGTTTAAGGCTAAATATCTTCTCAAATATTCTTTCAAATTTCTCATATATCTCCTTTATGTCCAATGACTTTCCAAGAACTTGTTTCATTGAAATTGGCTCATATTCAGTAATCCCACAAGGAATAATTAAGCGAAAATGATTCATATTTGTATTAACGTTCAATGCCAAACCATGAGATGTAATCCTTTTTGACGCTCTTGCTCCTATTGCCGCCAACTTCCATTTTCTTCCTTGATAATCTACCCAGACTCCAGGAAATCCCTTTTTTCTCCATCCTTCAATCTTGTATTCCTTTAGTAATTCAATCAAAGTTTCTTCCATACTCCAAACAAATTGATCTACACCCATATTCAACTTAATCAAGTTAAGATGAAAGTAACCTACAAGTTGTCCTGGTCCGTGATATGTTACTTCTCCCCCTCTCCTTACTTCTATAATGTCAATTTCTTCTTCTTCAAGAATTTCATTAGTTGCTAAAATGTCCTCTCTTGATCCCTTTTTTCCAATTGTAAAAATAGGATTATGTTGTAGAACTAATAAAAAATTGGCAAACCCACTGTCGTTTTCCTTTATACTTCTAATCCTCTGTTGCAAATCGAGAGAATAACGATATTCTAGGAGATTGTATTCGACAAGATAGCATTTTCTCATTGTTTTCTGTTTTTACATGTGTTTTTAGCAATTTTGGTTTGTCAGTTTCTTGTGTGTATCAGTAAAGTTGAAAAATGAGTACGTTATAGATAGTAATTGTTTATCATGGCGAAATTTCTGACAATCTTACTTGCGGAAGCATCTATCGAATCCTTTCCAGAAGAACTGATGAAGGATATAAATGTGAGAAACTTCTTTTCTAAACTAAAGAAATCACCATCTGAAGTAATGCTAGATGTAAATTATCATAAACAACTCATCGGGGGACTACCAGATTTTGAGAGACGAGGAAGGGCCGATATAGTTCATTTCACCCTCTTGTCTTGTTTTGGTTCTATTTGTGCTAGAGAGGAAAGACTTCAAGTGATTATTCACACATATGATGACAGAGTAATATATCTCAATCCTGAAATAAGATTGCCAAAAAGCATTGAGCGGTTTAACGGTCTATTTTTGCAGCTATTTAAGAATGGAAGATCACCTCCAACAGGAGATGAAGTTCTAATGAATCTTACAAAGAGTTCTCTTCCGAATCTTCTGGAAGAATTACGGCAGAAACACGACATGATAATTGAGTTCAGTGTTAAAGGAGAACAACTTACTTCTCTTGAATATTCAAAAATAATTTTTGAATCCACAAATCCCTTACTAATATTTGGAGCTTTTCCACACGGAGAAATAAAGAACTTACCAAGAGAATTAGTTGACAAGAAGTTGGGAATTTATGAAGAAGGTTTAGATTTGTTTGCTGTAATATCTCAAATCCTTGCTAGTCAGCATATGATTGAAGAAGATTCACTTTCAAAAGAAAATGGATCTGAAGAACGAAAAGTTTCATGGGAGTAAGAGTTGAAGAATAAAAGAGCGACTTCCTAGCGACATGTTTAAATTATTTCTTTAATTCGCTCAAAATAGGTGAAAATACTGCCATTAGCTAAATTAGATAAGTTATTGCATCCAGAAAGCGTTGCCATTATTGGTGCTAGTCCAGATAAGAAGAAGGTTGGATATGCTGCCTTAAGAAACATGGTGTTGAGCGGTTTCAAAGGAAGGCTTTATGCGATAAATCCAAAAGCGGAT
Source organism: Candidatus Heimdallarchaeota archaeon (assembly GCA_021399345.1). Classification (GTDB taxonomy): domain Archaea; phylum Asgardarchaeota; class Heimdallarchaeia; order Heimdallarchaeales; family Heimdallarchaeaceae; genus UBA460. Next base: position 36,817 of record JAAFKI010000150.1, read on the forward strand.
CAATATGGGGAGATTGAGGGAGTAAAGGTTTATGCAAGTATAGATGATATTGAAGATGAAGTTGATTTAGCTGTTATCTGTATTCCTGCAAGATTTATCCCATCATTAATGGATGATTTGGGGAAAAAAGGCGTTAAATATGCTGCTGTAATCACTGCTGGTTTTAAAGAAACTGGTTCTGAAGGTGCGGAGTTAGAGAAAAAAATTGTAGAGATTGCACGAAAATATGGAATGAGAATTGTAGGTCCAAATATATTGGGTGTTATGGATACATCTGCTCCTATGAATGCTAGTTTTGCAGAACGCTCACCTATTAAGGGTGATGTGGCATTTCTGAGTCAAAGTGGAGCTTTGTTGACAGGAATATTGGATTGGAGCTGTGCTGAGGGAATTGGATATTCAAGTTTTGTTTCTCTAGGGAACAAAGCTGATTTAGATGAAACAGATTTTATTGAAGCGTTAGCAGATGATGTGCACACTCTAGCAATTTTAGCATATCTTGAAAGCATAAGTAGGGGGCTTGATTTTATCAAAGTTTGCAAGTCAGTCACTCGAAAAAAACCGGTTATTATTATAAAATCTGGACGTTCAATAGCAGGTGCAAGAGCTGCTTCCTCGCACACAGGCAGTATGGTGGGTGTAGATACAACCTATGATGTGGCATTTGAGAAAGCTGGTGTAATAAGAGCAGATGATGCTCAAGAATTATTTGATATGGCTTTTGCTTTTAGTTTTATGCCTATTCCTGAAGGAAATAAAATAGTTATAATTACAAACGCAGGAGGACCAGGAATATTAGCTACTGATGCAGCAGAAAAATCTGGTCTTGAGCTTGCAACACTTTCTACTGAGTTTAAAGGTAAATTAAAATCCTTCTTACCACCAGCTGCAAACTTCAACAATCCTATTGATGCACTTGGAACCGCACAAGCAGAAGACTATGGAAAGGTTCTAGAACTGTCCTTGTTAAGTGACGATGTAGATGGTGTAATTCTAATTCTTACTCCTCAGGCAATGACTGAGGGTCAAGAAACTGCAGATAAAATAATAGAAATACGTAAAAAATATCCACACAAGCCTATTATCACTGTTTTCATAGGTGGGGAGATTTTAGGACCAAGCATTTATCAGTTGAAAAAGAACAAAATACCTTGTTTTCCTCATCCAGAAAGAGGTGTGAGAGCAATGGGCGCTCTTGCTGAATATGATAAAATTAGGAAAAGACCAATTGATGATAAAATTCCAAATCTAGATAGAGACAAAGAACAAGTTAGAAGTATCTTTGATAAAGTTGAATCAGAAGGGCGAAAGAACCTATTGGGTACAGAAGCAATTAACGTTGCAAAAGCATATGGGATTTGTGTTCCTAATACCAAACTAGCTCGATCAAAAGAAGAAGCTGCATCTTTAGCTGAGGAAATAGGCTTTCCTGTTGTAATGAAAATAACAAGCCCTGATATTATACATAAAACAGATATTGGTGGAGTAAGGTTAAATGTCAAAAGCAAAGAAGAAGCTACCAAAACATATGAAGAAATAACCGCTAAAGCAAAGGAGCATTATCCTGAAACCAAGCTTCTAGCAGTTGATGTTCAAAAGATGGAAAAGATAGGAAAAGAGCTCATTGTAGGGTCAATGAAGGATCCTCAATTTGGTTCTCTTGTTATGGTGGGTTTGGGGGGTGTTTATACTAACTTCTTTAAGGATGTAGCTTTTGGATTAGCTCCATTAACAAAATTAGAATCCGAAAAGATGTTACAGCGAACAAAAACATATACTCTTCTCAAAGGAGTACGCGGAGAATCACCATCTGATATAGCAGCAGTGAATGAAACTTTACTTAGAGTATCATTATTGGTTACTGACTTTCCTGAAATAGAGGAACTAGATATCAATCCATTTTTTGTTTATGAGGAAGGAAAGGGTGTGTCTGCTTTGGATGTGAAAATAGCACTCGAATAATGAGTGCTTCATGCATTTATTTTTGTATTATTTCTGTATTATGTTTGTAACTCTTCAATTGTTATCTTCTACTTTCAGTTACTATCAAAGTGTTTTTTCACATTTTAGCAAATAACGAAAAAATATTCGTTTTTATTTTTTAGTTAATCTTTTGGATAGTTAGCAAAAATGTTAGGTTCACTTCAAAACTTTGATATGAATATGATTGGTTTTTCAATCAACTTTATCTTTCGCGCTTTCAAAGACAATAAATCCAGTCTTTAGTTTTTCTGCCTCATCTTGTGATAGTTCAATTGTCTCTAGCTTGTTTGGATCTGCAGGAATGATGGATGAATTTCCAAAAGGATCTTCAACAACAATATCGATTGGAAGATTATCTTTAATATAAGAATCCAAGAGTTCAACATATACTCTAATCTTTTCTCTTTCTTCATCTGAACTTGCATCACCTAAGAGGAAAAATGCTTTTCCTCTGATGTCGTGAAGTATACCTTCAATATTGTTGATAAAACCTTCCGCATTAGGACCTGGTTCTATCATGGCCCCTATTTGTGGAAAGATTATCGTTCCATTAGCTGCTCTTATGATTTTTGTTGTATAATCATCTTTATTTTCAGCATGGTAAATGTATCTGATTGGATCTTTAAATGAGAGATTGATAAAATCATTGTGTTTAAAATGACAGTCAGAACAAACCATATTGAAAAACCAAAGTTGGGGAAAATGAGGGATATCCATTATCTTTTGTGTAATTTTAGTATTGGTACTGCTACACACAGGACATTTAACTTCCATCATTTCAAAATTATGTTCCTCTGTTGTCATTTAATCGCTTTTTACTTCTTTGTAAATCATTTAAAGTTTAAGATAGAATGAAACTTAGTTCAATTAAACTACAAGTTTGAACAGTAAATTTTTTTAGATTAAAATTCAAGGGGAGTCGATGAGAGAAGAGCTATTGGACTTATACAACAACCTCTATGAAGAATATGGTTCTCAAAACTGGTGGCCAGGTGAGGGGTTAGAAATCGCCATTGGAGCAATATTAACTCAGCAAACTAATTGGAAAAATGTGGAAAAAACTCTTCTTCAGTTAAAGGATGCCCATTGCTTGAATATGAAATGTTTGCAGAAGATTTCTATTGAGGAGTTAGAAAAACTAATTAAATCAAGTGGATTTTACCGCATAAAGGCTAGACGGATAAAAAATCTAATAGAGTTACTATCAATCAACCCACAACCTGATCGTAAAACTTTGTTATCAATAAACGGGTTGGGCGATGAAACAACGGACTCTATCATGCTTTACTTATTCAAAAAGAAATATTTTGTAATTGATTCCTATACATTTCGAATTATGAATAGACTTGGTTTATATGATGGCAAGAATTACTTGGAACTCCAAAGACTATTTATGAAGAATCTTCCAAGTAAATTACAGTTATATCAAGAATATCATGCATTAATAGTGAAACATGCAAAGAGTTATTGTATAAAGAGCAATCCTCAGTGTGTTAATTGCGCACTCAACAAAAGATGTCAATACAGTATAGAAAAAAACAAAAAGAGTTTGGAGCGGTAAATATGTTTCTTACCAAAGAACAACAGAAGATGCTAGATGGGGAATTTGGGCATGCAATTGCTAAACTCACTCAATTAATTGTAAAAATCGGTGAAGTAAATGGTGCAACAAGACTTATTCCAATAAAAAATGCACAAATTGCGGGTGTTTCATACTTAACTGTTGGAGAACCTATTTTCACTTTTTTCAATATGTTATCTGAAGATAATGTCAAAGTTAGCGTTCCTAGCTGGTTAAATCCTGCTGGGATGGATATGAAGAAATGGAAAGAAATGGGAATAAAAAATGATTTTGCTGAAAAACAGCGTAAAATTATACAACAATATCAGAAGATGGGAATACAACCAACACTTACCTGTACACCATACTTGATTGGGCATAAACCAAAATTTGGTGACCATTTAGCATGGAGTGAATCATCAGCTGTATCTGTAGCTAACGCTTATTATGGTGCAAGAACAAACAGAGAAGGAGGTCCTTCCTCATTAGCATCAGCTATAACTGGTTTTACTGCTGATTATGGGTTACACAAGAAGGAAAACAGAGTTCCTAAAATAGTTGTAGATGTAAAAGCAACAATTACTCATTTTTCAGATTTCTCAGCTTTGGGCTATTGGTATGGGGAAAAGTTTCATGGAATTATCCCATATTTTAAAAATATAAAAAATACCAATATTGATCAAGTAAAAATGTTAGGCGCGGCAATGGCTGCATCAGGAAGCGTGGCTCACTTTCACATTGCAAAGCATACACCAGAAGCTGAAAAAGTTGATTTGAGTTATATAAGTGAAACAGTTACCTTCGATGAAAACGATAAAAAACAAATATACGACCATTTCAACCAGATAAAGGAAAGAGTAAATTTAGTGGTAATTGGGTGTCCTCATACAAGTCTTGAGGACGTAAAACTTATTGATTCATCTCTTGGAGATAAGTCTATCAAGGAGGGGATTAAATTCTGGGTTTTTTCCTCTCAAGAATTGATGCAAAATGATAAAGCAAAGAAACTTTTAACCAATTTGGAGGAAAAGGGAGTGAAAATATTTACTGATACTTGTATGGTTGTATCTCCCGTAGTTAGGGAAAATTACAAAAACATTGTGACAAATTCTGCTAAAGCGGCATTTTATCTCACTAGAGAAGGTACAAACAATGTTAACTTACTTTCTTTGTCTGAAATTATAGAGAGGGTTTCTGAATGAAAACAATAAAAATACGTACTATTGTTGAAGGTACTGTAGAGGGAATTGCTTTAGTTTCACCTATTCCAATTTCGTTTTTTGGTGGTGTTGATGCTGAAACAGGAATAATAACTGATTCCGAGAATCCATTATTTGGAGAAAGTCTTACTGATAAAATTTTTGTATTTCCAGAGAGTAAAGGATCAACCGTGGGTTCGTATGTTATTTATGGTCTAAGTGTTAATAATGTGGCGCCACTTGCACTTATAGCAAATAAGGCAGAAACAATTGTTATAGCAGGAGCAATACTAGCGAATATTCCCTTTGTTGATAAAACTGACCAAGATGTTACTATTTCAATTAAAACAGGAGATAAACTAGTGATAGATACTACTCAAAATATAATAAAAATAAAAAAAGAGTAGAGTTAGTAAAAACTATTTACCTTCGCTTTTTACCTTGTTGTTCTGATAGTAATTTCTGAAATTCGTCTCTTAACAAAGTTTCTTGTCCTTGCAAAGCTTGTTTTTTCTCCTCAT
>JAAFKI010000151.1 GCA_021399345.1 Candidatus Heimdallarchaeota archaeon
TTCGTATTTTTATACTTGTTCTGTATGTAAAAGAAATTTTTGTGAACACTGCGAAATGGAACATGATGAAGAATGTGATAAGGAGATTAAATTAGAAGGATGAGGTTATGAGAATGGCTAAAACAAAAGGGGTTTATGAATGGGCTAAAAACAACTTCAACATTTCTATAGGCTGTTTTAATGACTGTAAGTACTGCTACAGTTCTAGTATTGCTCATCGTCATGGTAGAGTTCAGAGAGATTGCTGGAAAAACATGTACACCAAATCTTATGCAAAAATAGATGAACAGCTTAAGCGACTTCCTAAAACAAAGAATACTGATCCTGACCTTTACGATATTATGTTTCCTAGCTCTCATGATTTATTCGAAGAAAATCTTGAGGAAGCTTGTTATGCTCTTTCTAAAATTCTTGAATTGGGAAAGACCATTTTAATTGTTACCAAACCTCGAATTGCTGTAATTTCAGAACTCATCTATCGCTTCCAGGATTACAAAAAACAGATTCTTTTCCGTTTCACTATGGGTACAGCTGATGATGATGTTAGACAGTATTGGGAATTTAATGCTTCTACAGTTAGAGAAAGGATGATTTGTCTTTATCTAACTTACAAAGCAGGATTTAACACCAGTGTATCTATTGAACCTTTTCTAGAAGACTATACTTTAATCAAGCACATCAAAAGAATCCAACCTTATGTTACTCACGATATCTGGGTAGGTCCTATGAATTTTACTCATGTACCAAAAGAATACATAGAAGAATTAAATCAAGATCTCTATTATACTCCTGAGAATTTAATTAGAATCAAAAACGAAATAGATTCTCTAGGTTTTGACAATATTCGTTACAAGGATCATTTCTTGAACAAAATTAAATTGGAGGTATCAACTTGAGTGAATATTTAGATGAAATTAGGTTAGAAAGAAAGAAGCAAGATGAAAAGTGGGGTGAGCAAAACCATAGCCCTATTACTTGGATTGTTATTTTAACCGAAGAGGTTGGCGAAGCAGCTAAAGAAGCATTAGAAGACAATAAAAGAAAATATAGAAAAGAACTTGTTCAGTGTGGTGCTGTATGTGTGGCTGCCATAGAAAGCTTAGATAGGAATGATAAAAATGAGTGAAGAACTTACTTGTGATGAATTATGGTATCTCTATAGTCGCACTTACGCAGAATACAAGTTATCTATTATTCCTACCAGTACTGAGTTTCTTAAAGATTTATCAGACAAACTCAGAAAGATGCACGAAGATTTTGTTTATCCAAAGGAGGTTGAATCATAGATGTATGAAGATCCTTACTATGATGGTTATGACGAATATGAGGAAGAAGAAGATTACTGTGACTTTGGAGGAGAAGCAGGAATCTGTATGATTGATTCAGCAAGGTTTGAACTAGAAGATCTCGAAAAGAATCCTCTCCATTTTATTCGCAGAAGATTCGATAAGAAATATAAGGAAAAACTCGAAGGGCTCTATCAAACTTTAGCTTTATCAGCTATTGAAAGTTGTTCTTTCACTTGTCCATTAAGACCAAGAGGAGATGATTAATTTGGTTAAAATTAAGGTATGTTGTAGATGTAATGATTATCATAAAAACATGATAGAAGTACATAGAGTAAATGGCGGTGATTTTACTGATATAACATATAAATGCGAAACATGTGAAGTAGAAACCGTTCTGAGACTATCGTTTGATGAGGGAATAGACCAATATGAGCAAGAGGCTGAAGAAACTGTTTGTCATAATTGTGGAAACAAAGAAACTATAGCTGGTGTCATTTGTAAAGATGGGATAACAAGAAGAGAATGTTACGAGTGCTATATGAAGGAGGAGGATTAATTTGACTACTGAAGATCTTCTGATTAATAATGGTTTCACAAAAAGAGAATCTAAGAAACCTAAAATTGTCAGCATAACCCAAACAAGTGTTACTTACTGTGAGGTTTATGAAAGAATCAAAGACAATCACAAGGAAGTAATTACTCTTCAAACTGTAGAGAAAATCCCCCCTCAACAAGGTGGGGATAGACCTTCTCACAAAGCTCTCCTAGATGTTAAAACTATCTCCTCCCCACGTTCTATAGAAGTTTGTTCTTATTGGAAGATACCAGCTAATCAGAAGTTAGTATCTTCTCATAAGAGTGACGAACTTAAACTTGTTTTAGGTCTTCTAAGAAACGATTTTGTTAGTTCTGTTCTAGGTATCATTTCTCTAGAGAAAGATTTAGCTAGAATAGATTCTAATCTATTAATTGAACTTCTAGAAACTGGGAGCTTATTGGAAGAGATCCCTCCCTCTTTATTAGAAGAGTACTTACTAGAAGCTCAAAAGTACGCTTTTTTTATTTCACCGACATTTGAGACCTCAAGGAGAGGGAGACATTCTCCTGCTATTTTTCCTCTCTCTCCTTTTAACTTTCTGGAGGGATGTTCTTGATTACAACTCAACTAACTTTAGATGATAGCTTAGATCCACAGAATGATGATTGGAGAATCTGGTGGGAAGCTAGAGAAAAAGCTATTTGTGATAACTGTTTTATTCTTCATCAATATGCTATCCCTCACAATGCTTCAGGAAAACCATTTTACATTAGAAAAAAAAGAATTAAAGGATCTTTAAACAAACTCTGTTTTCGCTGTTATTGGGATAAAAA
>JAAFKI010000152.1 GCA_021399345.1 Candidatus Heimdallarchaeota archaeon
AATTTGGGGGGGGTCTCAATTTTTTGGGATAATATTAACTGTAGTAATTCTTCTCATAGTTAAAAGATTCAAGAATAATTCTAATTTGTTACCAAAAAACAATAATGAGGAGGTTTCTCTTAAGGAATTTGGTAAGTTTGCTCTAAATAACTATACTGCAACATTATTACAAATTTTACCAACATGGTTAACCTTCCCTTTGGTTATTCTATTTTTTTCTGAAACAACTGCTGCTTTCATCTATATGTCTTGGGCTTTCATTTCTATATTAAATGCTCTTCCAAATTCATTGTCAATTATTTTAATTACACAAAAAAGGGACACCTCACTAAAAACGCTTCTTAATAGATTCAAATTTACAGCGCTTATAATATCCATTATTGGAACTCCCTTGGTTATATTTCAGAAATTTATTTTTCAAATTTTTGATATTACCTATTCTGATGGATATTTTCTATCTTTCCTTTTTCTAGTGTTATCTGTATTTCCTTTATCAATTTTCCTGATTTATTCATCTGCATTAAGATTAAAAAATGAAAAAGGGTTGCTCCAGATATTATTTTTGCTACAAAATCTGATTTATTTTGGACTTATATTCATCCTCAGATCTTATCTGGATATTATGGCGGTGAACCTATCATGGTTGGTTTCAAATATAGTTGTTGCAATCATATGTTTGATTTTATCATATAAAAATAGAAAAAACCAAGAAATTTATTCAAAGTGAAAATATTTTCACACTTTGACATCAGTTTCTTGATTTACCTCAGGAATTACTACCTCTTTTCTAATGAAATAGAGTAGAAATCTTGTAATAAAGTAGGGAACAGAGATACAAGTTATAATTATAAGCGTTATCAATACTTGTTGTATTGCAATACCAATACAGAGAATTATTAACATTGATTCTCCACTATAAAATGTAAATATATTTGAAATAGCACCCATTTTTGTTGAGTTCATCTTTTGTACAATTGATAAATAGTCTCCTCTAAAGACTTGATCATACTTTATTATTATATAATCACTAATCATTATGCTTCCCATAGCAACAAATGAGAAAATTAAGCTTAAGACATCATTTGAATTATAAAATGAACCGATTCCAATACATAGATAAATTGTAAAGTCCCCAATTCTATCAAACACAGGGTCCATCCAAGCACCTTTCTTAGATCGAGTATTTGTTAGTCTCGCTACTTCACCATCTGAATAATCGCATATTATCCCTATTTGAATGAAAAGTATTGATAACCAGATATAATGAGGTATTTGGAATAGAAAGAATAATGCACCTCCTAATTGGAATAGATAGGATAAGAATGTCACACCGTTTGGTTTAAATCGAAGTAATATGAATAACTTAGTAAAAAAAAACGAAATTGGCCTATAGAAATAAGTTCCAATTATATTTTCTACTGATTTTTTAGCTTTTTTTCTCTCACTCGTTGGTTTTATAGAATTCATAAATGACGAAATATCTAAATAGATTTAAATTTACTGAATTGAACATTCGTTTGATTTTAAGAAAGAATGCATCTTTTTCAGTAATTTTCTTAGTATAAAGGATGTAAATAGTCATACTCTTATAATAATTAGATGACCTCAACATATCATTTAAATATGTAACTCGAACTGCTAGTTTGTTATGTTTAACGTAGCAATACTTGCTGCAGGTATTGGTTTAAGATTAAAACCTCTAACTGATACAGTTCCAAAATCCCTTATTAAGGTTCACCAAAAATCAATCCTATTGTATCAATTAGATGCTTTAACAGTTCTTCCTGAAGGATCCAAGATTTATATCGTTGTTGGATATTTAGGAAATTTAATTAAGAAGGAAGTTGAAAGAATAAAATTAAATTTGGATATAACTATAGTCGAAAATGCTCGGTACGATGAAACTAATAATATGTATTCTTTACACTTAATTATGAAAGAAATTGACAAAGATTACAAACCTACGATTATCATGAATGGAGATGTTATATATGATAAAAAACTGATTTATGACTTTGTCCATGATAAAAGAGAAAATTTGATAGCGGTGGATACTGGAGCTTATTTGAAAGAGTCAATGAAGGTATCCATTGAACGAGATATTATTCAAAAAATATCAAAAGAAATTACTGAAGAAGATGCATTTGGTGTATCAATTGACTTATATAAATTTTCCATTCCAACATATCTAACTCTTAAAAACGAAATAGAGTCAACTATAAATTCAGGAAAAGAAAATGAATGGACTGAAATTGCAATTGATAGTCTATTAGAAACAGGAGCTTATCCTGCAGAAATTTTTGATATTGGCAACAAACCATGGTGGGAAATTGATAATCATAATGACCTGAAAATTGCGAAAATAATATTCAATAAAGATAGTGGTATAAGTGACATCTTATCAAAAGAACTATTTATTTTTGATTTAGATGGAACTCTAATCTTAGGTGAACAACCTACTCTAGGTGCAATTGAATTTCTGAAGTTTCTAAAAAACAAAAAGAAACAGATAATTATTGTATCAAACAATTCCTCAAGAAGTATAGAAGAAACAAGACTTAAAGCTTCAAAAATACTTGAATATAATTTTGAAAAAGATGAAGTTTTTACATCAACACATGCAACAATGAATTATCTGAAAGAGCATTCTATAAAGAGAATATTTATCGTTGGTACGAAAAATCTAATTAAAGATTTCAGTAATGAGGGATTTAATATAACAGAAAAAAATCCGGAAGCAGTTCTCGTTGGATATGATAATGAGATAAATTACGAAAAACTAAAAATTGCCTCGTTACTTTTACAGAAGAAAATAAAATATTTTGCGACTCATTCAGATATATTATGCCCCACCTATGAAGGATTGATACCTGACGCTGGCTCTTTCTTAGCTTTCTTTAAAGCTTCAACAGGAAGAGATCCAGATGTAATCATGGGTAAACCTAATACAATATTCATTGATTTAATAGTGAAAGAAAAGAACATTGATTATTCAAAAATAGTAATGATTGGAGATCGTTTATATACAGATATTAGGATGGGTTTAGATTCAAGTTGTTTAACAATTCTACCGCTTTGTGGTGAGACCAAAGTGTCATTCTTAAACTCAACCCCGTATTTACCTGATTATGTCTTTACATCTCTGGAAGAGATAATCAAATATTGGAAACACCATAATAGTTAATATGGTGTGTATTACTTTCTCAGAAAACTATATTTTGGGAATTTTATCCTTTAAGCAAAAATTTGTAAGCTAGCAGATGTAGTTACATAGAAAATTTTTGGAATAGAAAAATAATCCTTAACCAATTATTGATTTATGTTATTAAATATAAGCAGAATCAAAAAGGAAGTATAAAGCCTAAAGATGAAAAAAACAAAAAAGAGTTAAATGAAGCTTTCATTCTTGCATGAGATATTTCCAATAAAGAATTTCATCTTCCTCTAGATCCTGAAGAATCTTTTTACCAATTATTAAATCATAATAAGTAGGATTTATACCTTTCCCAGGTCTCTTAGTAGTTATATTGTCAGTAGTTATGACATCTCCTGCTTTCAAAGCTTTAGTAGTTACAATAGATCTTCTTGCATTTTTTCTTGCAGGTAACTCTGCATCAATGATTCTCTTTTCTTCTTCTCCCAATATCTTTGTTACTAACTCTACATTCTCTGACAACAGTTTAAGATCTTGAGGATCCATTGCATGATAATGATCATTTCCTGGAAGAGTTTTATCTAGAGTAAAATGCTTTTCTAGAACAGATGCACCCATCAGATGAGCTACTATTAGAGTAATCATCGCTTTATCTGGTTTAGTGTGATCTGAATATCCTACAAGATTTTCTGGAAAGATTTTCTTTAGATGCTTTATCATTCGAAGATTGGCATCTTCAAACTTTGTTGGATAACTCAGAATGCAATGTAATGGGACTATGGGCACATTTTCAACTGCTTTGATTGTTGTAATCGCATTCTCGATTTCTCCCAAAGTTGCTGCACCAGTTGATAGGAAAATAGGTTTCTTTTTCTCAGCGATATAGCGCAAGAAAGGTATGTTGGTGATATCAGCTGAAGCAATTTTGTAAAGTGGAACTAGTGGGTCTAGAAAATCAACAGCACTGTTGTCAAATGGTGTTGATAAAAAGAAGATTTTGTTTCTTTTTGCTTCTCTAGCTAATTCTTTGTAATCATCTTCACTAAATGAATCATATAATTTGAAAAAATCTCTTTGAGTTTTATCGGTGTCCCAATATGCAGGAGAATCTTTAGCTGCAAGGGTCTCAGCTTTGTATGATTGGAATTTTATCGCATCAGCACCGTTTGCAGCTGCTTGTCTCACCATTTCTAAAGCTGTTTCCATACTATTTTCATAATTAACACCAGCTTCTGCGATGACGAAAGGTTTTCCACCTTCTTGGATGATTCTATTACCAATCTTCAAATTCTTCATATGTTTTCTATTCTGGTGGGATATTTAAGATATTCGAAGGAAATTTTTCTTCATACTTGTCAAAAATGATTCTTAGAATTCTCTTAACACCACTTCTCAAATCATATCGAAGATGAGACTTATTCATTTCCAGACGTTTATTATAATCAGGCAATAACTCTTCCAAGGTTTGTTTTATTTTGGATTCTGTTTGCTCATCTAATAATCCCAAATAGATAACTCCGTGAGCTTCTTCTGAGAATGGATGTTGAGTTTCTCTCTCGTTCTGAGCTATAGCAATACAAGGTACTCCAAGCGCAGCGATTTCATAGACAGTTCGTCCATTTGAGGTTATTGCTAAATCAGCCTTGTACATGTGTTGAGACATGAGTTTTACATCTTGAAGCACCTTTATCTTAAAACCAGATTTATTCATCTCAGAAGCACGTTTTTGGATGTTTTCCAACGATTTATACCCTAACCCCAAGATCAAGGTCACATCTAAGTTTTTCAGCTGTAAATCATCAAGAACGTTTAGACATTTCTCAGAAAGATTGTTCTGATCTACTCCTCCAAATGTGATAAGAAGATTCTTAACTTCTTCACTGATAGTTTTGAAAGGAACCAGATGAAATTCATCCCTCAAACAGACGTATTTATACCCATCATAAACATGCTCTAGTTTTTGCCCTAAATCAGTTTTGAAAACCGCATTAAAAACTAGATCTGCTTCAGTAAAACCCCCCTTCAAATCTTCAAAAGAGACTAGGAGAGGATTATACATTTTGATTTTCTGAAGATAAGCTGCTTCAGTATCTAAGATATCTAGAAAGACTATGTCCGGATTCTCCTTTTCGATTACTTCAAAAATATCTTGTTCCTCTTCTATTTCTATTACAGTAAAATTGTGTGAGTAAACTTTTTCTAAACCAAGATCAGAAGATTTCTTTGTAACAAAAATCACTTCATGTTCAAGTAAATTACTTGCAATTGTTATCGTTCTATAAATATGCCCCATACCTATCTCATGATCTCC
>JAAFKI010000153.1 GCA_021399345.1 Candidatus Heimdallarchaeota archaeon
TAAAGTTCTTCTAAACGACTTTTGATGTTCTTAATTTCCTGTTCTAATGAGGTAGTCATTAAAGTTTCACTGATAAAGTACATGTCTTTAAGATTATTAAACATTGTTAAAAACTAGAGAAAGAAAAGAAAAACCAACCTCCCTAAGGTTGAAATAAATTTGGAATCTGGAGTTTTGAGAATGTAGAAATTGACGCCTAAATTTTTTTATATGGAGATAACCTACAACATTTGGTCAACATGACGTTTAGATCCACATTATTTTATCGACCTTGGCGTTCGCTGATAGGATTGATACCTGGATTTCTGGGGTCTCTTGCTGTGTTAATATATCTCATAGTTGCAGGAGTCACAGTTGTTGTTTTATACATAGTAGTTATACTTGTGTTACTTACTTTTCTCTTATTTACTTTCTTAGCGATTGGTGAGATAGTAAGAAAAAACAAGAAAAAGAAAGATCTCACTATGCTTTCAAAAGAGGACAAACCTCCAAAACCCGATTCTATTAGACCTACATTACTTGATGAACAAGATGATGAAGTTAAAGCAATGGTTGAACGAGGAGATAAGGAATCTGTTAATTTATTATGCAATCGTGTTCTTGATGGGAATGACAATGAACAAATGGTTGCACTGTGGGCTTTAGGACAAATTGGAGACCACCGAGCTATACCAACAGTTAGACAAGCACTAAATGATCCTAATGAATATGTAAGAAGAAGAGCTGAACAGGTATTAGAGATGCTTGAAAAACAGATCGAATCCGGCTCTAAAGTCTATTTTTGTGCTGAATGTGGTTTTGAAAATCCACTTAAAGCAGTATTTTGCAGGGAATGTGGTCATAAGATTAGCTAGGGAAGGAGGAAAGAAAAACCAACCTCTTATGAGTGAATTAAATAGTGAAATTTCTGATATCTTCTTTCACGATTTCTAAATCAGTATTGAAGAAAGAAGGTTTGAATAAGATTTAAATTGTTCAAAATATTTGCCAGCTGTATATATGAAGAAATCAGTATCTTCTTGGTTTGCTTCTCGTAAATTTCTCACTGCATTTTCAACAAAAGAATTGGATTCATTTACATAATTATTAAAACTTGAACTAGCATAAGACATGTTATTAGAGAAGCTTCTGAGGCAATTATCACATCCATAAGCATCAACATCAGCTTCTTCGTTACACCATCCGCAGAAGAATTCATCTGTTTTAATTAAAGGAAAACCGCAGTGATAACAATTATTTGTTTCAGAATCTACAGATTCTTTCACTATTATAGCTTTACAAAAAACACACTTTCTACCTAAAATTGTTGACCCCCTATATGTTCGACTCATTTATGACCATCTCTGTTTTATTTGTGAATTTGATTGTTCTTGTTTAATATTTGGGAAAATATGAGTATGGATTACTAGTGTATTGAACTTTGCTTTCATAGAGCTTAATTTCCTTGAAATTGTCTAGATCTTGTAGCTTATCCAGATAATCTGCTAAATCATATCTTCCTTCTGCAACATTAGATTTACTTATTCTTCCAATTAAAGCAATATCATCAGGAAATACCTTTAAAACCATAGTGTTGCCACTGATGTGCTGAGCTACTCTTTTCCAAGATCCAACAATAAAAAGTATTCCATCTTCTTCACCTTTTTTGTCCTTTGTTAGAACCATAATATAGCCTACAACACCACTTTCAAATGGTGTTCTTACTACTCCTAAATCCTTCGGAACATTTCTAAGAAGTTTGTCTAAATCATCAATACTGATATGTAACAACATGTTTGTATCTGTGAGTGGATAATAGGTTTCGAAAAGCTTCATGGTTTCATCAGAAACTTCATCAGCATAAACCGTATAATATTCAGGAGTCCTTAGCTTCCTCTGCATTTCATCACTAGCAAAGAACCCAAATTTCTGCAGTCTTTTATAATCCCTTTTTGCTTCTGGTTTTCTCTTTTTGAAGCTATCATCTACTGGCATCATACCCAGAAAAGCGTCTAATGCGCCGACCAATTCCATGTCGTCAGAATGTCTATATATTTTCTCTGCAAGGGGAATTTCTCTCCCACATTGAGGACAATATTTTGCGTTCTTTTTCAATGTGCTCTTACAAAAAGGACAGTGTGTTATACTAAGGTGTTCCTCTTTATCTTCAACCTTTGGTGTAATTTGCTTATATTTTGGTACTTTCAGGCGTTTCTCTTTATCTACAACCTTTGGTATAGTTTGTTTATATTTTTTGAAAGCATCCTCAAGTTTCTTAGAAAATTTTTCAATAATTTCCTCTGAAGGTCGATTTTCTGATTCTTTCAATTCCTTGAGTTTATCCTCTTTTTCTTGCAATAAATTAACGAATTCCTGCCAGTGTTTCACTACTTTTTTCTCGTCTAGAAGTTCTTTGAAATCTTCTTTTATGTCATCGAATTTTCCACTAAGATTAACTATTCTTGTTAAAGCAGTTTCAATTCGTTCATCATACTCACTATAATTTTCTAAGGCTTGTTTGAATTTATTGTAAACTTCTTTTGTACATGATTCTATTTGTTTATCAAAATCATCTTCTTGCATTAACTCTATAGTATCGAAACTTATTTCTCCAATCGAAAGAGCCAACATGTCTACAAAAACCTCGAATGTTTTGAGAATTTGCTGTTCTAGTGATTCGAAATCAGATTGAAGAAAATCTATTTCTCTGATCTCCTCTAAAACTGTATGAGAATCTTTAATTCTGCCAATGAAAGATTCACAGATTCCTTCTAAGTTTGCAACAGTAGTGTATTTAATTATATCTTCAGGGGAATAAAAACTAAGTGAATCAAATTGCTTAACTTCTTTTTCCAATCTGTCGATGTGTCTGCTTACTTGTTTTTTTAAGAAATCTCTTTCTTCCTTTTCTTTAGCTAATGCAATGTTTAGATTTTCGAAAATTTTATTAGATTTCTTGGGAAAATATTTCTCTCCTGAAGAAAGAAATTCTTTTTTCGCCTCTTCGAATAATTCTTTTGATTTGTCATATTTATCATTCTCCAAGAGTTTAGTAGCTAAAATTAATTTTATATGAGCTTTATCTAGAGTATTGTTTTCCTCTGTAAAAATATCTACTAACTTATCATATAGTTCTTGAGCTTCTTCAAGATTGTTAGATTTGTTGAATGCTTTTAAAATGTCCTTAGATTCACTCAAAGTTGAACTCTCCTGCTTATAAATATCAGCTTATTATTTATTAGATATTTAAGAATTACTAGAGACTAAAATCCCTCATAAAATTGAAAATTGGGAAAAATAAAGAAACCAACCTCCCTAAAGTTGAATAGACAATTCATCATCGAAAAGAAGACAGAAATACTTAAAATTCGTAGAAAGAAGATTCTAGGGTTTAAAATGAGAGGCGCAGGTAAAATAATTGGACATGAATTAAGAAAAGCTAAGTTTCGTAATGCTGAAGAAGCAGCTAGATTGAAACAAAAGGAAAGTAAAGCCTTAGCTCCACTCAATCTTCCGGGGTTAATTGATGATTACTGTCTGAGTGGAAAGTACGGACCTGGAGAACCTTACAATGGTCCTCAAGATGAATTTGTCAAGAAAACTCATGATATGGTTCTGTTCATGGGAAAAGAGATATTGAATGCTCTAATAAACCATTTTGCTCCCTTCCCAGAATATGCACATCTTCCTACTGATATTACTGGATATGCAATTCAGGGATTATTGGTCAGTTACAGGTTTAAAAATCTAATCGCAATGGTTACTTCCTTCCCCATAGAAAAACCTCTAAACGAATTATGTCTTTATTTCAGATTCAGATTATTACGACCTCAATTCGTTCCTATACCTAGAAGAGAGATGAATGAAGAACAAAGGCGGAGATATGAGTTTTCAAGAAGTACACTAACACAATCAGTAAGATATTCTATGGAGGAGAACTATAATGCTGCTGTTAATGAATTATTGAAGCTCATAGATATGTACCCTAACAACACTTTGCTTTATGAACATCTGATTGTAGATTTACATCAAATGCAAGACTGGGATAGAGCTATAGAATACACTAAAAAATTAATCAACATTTTTCCAAAAAGTGAAAATTATTGGAGTAATATAGGAAAAGCATATGTTAGAAAGGGTGACTATGATAATGGTATAGATAGCTATAAAGAAGCCCTTAAGATCTTTCCTAATGACAAATACGTATTGTATGCATTAGGGGAAGTGTATATGACCTTAAATGATAAGAATCGTGCTTTTTGGTGTTATCAAAGAGCTGAGATGTTTAAGCACTATAGTGCCCAAAAAGCTGCAAAGAAATTGAAAAGGAAAAAAGCTGTTTCTATATCACCATTTGACTAATGAATAAGAAGAAAAACCCTCTCCCTGAGGTTGAAAAAGTAAAGAATTTGTTTTCAGAATTCTAATGACTGTACTAATACCCTAGAGAGTGATTCAGAGAATTTACTTTAAGTAATCTACTACTAAAACATATGAAAAAAGCTCTCTAAGGTAATTTACAAAGGTTTGAAGATGAGAAGAAGAGTAATAATCTAATCCCATTCATCAAATTTAACATCCAGACCTATCATAGAATAGAGGATATCTGGACCATCTAGAAAAGTCTGGTTACAATGAGCTCGAGTTGATTCACCTATTGGAGAAAGATCCACGCTGAACCATTCTTCTCCTTCAGCGAAGGAAATGTAACAGTCATACCACTCCTCACATGCATAGAATTCTTCTTTGAGATTATTAAAATTCTCAACAAGAATATAACAAGCTTGAATTAAGGTGCAAACATCTTCTTGTTTGAGATCGTTGTCTTTCAGATCCTTATACTTCTCGTAAATATCTAGCAGTGTAGTTTCTTCTACTTTGATATGTTCAACTTTCTCTTTGTCTATTTCCAAAGCTTTGTTAATCGCACTACTAAAAGAAGAGATTCCATTGACAAAGTAGAAATTATCAAAATGATCACATAGAGAATTGAAGGCAATCCAAGGTTTATCAGAACTAATAGATGCAGAAAATTCACTAGAATCAATTTCAAAACCATTCCAATTGCAGAGAATGAAATTCATAATATAAATAAAAAATTTCACCAATAAAAAGTCTTTTGCAAAATAAGAAAAACCCTCTCCCTAATTTTACGTGACATTTAAAAAGAAATAAGAAAACTATATGTGATGAAGAGAAGAACTTTTCTAGTATTATCTCTTATCTTCCTTATTATACTTCAAGCTGAATCAGTTTGTAGTGTAGAAGGACCTTTTTACTATTCGTCAGATCTGATAGCTGGAACGAAACTCAGATGGGAGGTTTTGCAGGGTTATGAAACTAGAGACGATGATTGGCAGCATTATGTTACAGGAGATATAATAGAAGTTGAAATTTTGAAAGATATAAATGATGCTGATTTCAACGAAGCTGAGGACTTAGTGTTTAGAGTAAATGATAATAATATCTCGAATCCATTTATTATAGGAATTTATAGATTTATACAACCGATACTGTTGTACCCATGGGGTGAGAATATTTCACTGTATGAGTTCTATCAAAATTCCACTGCTGACTCTCAAGCAACTACTTTGACAAAGAAAAGAGGAAATATAATAATTATTGAAGAATTTCGAACAGGCCAATTGGTAGAAGGAATTGGGCATATAAGAGTATTCTACTATGATGAAACAATAATTGATGAAAAAACAGGAATAGTTGAAAAACTTTACTGGTATGAAGAATATTCATTTGAAAATTCTACAATATTTAAAGTAAAGGATTTGACAGAAATAGTCTTTCTTGACGGAATAGATGTTGCAGAATTCGATTATTTAGGGGGGTTATTACTAGTGTTAGCTATAATTCCAATATTAAGAAAGAAAAGAAAAACCAACCTCCCAAAAAACTGATATATCTGTTAACATTTAGAATGTGAGGATCAGTGGCCAGTAATTTTATCTTTTCAGCGGAACTTAAAGAAGCCATTCGAAAGAGTGGAGAGTTGGTAGATAGAATTAACAGAGCAGGAGAAATTAAAAGTGCAGGAGATGCTAGAGATTTTAAAGCTATAGAAAGAATGATTTTTGAGCAACATCAGATTTTCCAAACCTATCCACATCTATATACTGCAAAGTATCTTGCTCAAGGATTATCTAATGCACTATATGATTACATAAAGCTTGATATGGAAAAGGAGATAAAACTGAATCTTCAGTTCTATGAGACACTTTACAAGTGGGAATTCAAAGACGTTATAGTTAGTTTCTATATGATGAGTCTAGGTGCAGAGGTCTTTAGAAGAGCTAGGAAACGTAGATTTAGTGACGCAAGTAGATTACTTGAAAAAATGAAATCAATTTTCAATAAATTTAATTTTATCCAAGATGTGGTTGAACAGTATGGTGGTGCTATAGCTAATCTAGCAGTGCAAGAATGTAAGGTTTATGACCTTAAACAGGTAGAAAAAAGACTAGAAATTCTTCTTGAATTAAATACAAAATATCCAATGTATTGGTTAAATTCTGGTGTTCTAGGAGCAATTAGTGCATCTATTGCTCTTTTTGGTAAAGCCAGAAATTTTAAAAAAATCGAAATATTGATGGCTAGAGCTAAGAAAATCTTTGAGGAAAGAGCAAATATCATTCCATCACCATTCTTCGAGGTAAAATTCGGTCGTAAAATTCTAGAACAGACATTCATTGAAGAAATGGCAGGTGCTTATTACAATGCAAACAAATATTATGGAAAAGAAGGAAATTTCATAGAAATGGAGAAGAACTTGGAGGAATTAGAACGCCTTCTTGATATAAATGAAACCAATTCAATCATTGACAGAGTTTCTTTAGCTTTCGGAAATACCGGGTTAGACTACACATATTACAAAAAGTATGACAAGTTAGAAGGGATTTTCGATAAACTAGAACAACTTGCTGAAAGATATCCAAGAAAGGGATTTGAGATTGAGGCCATAAATCTTTGCAATTTTACTAAAGATTTTGATATGAAAGAGAGAAGCATGGAACAAACAAAAAAGAATATCAAGAGAATTATCAGATATTTAGAACTCTGGCCTTATAATGAGATTATTTGTGATATTGATAGATGGGCAGATCAAGTTACACCAAGCTTAGAAGAAATTGATGATGAACAAATAGCTTCACAATGGACAAAGGCTCTCAAAGAAATGAAATCTACAATATCGAGTAAACAAATTCAGTGTAAGGATTATTATGATTTTGATAAAAGAGGGGAAGGAATGTCTGTTGCATTCATTAATTTATCAAATACAGAATCGAAAGATTAGAGCTTTCTCTAAATAGGTTGAATGAAAAGAAAGACCAACCTCCCTAAGGGAATCAATTAACGATACGATTCTAAAAATTAGTCTGAATCCTCTTGAAGCAATTCATAGTATTGTACTTTAAATGCACTCATTCCAATACTGTGAAACCAAGGTTTAGAAAATTCAAAATCAATGTATTTGTCAGAATTATTAAGCAGATCAATTCTAAAACGAAGCTCTTCTTGTAACTTCCCATAAAAAGTTAGAATAAGAAAGGAAATTATGATCACTGAACATGGTGATTTCATCTATTAATGGAACAAGATTACAAATATAATCTTTTTGGCATCTCAAGATGATGGTAAATCTATTTTACTATCTCTTCGGTTAATGATTACATCAATAACAAACTTCAGACCTATGATTCCAAGACAGATTACTTCAAGCATATTTTGCAGAGTGACAAATGTTGCACCGATTTTACTTATCATCATCAAATCGGAATTATTAACCATGTAAATAATCGCTCTAACAATTGATATTATAACATTGAATCCTAAAACCATCAAAGCAGGATTCCTATACTTTGGATTATAATTTCTAAGAACTAAAGAAATATTGAGAAAAGCAAAGAATTGGAAAATATTTGCAAAAATTATCAGTGTCCCCCAACCCATAATTGAAATATTTGGTTCGATCTCCCATTTGAAGAAATAATTTCCTGAAGTTGTTGAAATATAAATTATTTCAAAAATGAAGTAAAGGCACATGTAAACAACTGAACGAGTTACTCTGATAGTATTTTTATTCTTGATTTTTATACGTATCAAATAGACCATCAAAGACAAATAAGTAAAGTAAATAATGATTCTTCCAACATAATTTCCGTCTGCAAAGTAAGGAATGAAATGAGTGACTTTTTCATCGTACACTATGAGAAAAGAGAAGATGAAAAATATACTTAAGATAATGAAAAAATGTGTATCCTTTGTATCTCTAAAAGACCAATTTCTCTGTTTATCATCTTGGTCATAAAGCTCTTGATCTTCACCTAGTTTAGTTGGTTTTGTAAAAATGATTCTCTTCGTAAAATGTTCCTTCTTGTGGAAATTCTTGGATAATATTAACCAGTTAATACCCAACCCTATCAAAATTAGAACAAAAATTCCATTCAGCACTACTTCAGAGAAAATTGTGGAATACCTTACCCTATTCTGAGGTGCCCAATCTGATAAGGTGTTAGTAAATGCAGTATAAAGAATATCAACAAATAAGAAATGATAGATACTTAGAAAGGTACCATATAAAAGAAACGAAACTAGAAATTCTCTTTGCAGACCCACAAGAAAAATAACAAATAGAGTGATGAGGATCAAAGCAGCAAAGATAGGTCTTACTATTACGTGAGAAATTACCTCAAATCTGTCAATTGATGAGTTAAACTCCCAATTTGCGAAGCTTATGATATTTAAAGTAATACTATAAATAAAAAGGAGAGCTGATAATCCAATTATAACTTTTAATACAGTTCTAATTGTATTTCTTGCTTTCTGTGTTTTTACATTCCAAGATTCAAATGAAAGTAATTTAATTGAAGTCAAGATTATTGGTATTAAAACTAATGAAGTAAGTAATTCTAAAATAAAAAATGGCAATCTTACTGGATCAACTAACTCTATATCTAAAAAGAAGTAAAAACTTACATTCAATAGTAAAAGTGGAATAACAGATAGATGAATAATTCCCAGTGTTTTAAAGAACTTGGAAATTTTAACATGCGTATCCAAATCTGAGGAGATTCTTGTAGATTCAATCTCTTGATCACTCATTGTCTTGATCCTCCTGTAATTCTACTCTACCTAATCGATCTACCTTGATTTTACCTTTAACTATTGAACTTTTTTTCTTCTGAGGTGGTTTAAGATTTTTAGCCCAACGACTATATGTCCTCAAATAGACACCAGTCAAACCTAAAACAATACCAACAGGAACAATAATCTCCCCTGGGATAACAGTTGGGTTTTTGAATGAAAACAAAGTTTCCCAACCTCCATAATAGGTATTATAAACTGTGTATGCACAAAATGGATCGTTCCCAAATTCTGCAAAGACTATTCTAACCATTAGTGAAACTGCTCCCCATTCCTCTTGGAAACCAACGGTTACCTCCCTGTATTTTACATCATCTGTATTATAAGAACCATATAAAACAGTTGTAAAGTGGTCACCAAGCTTCACGTAAGCTGTAAGTGTGCCTTGTGTTACACAAATACCTAACCTTACTGATAATTGAAAAGATATGACTTGTTCACCGCCTTCATACTCAAGTGAAGTTGTGGTAGCGTATATTGATACACTGGAATAATTATCAGTTCCATAATGAATACTATTTGTAACATCCGCATTTGTAGAAAATATTGGAACAAAACAACACAATATCAAAAAGAAATAGCAGAACAATTTATATCTAGACACAAGTTGAAAGTTAGAAAATGATATTTTAAAAAGGTTCCTCAAAACCATTTG
The DNA here is from genome assembly GCA_021399345.1 of Candidatus Heimdallarchaeota archaeon. Lineage (GTDB taxonomy): Archaea > Asgardarchaeota > Heimdallarchaeia > Heimdallarchaeales > Heimdallarchaeaceae > UBA460. The sequence goes on from JAAFKI010000153.1 coordinate 9,791, forward strand.
ATATTTTTTAACAAGAATATTGAGTGTTTAAGGAAGTTGTTAATTGTTCATTATCTCGCATGAAGAATGAGCTACTTTCAAGTAATGGAGGACGGATTTCACTGAAATTGTTGTTTTTGTAAATTCTATTAGTATAATAAAAGAGGAAAATATGCATCTAGAATGTAAAATTATAAAAGAAGATGAAGCTGTAATCAAAAGGGCTTTTATGTCTGTACTTAATAAGATGAGTTATTAAAGGGAAATAACATCCTGTTAGCGCTTAAGAAAAGAAAAACCCTCTCCCTGAGGTTAAAAAAGTAAAGAATTAAATTAGTAGACTCCCAATTGCTGTCCTTGACTCAAATCTCTATGAGGATTTCGAACACCATCAGCATAGTCGAACTTACCTTTAGGTTTGATCAAATGTGCTATATCTCCATTTTGAACTAAGGCTGGAATAACAGTTTCAGGACTGATTCGTTGACTTACAACAGTACCTTCTTCGCCGTAGTTGACTCGAGTAGAGATGTCGTTTTCATCGGAGACGACAAACATGTTCATTCTGGGATGTGGATAGTAATCGATGTTAAATCCTTCATGGTCAGGAGATTCGAAAGCTGTTCCGAACAAACTTTGACCGTAGAAACCACAAACTGGTAAGCCCATATCTTCTTTGAGAACCTTCAGAGTCTCGTTATTTAGAGGTGTTCCTCCATGAACTATTGCCTTAAGATTACCTTTACCACGTAGTGCTTGTATCATTGGGAAGGATTTCTCAATTAAAACACCGGTTGTGAATAACCCTTCAATGAATGGGAATTCTTGCTTAACCAAAGCTTCAGTTTGCTCCTGCATATGAGCTAGATACATACCCATCATTTTAGGGTCGATCATTGCAGCTTTCTTAACCCATCTGGGATCCATGTCGATCATAAAGAGAGATTTAGCAAAGTCACGTTCAAAGGACTTGATAGTCCATTTTCCGATAGTATGAGGACCTGTAGGTACTGTGGCTAGATAGGTCAGATGTAATGGAATACCAAAGTCTTCGAATTGACTTAAGCACATCTTGACAAGAACATTAAAAGTATCAGTATTCATGTCAAAATAGTCCATTTCTTTGAAGTCTTGTCTAGTAGTATTTGCTAGAAGTATATTCTTCTTAGGCGGTCCTGTAGTGCCTCCTGTCTCTGCTACCTGCAATTCGCAACCTGGAGTCTTAGCATAATATTCATGAGCCCATTTGGTTGTAGTGTAGTTAACAGATTTTTCTCTGAAAATGTCTGGAGGAGTTGGACCTAGATGTGTTGCCAAGTCTTGCCAACTTTGAATGTCCCCTTTTTTCACGTTTCTCTCTTTTGATAATTCTATCAAATATGGAGAACCTAATTCTTCACTTATTGCTATATCAACACATTCTACCAGAAAATCTTTCTGATCTAATTTGTTGACGATTGTTTTTTGTGCGGATGTAGACGCCATAGTCTTTTTCACCAACCCATTATAATGTTAATTCATTTATAAACTCGAGAAATCTATTTAAAGAGCTCAAAGTTAGCATTACTTTCTTGAACCTAAGTTAGTTCTATAAGGATTTCATCCTCTCTTTTTTCAGATACAGTAAAAGAAGAATCACTCCTCCAATTATTCCAGCTATCCCTGTGAATAGAGCTGGTGCCGTTGAAATGAAATTATACTGAAGCATACTGCTGA
>JAAFKI010000154.1 GCA_021399345.1 Candidatus Heimdallarchaeota archaeon
ATCTAGCATCATGTAGGTAGAATCAATTTCATTTTGAAGAGTACTAAATCTATCTGAAATTGGAATGCTTATTACCTTTTGTTCTTGTTCATGGGACATATAAACTAATAATTCAATCTCCCTATTTATTCTGTTATTCCATCTGCTTAAATTTAGCAAACAGCGTGAAAGAACATCTAGTCTTTCTTGTCCCCCTACGACTGATTTTATCGTTTTTTTAGTTGTGCTTCTTATGGTTGAAGAAGGAATCAAAAAGATTAATTTCAAATGTTGTTCCCCCAGCTTAAGAAAAGAATAAAAGAAGAAGATTGAAGAGCTATCAGCCTCTTCTATCACTTTTAGATCTTATGTTTGTCCTCCCTCTATGAATAGAGCAAGAAATACAATAATATGCAATCTTCTTTTGACGAGGAATATAAGCTCCTTCATCTCTAAGTTCTTTAGCTAACCGGTAATCTACTGCACTGGAATAGACGCTGAATTTTTTAGCTTTATCAGTTGGAACTAATTTTCCGCAAGAATGACATTGAACTGATGTGGCTCTACCTCGTTTTCCTCCAGACCTTCCTCCCGATTTTCTCTTTTTAGGCATGTTAAATATTCACCTTCATTATACTGTACCTAAAACAGAAACAAAGTTTGAACATTTAAATTTGTTGAAAAATGAGCGAGAAATGTCTATAAATCAATTTCTTTTGAAAATAGCTTCTTATAGATATGTTTGAGATATAGTTCTGCTTCATCCATCACTTCCTCACCAAATTTAGTGATTACATAGTATTTTCTGTCGATTCTTTCATCACTATTTCGCATTTCTGTTTTTTCAACCAAACCTTCTCCTTTAAGGAGATATAGTATTGTATAATTTGTTACAGTAGCCGGACTGAAACCGAATTTTTCTTGGATTTCTTGTTTCAACTGATAAGCATATTTCGGTTCCTCTCTTAGCAGTTTCAAAACCCATATCCAAAGTAAATCAATGGTTAAATTCTTTACTAGACGCTGAAAAGCATTAGAAGCTTTAGAATCTTTGGAATTTTCGATTGAATTATCAGAACTCATCATTAAATGACATAGTATGCTTACTTAAAAAATTTCAGTAGAAAAGAAAAAATTATTTTAATGGAACATACAGTGAGGATCTTGTTGCACCAATACCTGGGGCTCCATGACGAACTACTTTTGTACTTGGTGAGAATTCACCTAAGAGGTGCCCAATCATTTGAGGTTGAATTTCAATTTCTAAAAATTCACGACCATTGTAGACAGCTACTGTTGCACCCACCATTTCTGGAAGAATAGGCATATCTCTAACATGAGTACGGACTATAAGTTTTTCTCCTCTATCTCCAGGTTCCATAGCCTTTCTAATATCCTCTAATAATTTCTTTCTACGTGGTGTCCAAAATTCTTGACGAGATAAGCTCCTTCTTCTTCTTGAAGGTAATAAGTTTAATATTTCATCCATGGACATTTGTTTTAATTCTTCCAATGTATATCCTCTATACCTGAATTTACGAGAAGACACCTTATTCAACCGAGTTAATTGCCTTGAGAGTCATTTTAAACCTTTTGATTTTTGTTCGTATTCTATTCATGTTTTAGATAGTTACAACTTAAAAAAGATATGTTGAAAATAACCACCCAATCAGAACTAGGATAAGAGAAAGAAAAACAGGTATTGGTAATCCTGGAAATTTACCATATCTAAAAAGCATATTTTCTGTAATTTTAATTCCAACTAGAATACCAATTATAGAAACAAAACCAAGAATTGGGTCTAATTCTTTTGTTATGAAAGTGACCAAGGAAGAATAAAAGATAAAATCACCAATACCAATTGCAACTGATTGACTGACTTCGTGTTGAGTATTTGATGAAACAGATAAATTTGTTTTCTTGAATATCTTACTAATAGGTCCCTTAAAGACAGAATATATATCGAACAATGAAATCAGAACTATAAGAGTTATGAATGTAATAAAGGAAAACATCATGCCAAATATGGTCCCCATAGCAATCCCTAGAAGAAAAACTACTGTATTTTTTACTTTAACACCTCCTTTTCCTAGAATGAAGGACCAAATAGCGAAAAACCCTATAATTCCACCTAGTACTGCTGTGACAATCTCAACCCAGAAAACATTCTCAAGGAATGTGACTTCAAAGAGATAGCCATGGATCCATAACATACACACAGAGGATGTAAAAAACGATAAAGCAAAGAATAACTTCAAAACTAAGATTAGATGTTTTTTTAAAGCAAAAACAATCAGAAAGCCAGAAGCAATAGCCACAGATACCAGAATTAAGCCCTCTAAAATTTGAAACGAGTACTCTCCTTCACCAGAAGGAAACAAAACGAGAAGAGTTTCCAAATTTGAATAGAGAACGCCGATTAAATAACTTATCAGAATAACCGGTAAAACAACAAGAGAAATTGGTTGTTGTGCTTGGTAAGCAATTAATAAAAACCGACCTTTGAATTCTGACATATCTCATTCACTTCATTAACTATTTCAATTTTCTATCCTGTGTACTGCAGTTTGATTCTATCATCTTCCTCTAAATAATAGTTGCTAATTCCATAAGGAGAATATTGCCAATCATCTATTAGATAATCATAATAATAAAATGCCCAATAATCAGGGAGTACTTCGGTATACCCATTTACACCCTTTACATATGATCCAAATGAGAAATTTGTTAATTCTAAATCTGCAATTAAGGAAAATGCAACAAGAGAAGAAGTACCCCCTTTAATAGTGACATTATATTCTTCATGGTTGTTTGTGGTTTTCAACGAACCGTAGTTAATAATTACTAAAACTGTAATATCATCCCCATTCTCATTAGGTTTTGTATTTTTGATATAGAATGAAAGAGCTACTGATATAATTGTCAGAATTATGATGGCTATTGTAAGAAAAATTATCTTTGATTGTTTCAAGTTTTACCACCTTCAGATACAACAGATGTAATAGTTTCCTCATCATAGATAGAAGGAATCATTAGCTGTTTGATTCCTCTTGCCTTGAAGGCTGAATATATCCAGTTTATCATAGTCTTTGTGAAACTAAACAAAACAAAATTACTGACTACATGGGCTATGGTAAAAATAATGCCACTACCAAGAAGTACTAACAAATATTGGAAAACAAAATCACTTCTAATGACTACAATTTGATATCCGATTGTAGTTGTTATATCATAGATAATTGCAAAGAAACTTCCAAAGACACCTAATTCCCAATAAGAAAGCCTTAGAAATATTTTTCTCATTAAACCTGTAACCACAGCTAAACTAACATAGCATATTAATTTAAAGAAAATTAAATAACCAGCTGACCCTATTATTGCTATTATAATAAACTCATAAACGACAGATACTGAAACAGCTACCATCAAACCATAGTAAACCCCAAACAATATCGAAACGAGAAAAATAGTTACAGAAATGAACTCCATATTTGGGACAAAAACAACAATAGTGGAAAGAACAATTCCTAGGCTAGCTAACGATGCAGAAATAGACATCTTAAGGATAATGTTAATTCTATTTTTAGGATTTTTTAGATGATTTTTCACTCTGTTTATCATTCTTAACATCCAATGTTAGTGCTTTGCTAAAAACCAATTAGCAGATTGATATCGTTTAAAGGTAAAAGTATTAGTGCTTTTCCTTCCATAATAATATCCACCTTAGTTGAAAAAACTACGATGGAGACTAACCTAACATTTTTCAATATACTATAAGCAGTATTCTCATGGAAAATAGTTCCTTTTCAGAAGATACAAAACTGCTTAAAGTGATCAATATAGATGTGCTTACAGCTAGTCCAGATGTTTTTACAGCTGAAAAGGATTTAAATGGGATTGAACATGCTGAAATTCCATTATTGAATTTTGAACTTGAAAATGGTGAAAATTTCCTAATGGCAAGTATCCCTATTTCAATAGCTATTGATATTTCAAGGATTATTAGTGGAGTTAATGGTAATGATTCACGACTTACACTAGCAGAACTTATCCCAGAGATTTGCGTAGTTGACAAAATCATAATTGATTCCATAATTCCTTATTCAAATGCTTATCAAGCAACTGTTGAAATTAGATTGGAAGGATTTTCAGATGTCCAACATTTTCAGATGATTCCAAGTCACGCTACACTGTTAGCCCTGATAGCTAATGCCGACATTTATGTATCTGACAATATTATTAGAACAATTGATAATTTAGAGGATGAAGACTAAACATCAATCTGTAAAACTTATAAAATTGACATACTATAAAATATATAAGTGAATTACAAAAACTACTATCACCATTTAAATCCGATAAGAGAAGTGAACCAATGACAGAAAAAAAGAAAACCAAAGTAGCTGAAGAGGAGAAGAGTGAAATTGACACTGAAATCGAAGAAGAAGAGCATGGAAATCGTGATTGGAAGAAGGTTCTTATTGGCATACTATTTGTTTTGATTGTAGTTGTATTCTGGTATGTTATTGAATATGCGGCTAGATAATTAGTGTGTTGAGAAAAGAAAAATGATTTAAGTGTTTAGAATATCACTTCTTTAGTCTCATGGTCGATAATCAGATAATTGTTAGTAATTTGCTCAAATCTTATTCATCTAAAGCTGAAGAGTTAACAGTATTACGGGGGATAAGTTTTGAAGTAGCTAAAGGGGACGTAATCTGCTTACTTGGTGCTTCAGGTTCGGGAAAAACAACAACATTAAATCTTCTAGCTGGTATCGATAAACCAACAGCTGGAAAAATATATTATGGTGGTAAAGACATCAATGAATGGTCTACTGATCAATTATTTGAATATAGACTAAAAGAGATTGGCTTTATTTTTCAGGAATTTTATCTTCTTGAGCACCTTAATGCTTTAGAAAATGTAATTGTCCCCATAATTTTGCAAGGGGAATCAGAGGAAATTGCTCAGGATATCGCTCTCCAATTGCTAAACAAAGTTGATTTAGGGAGAAAAGCTCTAAATTTGCCTCAAGAATTAAGCTCAGGTGAGAAACAAAGAGTTTGTGTTGCTAGAGCAATAGCAAATAATCCATCAGTTCTAATTGCCGATGAACCTACAGGTACTTTAGACAGTAAGACAGGAGATAGTATAATGTCACTTCTTTTGAGCTTAGCAAAGAAAAATAAAATGGCTATGATTTATACTTCACATGACCCTTATTTTACTAAAATGGCTTCAAGAATTTTTGTACTTCAAAAAGGGATGATTGTTGAACATAATCCTGAAGATTTTGCAGACATAGGTTATGATAAATCGAAATTTGAATTTCTATTCAAGGGTGACAACAATGAATGAACTAGATGACTATATTGGTACAGAAAAAAAACAAACCTTTCTTGAGAAACTTTTAGCTGGATTTTCATTTAACTTGAGATTAATTTGGAAGAACATTAGTAACAGAAAAAAAAGCATGATGATAATAACAATAGGGTTAGTTTTTTCACTATCTATTCTTTTTACTTCATCTATTTGGACTCAAACATCCCAACTAATAATCGCAGACGATTATATAGAAACTTTAGATTATGAAATGTATGTTTCAACATACCTCACAAATGCTATGGATTCGGTGTATGCTTATACAGTAAATGATTATCTTGTGAGGCAGGTTGACTGGTATTATCCTACTGTTGCTCTGTTTAACTTCGAAGATAAAGGACCATATTATAGGTGGTATCCGGAAGATCAACAAGAGAATATGAGTAACCCAGTATCATTAACATCTGCTCATCTTATTTCATCAAGAGCTATTGATAGAATCAAACTGAATTTAGAAATTGATGGAAACGCTTCTCTGAATTCTGGAGAAATCTTAATGAGTTATACACAAGCAAAACAACTGGAAGTAATTTATAACAAGACCATTTCTCCTGGTGATGAAATCAATATTGCTATATCAAGAAGAATCCCCAACACAGATATTGGGGAACATCAAATGCGATTTTACGATATTAATGAAACGATTTTTACTAACTATACGATAACGGGTATTTACAAATATGTAGGATATAACACTGCTATAGCTAAACTACTAGGAGGGCTTGAAAACACAGGGGGAATGCTTCTAGATTCTATTTTCTTCCCTTTGGAAGACCTATCGGGCATTGATCGGTTCATTATAGATTCGAATGGGCTTTTACCAAGATTACTTGTTAAAACTAATGCCCAACAGCTAAGAATAAATGGGATATCTCAAATGCCTGACACCCTTCATGCACTCAGTGAAAGAATAAAAATCAGATTCTTTCACGCTTATTGTTATATTCTTTCTCAAGAAATTCAAACAATGGCCAACGAATATGCAAGAACTTTCAGCTCAACAGCATTATTTACACCCGCAATCGTTGCTACAATTTTTCTAACCATTCTAGCATCACAAATGACTGTTAAGAAAAGAAAGGAGGAAATAACCTTTCTACGATCAAAGGGAGCTGTTAGTAGCCAGATTATAGCAATATTTTTTGGTGAATTTATACTAGTTAGTACGTTGTCCCTGATTCTGAGTATTGGAACGGGAATTCTAATGGCAGCTCTCATCCCTTCTCTTGGTCATGAGGGATTCTTTAGTAAATCACTTTTTACGAGATATTTTGAATATCTAACTATATCTCCATATGATATCGAAATTTATTCTGTTTTAGTTTTAGGGATATATCTAGGAATGACGTTGATCAATGTTGTTTCCTTTGTTAGGAAGGATATTCATGAATCTATGATCATAACAGTAAGAGGACAACGTCTTATAGGAATGTGGATAAAACTCGCTGCCTTCGCATTAACACTCGCAGGTTTTATTTTTCTGATAGTAGACTATACTAGAGTAGCCAGGAGCAGTTACAGTTTTGGATATGGCTCAATAGGAGCTAGTTCGAATGCACTTTTAGCTTTTATAGCAGTACTGTTCTTTCTAAGTTATTTTGTTTCGATTGGAATCAATTATGTTCTTAGAACAATTAAAAAGGCTTACAAATTTGTTTTTAAGCAAAATTCATTTCTAATTTATAAAAACATTAAACGACAAACTAAGAGCTTACAAGATTTAACATTCTTCTTAATTCTTATAATCTGTCTACTTACTACATTTGTAACCATTCGATCAACAACGATGTACAATAATACTATCGAAGATGCATACAGAAGGGGTTCTGATATTAGAATTCAATCTCTTGTCGCCGTAAACATTACCGAATTTGAAGAGAAGTTGGGAGGAATTGAGGGTATAGATGAAATTATGGGTTTTCAAACAATTGAAGCAATTGTTGGATCACTAAATGTAGATGTATTTGGAGTTGACCCTTCTAAATTCTTGAGAATTGGGAGATGGACGGATAACAGTTTTGCTGAAATAGACCCAGAATCGGCTCTTACAACGCTTGAAGAGTCTCCTTCTAGTATAATTCTCAGTGATTACATTGTTGATAGGCTTGAGTTTACTATTGGTGAAAATATGTCTGTAACAGACTTCAGAGGAGGACCATTTACCAAGGAGTTTAATGTTTCTGCAATGATAAAATCAGCTCCAGGATTAGGAATAGCTCATGGATTTGATCCAAAAATGAACAGAGAAAATTATGAATGGGTACTTCTCAAAGAGGATATTCTTATCAATGATTTGGGGGTTCATAATGGAACTTTATTCTTAGCTACAGCTAAAGAAGGAGCAGATTTAAACCTCATTAAAGAAGAAATAGAGGCATTATACCCATTAATGACTGTCAATCCTCAACAGATCAATCCTGATTATATTGGGTATTTTATTGTAAAATATATTCCTCACGTATCAATTACATTGCTGATGGGGGCAATAGTTCTGAATGTTATTGGTGTTGTTTATATTTTAATATCAACTGACTTTATATTAGGACAAAGACGACGAGAAAACGCAGTTATACTAGCACTTGGAGGAAATCAAGGTAAAATACGGAAAATGTTAGTGGGTGAAATATCGGTTTTCTTGATATCAACACTGTTGATTGGAATTCCTCTAGGATTCTTGAGTTCATTATTAGCTTTGACATTCTTGAAACCACTTTTGATACCACATGAAGTAATTACACTGACTATGCATATTGATTTTGGTCTTTTAGCGATCATGATAGTGACATTGTGTGTTGCTGCATTACTGGGTGCAATACCAATAATAAGAAAGCAGATGAAATATGAAATAGTTCAAGAATTACGAGCAATTGTTTGATATCTACATAAAATTGCTTTAAGCAAGGAGCAATTCTCTTCTTGCTTTTTCAAGAACTTGTGATATCATAAATTCTTCAGAATCTTTCCAAGACTGCTCTATAAAGGAGTAATTATCCGGATTAAATTCTTTTGTAACAGTTGTGTGAGGATCTAACATCATAATTTTAAGATCAGGGAACAATGACCATAAAATGTTGAATAACTCTAATTTCTCCTTTGGAGGTAATAATATCTTCCACAAGAAACCTCTTACTGTTTCACGAAAATCGGATTCAAATGGTAGAGTCAATTCACGAAGTAGATAAACTATCTTTGACATTGCTCTTTGACTGCATATAGCTTTGAAAACTAACTCATCTTCTAATCCAAAAAATGATCTATCAAATTCTACCAAATAATTACGTATAACATTTTTACTCAGGAATTTTTTTCGTCGAGATAAAGTATATTGTGGCACATCTAGCTGCTTTGAAACATCAGCATACTTTTGAGTGGAATCATGTGCTAACTCTTTTAAAATTTGAAAATCAAGATATTTTAGCTGATTGAGAACATTTCTTGGTTTTTCTCTCGATATCTTTTGATAATAATCAAATTTTGAAACATAATCAACTACATCAATATTTTTCTTCCACATATCCCATTTAAAGAACCATTTACTATTAGTGGGGTCCCAGTATGAAAGGTCAATTCTTGTTTTAATTCCTTGACCAATAGTTGAGGAAAGGACTATTTCTTCTACCAAATCACTGTCAACCAAATAATTAAGGAAATTATTGAAATTATTCAAAGAGCCTATAGGAATATGAATTTTTAGGAAAATACCAGTAATTCCTCCATAGCACCTTTGTCGAACTACCAAATATGGATGGAAATCTAGAATTTTTTCAACGATCAAATACTTGTCTATGGAATTGATCTTTAAAAGATAGATATGGCTTTCCAAGCCTAATGATTCAGGGTGATATTCTGCATGAAAACTACTAATTACATTTTCTCCTAGAAGTGAGTCTATACGTTTTTTTATGGTAGGTGAGGACAATTTGATTTTTTCCGCCAATCTACTGTAGGATATAATTGGATCTTTTAAGATGTGTTTAAGTATAAGATATTCATCGTTTCTGAGACTCAATGTACTCAATAGAACTTAATGTAATGTAGTTAAAAAATATTCGTTTAAAAAAAAGAAAGATTGAGCGGTTATTTTTTCTTTCTTCTAAGAACTAAACCGCTAGATATTAACGAAACTGCCGCAATTGGAACCAACCACGGAAAGTTTGTTGGGGTTGGGGTAGGCGTTGGAGTTGGTGTATATGGTGGAGGTGGTATGTAAAGACCATATTTGATATCCACATCAAAATTATCCACATATCCATACTGTTCAGCCATCGAACGAATTGTTATTTTGAAATAATCAAACAATCCTGATGTTGCATTGTAAGCTATTGTAGCATTGAATTTGAAGTCACTTATATTTGTAGGAATTGTAATTGGTAGATCTCCAGAATCAAATCCTGCCATCAAACCAGTTAGAGTTGTTTCATTTAAAACTGTAGCAAACAAGTCTAACTTACCATACAAATAGTCTTCATTATAGATAGAATATACATCCATATAGGTAATGTTACCAAAATCTGTCATGTTAAACAAGAGATCTCCAAGCATCATACTAGGATCTGTCCCATTGATAAATTGACCAAAAGCATCCAAATAATCAGGTATCGAACCGTATGATAATGGTAAAGCTATTGGCAATCCTTGAGGCATAACAAACGTAACACCTTCAGCTACTTCAACTGGTAGAAAAACGGTTGAATTCGGAGTAATTGTACCTTCAAAATCAATCGCATTATAACTATATCCAGTATCGTTGGAATCTGTAAATACAATTTTCATAGTTGTATTTTGTTTCAACATTAGGGAATAATCTGTACTATACATGTTTAGTTGTTTCAACTCGAATGCATAAGTCTTATCAGTCTCAAACCCCCAGGTTGCGTTGGCTTTCACAGGAGATATTAGAGCCATTGAGAAGATAAGCAAAAGAACCCCGCTTGAGAATATCAAATTTCTTTTCATTTTATCACCGGTTAAGCATTCCGCTTAACTACGTAAAATACGATATTTTCATTTATATACTATTCCTTAATACTAATTCTCTTACTACTTCGAAAAAAACCGAACTAGGTCTTTTTTGTAATTCTTAATCTACCAAAAGTGAGTAACTTTCAGTCATCGTACGGAGATTTAAGTAAAGATTTTTGAGCTAATGATAAAATCTGGTTTACAATCTCTTCGTTTACTGATAATAGTTTCTTTAAATCTTCAACTTCTGCTTTAGCAATTTTTTCAATAGTACCATACTCCAACATTAGTTTTTGCACCTTAGTTTTACCTATACCTTTTATTTTTTCAAAAATGGAATCTTGAATACTTCTTAATCTTAGGATTTTATGATAGTTTATAGCAAATCTGTGAGCTTCATCTCTGACATTCTGAACCAGTTTCAAAACTGGCGAATTTCGTTTAAATTCAATTGATTCATCTGACCACTCAACAAAAATTTCTTCATTTTTCTTGGCAATACTAACAATAGGAACGGATATTTTCAGTTTCTTTAGCACTTTTAATGCAATGTTTAACTGTCCTTTTCCACCATCAATTATTAGAAGATCAGGTTTAGGGTCTGATTTCAATGTTTCAGAACTATATCTTCGACCAATTACTTCCTCCATCATTGCATAATCATTTGGTTCTGTATACGTTTTTCTAATTCTAAACCGTCTATACAATTTCTTCTGAGGAACACCATTTTCAAAAACCACACAAGACCCTACAGAATGCTCTCCTTTAAGTGTAGAAATATCAAAACCATGTATTATAATTGGTATCTTTGTTAATTGAAGATCATTTTTCATTTCGTCTAATATCTTCTCGAAGTCCTTTTGATATTGGATATCTCTTTTGAATTTTTGTAACTCGTTTCGAGCGTTTTTTTCTGCAATTTCAATTAATTGTTTCGCAATGGTTGTTTTGAATGTTCTAATGTTGAAATCCTTTGTTTCGAGAAAACGTTCGGTGAATGCTAGACCCACTAGAATACTGTATTTGGGTTTTTCTTCACCATAGATGAAGGTAATAACTTCTCCGGTGGTTCTAAGAGGATGGCCTTCCTCTTTTGAATAAAGGTAGTTAGTGATATTGTGTATACGATGATTTCGCATCTCCAATTTACTTAATGCTATGTCGCCTTCATATTCTTTAAACGCCAATACATCAATATTCTTTTGCTTAGAGTGCAAATCATCCTGAATATTCAAAATAGTTCGAACAGCGTGAGTTAGATCACGTAAATTAGCAGCTTTCTCAAAATTAGATCCCTGAGAGGCTAACCACATTTCTTCCTCAATGCTATCTAGTAAATCAGCTACATTTCCTTTCAGAAAGGATATAACATTTTTCACGATTTTTCCATATTCCTCGGGAGATATGTTGTTCTTACATGGTGATAAACACCTTCCCAACCTTTCTCTCATACATCTCGCAGATGAACCTTTTTTAGCTAAACGTTCCATTGTTTTTCCACAATTACATATAGGAAATAATCTTGCAACTAATTTAGCAGTTTGTTTTACCATCGTATCTTTGGGAAAAGGCCCAAAGTAAACACTCTTGCTGACTCGTTGGTCTGTTTCTCTTGCAAACAAAAGCTGAGGATATTCCTCTTCCATGGTTATTCTGATTAGCAAATGCGATTTATCGTCTTTCAGCATACTGTTCAGTTTCGGAGACAGTTGTTTAACCAATTTTTTCTCCAAAATCAAAGCTTCAGATTCATTTCTAGTTATAATCCAATCTACACGATGTGCTAGTTCCTGTAATTTATCTTCTTTAAGATTAATAGTTGTTTGAAAATGTTGCTTTACTCGATTCCTGAGATTCTTAGCTTTGCCGACATAAATTACCTTCTCTTCTTTATCTTTTATCAGATAAACGCCTGGTTCAGTAGGGATTTCTTCAAGATCGGAAAAAAGACTCATCTAGTTTCCACCATTTTCTCAAGTTCTTTAATTTTATCACGATAAAGTGCAGCTTTTTCAAAATCTAAAGCTCCAGCAGCTTCAGCCATTTTTTCCTTCAAATCATCAATTACATAAAGAATATCTTGACTAGTCAAATCATCAGGAACTTCTATTTTCTCTTCCTCTTTAGGTTCAATTTGCATCAATGTTTCAACAATGGATCTTATTTCTTTACGAATAGTTGTAGGTTTGATACCATGTTTTTCATTATATTCTTGTTGAATTCTTCTTCTTCTATTATTCTCTGTTATAGCTTCTTTCATAGAACCTGTAAGATTATCGGCATACAAAATAACGCTACCATGAACGTTTCTGCTAGCTCGACCCATAAGTTGAATTAGCGAACCTTTAGAACGCAAAAATCCTTCTTTATCTGCATCAAGTATTGCAATAAGAGCTACTTCAGGAAGATCCAATCCTTCTCTTAGAAGGTTAATTCCAACTACCACATCATATTTGCCTAATCTAAGTTCTCTTAATATCTCAATTCGGTCCAAAGTGTCTACCTCATGATGTAAATAAACTGACTTAATATTCATTTCCAGAAGATAATCAGATAGCATCTCTGCACTCTTTTTAGTGATAGTTGTAACCAAGACTCTTTCTCCCTTACTTACTCTTTGGTTTATCTCGCTTACAAGATCAGTTATTTGTCCATCAGTTCCTCTTACATCTATCTTTGGATCTAAAAGACCAGTTGGACGAATGATTTGTTCTACAATTTGCTCAGATATATCATATTCATAATTTCGAGGAGTGGCACTTGTGAAAATAACGTTGTGCATATATTTCTCCGTTTCTTCGAATCTGAAAGGACGATTATCAAATGCAGAAGGAAGTCTGAAACCATGTTCAATTAGATTCTTCTTTCTTGAGTAATCTCCACCATACATTCCACGAAGTTGAGGGATAGTTAAATGTGATTCATCAATGATAAACAAGAAATCTTCGGGGAAGTGGTCAAGCAAAGCAAAGGGTTTTTCACCAGGTTTTCTTCTATCAAAATGACGAGAGTAGTTTTCTATTCCAGAGCAGCCACCTGTTTCTCTTAATAATTCCAAATCATATAGTGTCTTTTGCCTCAATCGATGTCTTTCCACTACCTTGTTATCCTTTTCAAATTCAGCTAAACGCATATCTAGTTCTATCTTTATATCTTCAAGAGCTGATTCAAAGAAAGCATCATTTGCAAGATATTGGGTTCCTGGATAAATAGACATTGCTTCATATTCTTTCATCATTTCTCCTGTAACTGAATGTCGAGAAGTTAAACGTTCTATCTCGTCTCCAAAGAACTCAATACGATAAACGCAATCACTATATAATGGAAAAATATCAATGGAATCACCTCTAACTCTGAAGGTTTTACGATCCAGATTCACATCGTTCCTTTCGTATTGGTTTTTGACTAACTCTAACATTAAATCCTGCCTATCTAAAGAATCACCTACTTTCAAAGCTATTCTTCTAGAACGATATACATCAGGAGGACCAGTACCATAAATACAAGAGACAGTTGCACAAACAATTACATCGTCACGAGTAGCTAAAGCTTCAAGAGCTGTATGACGTAAACGCTCAATTTCTCGATTTATGTCAACATCCTTCTCAATGTAAAGATCTTTAGAAGGAAGATAGGCTTCTGGCTGATAGTAATCATAAAAACTGACATAATAGCACACTGCTGCAGAAGGAAACAAGGTTTTAAATTCACCAAAAAGCTGTGCAACAAGAGTTTTATTAGGACCCATAATCAAAGTAGGTTTCTTGATTTCATCAATAACAGAAGCCATGGTAAAAGTTTTTCCAGAGCCAGTAACACCTAGAAGTGTTTGATGTTTATGCCCTTTGTTTATTCCTTCAATCAATTGAGCTATTGCTTTAGGTTGATCTCCCTTTGGAGTAAAAGGCGTTTCTAAATCTAATGGCATTCTTGTTTCTCCTATCTTTTAATTGTTAAAAAGTATGCTTATTAGTCAGAAAGATTTCCTTTTAAAAACTAGGAAAAAAGAGAAACTAAATTTTGATCCAGAATCCTTACCTTGACCAGTTATGTAAGTTTTTTTCTAACAAGCAGTACAAACGTATTAGTGATGTATTACAACACCTAAAGAAGCAATTCCACGGTTCTAGGTATATGGAATTCAGAAACTATTTTGATGTTCCACGTGAAGAAATCGATGAAAAAGGTGTTATGAATTACCTTGAGGGACTTTACAGGAAAATTGGAGCTCCAAAGGGAAGGATAAGGGCATGGTACTCTTTACCTCATGAAGACAAGGAGATAAAAAGAATTTGCGTTTTTTATTCTGTTGATGAAATTCAAGAGAAGCAAGCAGTTAGATAATATCAGTTCTATCTTACAATAAGCAAAGAGGGCTAACAGCAATTTTGTCGGTCTTAAATACTGAAATGTTTATTTTAAAGCAAGTATGGTTTCAACTATTAGTACAAAACAACTCGTTTTTGATGAGTTAAAATTTATACTACCTCATCAAAAAAGAGCTCTTCTTCTTTTAAAATCGGACATCATTAGGGAAAGAATGAAGGGATACGCATTACTAACTACATGTTTTCGGATGAGTTCTCCTGATATTCAAAATTATATTCGCAATAAGTGGAAAGAGGAAAAAGATTTGAAAGACTTAAAAAAAGCATTTATCGTGTATTGTGAACAAACATTTCTAGGATAGATACATCAGTTGTTTTCTTCCTGCAGGGGAAAGTAAACAGGGAATATAAGACGCGCAAAATTTTGGTATATTTCAACACTATAATCCTTCTGTTCGATTAAGCCTTCCAGTTTTACAATTTCAGATTCAGTATAACCTTTCATATCTGGAAATTCACTTTGATTACCATAATCCATAACTTTGCAAATTATTTCACCGACTTGCTCTAATTCTAGATATGATTCAATCAGGATATGGATATGAGGAGTTAGTTTTTGTGATTGCTCTTCCTCTTTAACTGAATCAGCTATTCTTATTACAGAAAGGATTGCAGCTCTTCTTGTAATATAGTCCTTTGCATAAACTACATTTTTCAATGGATAAAGAACGTCTGCATCATCTAAGTAACCTATTGCCCTAATAGCTGCATACTGAAGATCATAATCACTTTCTTCTAGTATTTTTACTAAATAAGGTTTGGACGCATAATCCTTTAAATGACCTAAAACTTCCAAAGTAGATAGTTTAATAGCCAACGAACTTCGTTCTATAAGATCATGAAGATAGCTTAAGATTTTTTCTTTAAGCTCTGGAAATTCTGAAGCATATTCAACTATGGTTGAAGCTGCAGCATTTCTTACATTCCAGTCAGAATCTTCTATTAGTGGATAAATTTTGTTGATACTCTTTGCTTTACCATTCTTCTGTAAGAATAAAGCAAAACTAGCTCGATCTAGGGGATCGTCGCTTTTTTGTTTTCTACCTATGAATAATCCTCTAAAGAAATCTACTAAACTCATAATTCAAACAACCCCTCTTTAATGAGATAGCTTATAGCACCTCTTTGTGGTTGAGTTAGTTTTCTAAGAAATGTATAATCTATTTTTCTAACTTCAAACCTTTCTTCCTTTTCCTCATCTAAATCAAACTTGTAAGCGTCCTTCCTTTTTGTAACTTGAACAGCTCTTGTAACTACAGGAAGGTTATATGGCGACAAAGATTTGTACTTTGCTTTATGAACTGCAAATAAGGTTGCAACATGAATTCCCCCTATTTTCTTGAAAACGATAATATCTGCAAAAGCTGGGAGAATTGTTTTAAAATCATCTCTATACAATGCCATATGATTATGTAAAATGACTAACTGATCAATTCCTACACCGTACTCGTTAGCTTCAAACACATATACCTTCTTATCATCCACTTTTACATATCCTTTTGAGGAAATTCTAGAATTATCATCAAGTAGTTGCCCAAAGGTGGAATATTTTCTTCTAAACACCTTACTTACGTATTCTTCAATTTGTCTCCAGCCATATGCATAAACAGACCATATATCTGTCCATCTACTTCTGGAAGAGTGCCAATGTTCAACCACAAACTCAGAATGAGCGTTTTTGTTAACAGCTTGTAAATCCTTAATATCATTCCATGAAAACTCTTCAAGGAATTCTAAATCAGACTTAAATGAGAAAAGCTTCTGAAATACTGTTTTCTCATCAGAGTACTTCGCAACAAGTTTATTCATCGCAGCAAGACTAAATTTACCTATAGGGGGTGCAAGGAAAGCTTTTAATTCTTTTGGATACATAATTGATTTATCGTCGTGTCTTTTTGGAAGCTTATACTCGTCCTTCTCCAGTAAATAATCAATTGCTTTTTTCTGAATGTAATGTGCAAAACCCTCACCTATAAGTTCATGGAGATTCTTCTTTCTTACAACCTTAGCCCTTTCATTTATCAGATTAATTGCTTCTATTGAAAAATTATTGAAAAGAGTATATTTCCTAGCATCTTCTGGAGGAGTATAGAAATCTTCTACTCCTGCTTCTGTAAATAGTCGAATTACGCCTATCAAATCTTGGAAGTATTGCCAAGCCCAAACATGTTTATTTTGTGAAGTTTGGTTCAATTGAAATACATTGTTTGTCATTAGTTCTTTAAGAACTAAGTCTAATTGGTATAATTGAGCTAAAATTCTTGGTGAATTAGACTCAGTTTTTTCATTCAAATAAGCATGAGCAAATGCATGTATAAGCATAACTCTTAGAGTTAATTCTTGTTCCTTAGTAAGTTCTTCTGGAGGAACAGAAAGATAAACAAGAGTTGGTAAAGAGTTATAGACAGTCTCCTTTCCAGTTGGAAGGAAATCGCTAATCCTAGCTGACCGAAGGTTTGTAATTTGTTCAGAAGTGAGTATAGCTTGTGGAGTCCCTGTTACCTCTACAACTCTATTAACAGAGATATGCATCTCAGGATTAATGAAAATTAATATTCTATAATTCTCAGGTGTTTCTCCAACTAGAGTTTTAAAGTCCTCCCTAGCACTGTTGTAAACTTCGATTACGTCACTAAGTTCCTCTTTAAGCATGAAGTATACTCTCCCGTAGTATTTGCTCACCCAAATTCTTTATTTGAGCAGGATCTATTAAGATGGGTTTGGTAATCCCTTTGAGCATTCTTTTTGTATGGATAAAAATCTCTTTGTTCCTTAGAGCTTCAGTTCCCATTAAAAAGTAAGAAATATTCCAATTCCTGGAACGATCAGCCTTTAAAGAGCTGAATATTGCGTTCAATTGTTGCAAACATTCTCTTGTATCTGCATTTGTTTTTGTTTCAACTTCATCGAAGTATTTCTTAAGTTCTTTACTCTTTTTGAAACTAAAAGGATAGACAGGAACGTTAGGCATACCATCTGTTACTATAGTTAATTGAACATCAATGTCTTTGTCTGTATGCTGTTTCTTTGCATGTTCAATAGCTTTCAGGATGCTCTGAACCATGTGTGTCTTTCCTCGCGCTTCAGCAGTGAGAAGAAGTTGTTCCATTTTCTTATCATCATCAACCACAAAGGGATTCTTAATTATAGGAACAACTGCTAGCTTAAACATATCAAATCGCTTTCTTTTTCGTCTATTAATCATTTTGAAATAATAATAGAGACTAAGACTTGTTAAAAGAGCTCCATCCAATCTAGACATTTTTCCTTCAAACACATTTTTTTTCATGGATTGACTCATATCAACTATCAGATAAACTAAGGAACGACGATCCTTCTTTATCCTCATAATATCTTCTTGTTTGACTTCTGTTGGAGGAATAGTTTGAGAACTAAGAACAGCACTCTTGTAGGTCTCTTTCAAACGAATTGTACCATGTAATCTTTTTTGAACTTCATCAATAGGTGCTACAGAAATCTGCTTCATTAGATATCTACCTAAAATCTTTCCAAGAAGATCCATAACACTTTCCCGAGAAATTCTTTTCTTCCTACCAAATGCGTCAGTTATTTCTATATCCACAATTTCTGTTAATTGACTTAATTTCTCTGCTAATTGTTGAAGATCTACAGTTCCTTCTTGTTTAAGTTCTTTTAAAAGATCTTGAATATATTTGAGAATATCCTCAACAGTCTGTAACTCGTTTCTGTTAACTCTCTCCAGGACATCAGGTAAAATTCGTTCTCCAATGAACCGAAGGAGTTTCATTTCATTAACTAAACGTTCTTCTTCTTCAGCTATTAGAAAAGTGTTCATGATTTTCTGAACAATATTGTCTACGGCAACAGCATTTTTCGCTGCAATAGATAAGACTGCACCTTCACGAGAACTTCTTCCAAGATGCGGATTCCTCCATAAGCGTAGCACTTGTGCTGCATCCTCGAATTCTAATACAAATTCTTGATTAGAATAATGCTGCAAGGGATCAACAAATTCTGCTTCTGTTACGAAATATATACGATGGGGCATTTTATCATCTCTAAAAGTTACTAGAAGAGTTTTAGGATTAGATATAATCTACTCTGAGTAACAGTTCATACGATGGTTTTAGTTTTTCCACAACTTGCTTTCGAATGTTTTCTTTGTATTTGTCTAAACCTTCAAATTTCACAACAAGTTCAGCTAATTCGGCATCGCTTAATGCTTTCATTTTAGATATGTCTTCGGATATATCTTGAACACTAATTGATACGTCTGATTCTTTGATAGATGTACGTAAAACAATCTTAAGTTGCTGCAGTGCATCGTTAATCATTGAAACTGGAACATCATAAGCATTCATTGTATTTCTTATTCTTTCTAATGTAATGACGTTAATATCGGTTATTTCATCTTCTCTTGCTTGAAGTAATACTGTTTCCCCAATGATGTTATTCATTGTACGAAGATCAATATGTGGGTTTCTTTGAGGGTCGTGAATTTCATCTAAACCAGTATAGAAATCTGCTCTAGCCATTCTACTCTCAGAACGAACACCTTTTGCTTTGAGATTGCCAGGTAGGGAATTGTCACCTAAGAAAGCTAGAAAATCAACAGCTAATCGACTTACGAAATCAGTTGTTTCTTTTTCTAATTCATGGAGTTGAATAATGGAGGGGTTAGCAGTAATTTTTCTTCGAGAAAGAACAATTTGTTCATCAAACATATCTTTAATGATTTGTTCTCTGCTTTCCACAGAACGAGCGGGCCAGAGAACTTCAGGAATACGATTAATGATTGGTTGACTTTCTTCTCCAAATACTGTCAAAGGAGCATTCGATGTGAAAAGAACTGCACCATCAATATAAACTGGCTCTCCTTGAATATTGTATTTGATAACCATTGGTTCTTCAAGAAAACCCATCAAAGATTCTAGCAGGCTTAATGGAAGTCTTTGTATTTCATTAACTACAATGAAACCATGTGATAATATTCCTACTTTGTGTGAAGTTGCTGCATATGTAGTTGAAGTTTCTTTTCCAAATAATTCTTCTAAATTCTCAACACCAGCAAGAAGCATGGATAAGCTCTCAGGGTCGGTTCTAGGATCTAGTTGAGATCTTCTAACTATAGTTTTAGAAGCTTCAAGTTTTCCTAAACGACTAACAACTTCCTTTGGAGGAATGGATAACATACTATTTGTATTATCCAAATCGACAGAGTTGTCATCTGTTGAAAGTATGGCTTCAATATTTTTTCTACAATATGGACAGAGAGATTGCATCACACGAATTCCAGCAAAGGGATTAGCTGGGAAATTGTTCATTACATCTACTATATATCCAGCATCCTCTAAAAAGGGACATCCTTCAATATGGTATTTGGAATTATTAATTTCTCTAACAATATGATCTAGCAAAATTCTAGCAAACAATGATTTAGCTTCTCCTGTTGGACCAGTAAGTAGAACCTTTCCACCTACGGCTAGTTTATCCATTACCAGATTTTTACCAACATCATTTCCTCTAACGCTGACGTCTTTTGAAACTCTTTCACGGAATTCAGGATTCATAAGGATTGATCTAACAGAAAATCCATCATAACCATCCTTCATTAATTTCTGTATTGTGAGTGTCATGAGCTTTACCTTTTTTATTATATATTTTGATTATTTTCTTCTTCTGTAGCAAATTGCACTTGCACAGGTTTGATTTTTTCTAATAGTTTTTCTTTTTCTTCCCAAGACTTAATGTGTCCAATATGGATTACTCTCTTCAACCATTTTAGAGCTTCAAGTTGAGAAGAGATATCGGGTATGTCAAAAAGATTCCATAGTCTATCAGTAAGACGAATGAGAGAGAGATTCTCAATTAACTCTCCACGAGACAAAGCACCTTGGAGATTTGAGTTATATGCACAGATCGCAATTGGAAGATTTTTTGTTTCAGAATCCCAAGCTATCTTTTCCCAGAAATAGTTTCTTTCATGTTTTATCATTTCTTCTTTGGTTGCATCAATAAGATATAACAACCCTTCAAATGGAACAAATTGTTTATGTTTGAATTTGAACCCTAAAGAATATGGTAATTCAGTTAGAGAACTATCTATTATGAATTCTGAGAGAGATGTATTAGACCTCATCAGTAGAGTTCTGTTTCTAGTTGCAGGAGTATTATCTCCCAAAACTAGTATAGATACTTCTGGGGAACCTAGCTTTCTTCTAAGAGAACTTTTCAGATTCTGAATAAAGTTAGTCATTGGGTTTCGTTAAAAAGCAACCTATGTGCATCTTTATCAATTTTTTGAATAAGAAGTTTTTAGAATAAGAGTAAAAGTTTAGAACTTCAATAAAAATGAAATAGTAATGAGTCAAAAAATTCTAAGCATAGTTGTCGCTGGTATTGAGTATAATAACAAGTGGTTGTTTATCAAACGTGAAAGAGGAGATTATCAAAAGAAATGGGCTTTAGTTGGGGGGAAAATGCATTTTGATGAAACAATAAAAGAATCAATTTTAAGAGAAATAAAAGAAGAAACGGGTTTAGAAGTTGAGTGGGTTGGAATCAAATCTATCCTAAATGAAAAACTCAAAGAGAAAAATTCTGGAGAAACAACACAACATTTCATTATTATTTTATGTTTAACAAAAGCAAATAGTGACGAGGTCAAAGAAACAGAAGAAGGAGAATTATGCTGGTTCACTAAACAAAAAATCAGAAATAATGAAAATGAGATCATTCCCTCTGATTATCATATGATGACAAATTTGATTATGAAAGAATCATTAAACCAGATTGTTGAAGTGGAACTATTAGAAAAAGAAGATGAATTATCTCTTGGTTTATTTGAAGAATATTAATTAATTATTTTCTCAAATTCTTCTGTATTTATTTTAGAACCACTAATAACAAGAACAACTTCACTCCCTTGGAATTTCTTAATCTTTTGAATAAATGATGCAACAGACAATACCGCAGCACCCTCAACTATCAGTTTGTGTTCTTTGAAAAGCAACCTTAAAGCGTTTTTAATTTCTTCTTCTGAAACCATAATGTATTCATCTACATATTTTTTGCAATAATCGAAAGTAATAGAATCGGGTTCTATCCCTCCAGCAGTTCCATCAGATAATGTGGGTTTTGATTCGTAATCTATTATTCTTCCTGCCTTAATTGATTCATACATTACTGGAGAATTAATTGGTTGGCACCCAATGATTTCAATTTCCCCAAATTTATTCTTCAAATAGCTTGCAACACCTGAAATCAAACCTCCTCCTCCTATGGGAACTAAAACAAAATCGGGTTTCCTTAATTGTTTCTCTAATTCTATTCCTATAGTTCCTTGTCCCGCTATGATCTTCAAATTGTTATAGGGAGAGATAAAGTCTATCATGTTTTTCTGAGCATATTCACGTGCAAATGTTTCAGTTTCAACACAATCATTTCCGTAAAATTCTATCTTAACATTCTGCTCTTCTAATGCCTTAATCTTAGTTTGGGATGCGTTTTTAGGTAGGAATATAGTTCCTTTCAACCCTAAAATATCGGTTCCATGAGCGAAAGCTGCTCCATGGTTTCCAGATGAAGCGGTTATGAATTTATCCTTGTTTTTTGTAGTACTAAGGAAAATCAGACTATTCATTGCTCCTCTAATCTTAAAAGATCCAGTAACCTGTTGATTCTCTAATTTGAGATATACTTTGCAATTTCCCATTTTACTTAGAACTGAAGAATACTCTAAGGAAGTCTCTCTAATATATGGTCTAATTCTCTCTTGAGCTTCTTGAATTTCTCTAAGTATATCCATTTGTTTCTAAGGAATATTCTCCAATTTCTATATAAACTTTAAACCCAATCTTCTGATTCTTTATCATCAATTTTTTTGGAAAAAATCTGAAGAAGAATTAGTAAGGAAATTAAATCCGAATGTTTTAGAAATATCATTTCAGGAAAGATTTAGACACTTTCTAAACTTTTCGAGAAAAGGTTTTTACTGAAAACAGAAATGATATACTATGGCAACTAGTTCTTCCAATGTTGTAAATGAAGATATAATATCAACTAGAAAAGAAAAAGAAGTGGTACAAAACAAAGCATCCAGATATCTTTCCATTGATGTTTTCAGAGGTCTAGCAATAGTTGCAATGATTTTTGTTAACGTGATAGCTCCTTTCGATAAAGTTCCGGCATGGTCAAAACACGCCCTTGATTATGGTTTAACCTATGTTGATCTAGTTACACCTTTCTTCATCTTTGCAATCGGCTTAACTTACACAATGTCTTTTAATCGTTATTTCGAAAAAAATGGTTGGTTTCAAACATTCCTAAGATTCTTACGAAGGTATGCAGCATTTTATGGCATGGGAATGATAGGAGCTATGTACCTCTTCACAGACAAAGGAATAGTTTTTTCTTGGGGAGTCTTACAAGCTATAGGCTTAGCAGGTATTTTCACCTTATTCTTTCTAAAGTTTCCAAGAATTGTGAGATTTGCAGTTGGTATCGGTTTATTAGTTGCATATCAATATATTCTGACTATACCTGTAGAAGTAGGTATAGATACTATATCCTTAGCAGATCTAAATTTAGATGATGTTCATGGTGGAATAATTGGAGGTATTGGTTTTTGCATTCTATTGCTTTTGTGTACAGCAATAATTGATGACTTCCGTAAAACAAACAAATGGTGGATTCTGGGCTGTGGGGGAATTTTTACTATAGCTGGAATTATTTTGCATTTTGTTTGGAAATCAACAGGTTGGCCTTTATACGGGGGAATCTCCAAAGAGAGGGTCACCGCATCATATATCCTCCTCACTGTTGGATTAGGTGCAATTCTTTTCTGGTTATTATGGTTCATCTATGATAAAAAACAGATTACGAAAAACAGAAGTATTTTACAACCAATTGGGAGAAATTCATTTTTTATCTATATAATTCATCCCATAATGATCCTATTAACACAGTTAATCTTACCAATTGACACCCACTTTGCACTTGTACTGTTTCTAGGAATAGTTAGTGTAGCTATTTTGTGGTCTGTATCGTTCTTTCTTGATAAGAAGAAGTTCTACATAGTAATATAACAAATGAGGTTTAGTGATGAAAGTAGTAGAAGATATTACACAACTCATTGGAAAAACTCCTTTAGTAAAACTAGGAAGACTCTTTCCAAACTCCGAAATTTATGGCAAATGTGAATTCATGAACCCTTTAAGTGTAAAGGATCGTCCAGTTCTGCAAATCTTTAACGATGCTGAAGAACAAGGTTTGATTAAACCAGGAGATACTGTGATTGAATGTACAAGTGGGAATACAGGAATGGCAGTTTCTTTAATTGCGGCAATAAAAGAATACAAAGCAATACTAGTCATGTCAGAAATACAAAGTATTGAACGACGCCAAATTCTCAATGCTTTGGGAGCTGAATTGATTTTGACACCTGCGGAATTAGGAACTGAAGGATCCCGACAGAAATTAAAGGAACTATTAGAAGAGAACCCTGATTACTTCTATATAGGACAACATGTTAATTCTTCAAACCCCAAAGCGCATTATCTATCAACTGGTCCTGAACTATGGAAACAAACAGAAGGAGAAATAGATATTCTAATTGCAGGATTAGGTACAGGAGGAACAATATGTGGCGCAGGTAAATACTTGAAGGAAAAAAATTCAAATGTACAATTGGTCGCGGTTGAGCCTGTTGAATCACCTTACATCTCCAAAGGAATATTCAAACCTCACAAAATGATGGGGACAGCTCCAGGATTTGTACCTGAAACACTTGACAAGGATATAATTGATGAGATATTTCTGGTTAAACAAGCTGATGCTTTTGAGATGTGTAGAAAAATGGCATTAATAGAAGGTATTCTAATTGGAATAAGCTCAGGAGCAGTATGTGAGGCAGCAAAACAAATTTCGAAAAGAGTAGAGAATAAGAAAAAGAAAATTGTTGTTGTTTTAGCGGATACAGGACAAAGATACTTGAGTGTGGAAGGATTATTTGTTTGATTTAAAAGAGGAGTGGTGGGGCAGGGCGGATTCGAACCGCCGACTTCCTCCACGTCAAGGAGGTATCATAGCCAGGCTAGATCACTGCCCCCTTTTATTGATAGGTCTTTCTTCGTTCTCTTCTTTCTTGTTTTCTTTAAATATTTTTTGTTACAAATCTTTGTTTCACCAATATTTGATATTTTTTTCTTTTTGGTTCATTAAAATCTTCTTTTTTTTCATTCTAATTATTAATTTGATTTCTTCAAATTTGCTTGTTTTCTTTAATATTTTCTCCTTAAGATACCATTTTGTCAAACTTTCGTTTTTTTCCGACTCAAAATCATATTCCAATCCTTGTTTCTTTTTTAAATATCACTAGGTAACATTTATAAAAACTTCAACAGACAATCTATCAAAGGAACAGTGATAAACTATTCTGTTCACTCGAGTGATTTATTATGGATAAAAGTGTAGCAATGTCTCTAAAAATTGTTGGTTTTCTCCTTATTCTTACTTCTGCCTGGGCACCTATATATACAATTACATTTGATGCAACAACAACTGAACCTGAACCAATTATTCTTGTTGGTTCTCAGAGCATTACTGGAGTCCTTAATAATGTATATTACGAAAATAATCTAGCATTTGTAGTAGATTCAGATACAGGGTTAAGTATTGTAAATGTAACTGATGCAACAACACCTGAGATTATTGGGACATACAATATTGCAAATGGGGCCAATGGTATATTCGTGAAGGATAACTATGCTTACATTGCAGATACGGTCACAGGATTACAGATTGTTAATATTACTGACCCTACTTCACCAACACAAGTTGGTACATATAGTATTACAGGAGGGGCCACTGATGTATTTGTATCAGGAAATTATACTTACATTGTAGATTCAACAATAGGGTTTCAAATACTAAATATTAGTGACCCAACAACACCAACACAAGAGGGTGTATTTAGTATTTCAGGGGAAATAAACGGTTTAATTGTAAAAGATGAATTCGCATATATTGTAGATTCAGTAACTGGTTTACGTATTCTAAATGTTACTGACGCAACTTTACCAAGCTTGGTTGCAACCTTCGATGTAAACGAACCAGTATATGATGTAGCTGTTTTAGGAAGTTATGCTTACATTGTTGGTGAAAATATTGGCATACAAGTAGTAAATATAAGTAATCCTCAATCTCCCGTTCTCACTAGTTCTTATTATATTGAAGGAAATGTCAATGGAATACATATTGAAAATGAACATGCATATATTGTTGATTCGACTGTTGGAATACAAATTGTTTCAATTATAAATCCAGAAGAACTAACTATTGTAGGCTCACAGGAAATTACAGGAGAGATATATGGAATATTCGTAAAAGACGGATATGCATATGTTGTAGGATCAGATCTAGAAATCTTTAGAGTAAGACCCAGATCTCAGTATGATTCATCAGGTACACTAGTACGAATCTTCGGTTTCAAAATCGATTATAAAATGTTAACTTACAGTAGTGCAAACAACATCGCTCAAGAACGATTCCTGGAAGCTGAAATACCTAGTAGTGTTGTTATTCTTGCTGCAGCTTTGTGGTTTATACTAATCTTTGCCGTAGTTGCTGTTGTTCTAGGTCAGGTTTTCCAAAGTGGTGGCTTTAAATCGAGGGGTACATTTGCAGATATTGCTGCAGGTATTCTTTTACTTATGGCCCTGGTAATCGCTATTCTATCAATGAGCCGGACAATGGCTATAGCAGCTGAAAGATATCAAGCTTTAGTAACGGGACAAACTGCAGCCTCAACGGCGCCTGTTACGTTTAACCCGAATGATACTTCACCATCTTACTTTGACATTGGTTTAACAGGTTTAATTGGACCTGGATTCTACATATTCACTATTGGAATATTAATGATGGTAACTGGTATTTTTCTACCAGTCAATTGGCAACAAACAACCAGCTCCAAAATGTCAAGAAGAATTGGTGATACTGGTGTTCTTAGATGGGTAAAAAACATAGCATCATTAAGATTAACTACTTACGTTACCCGTAGATTATTAACTCTTATTCCTCTCTTCATTGCAATATGTGTGATGACGTTTGTAATGGTAAACGGAATGGGTGATCCAGTAGCCTTGTTACTACTTGGAAAACAAAGAGTAACGGAACAAGATAGGATAAATCTTACTAAAAAACTTGGTTTAGATCAGCCCGTTTATGTTCAATTCGTGTCCTGGTTTTACAACCTCATACGTGGTGATATGGGTATAAGTTTCCAATCAGGTCAATCAATTAATAATATGATTGGTGGATTAATTTGGGAAACTCTAAAGCTTCAATTAGCATCATTTGCACTAGCTTTGATTATTTCGATACCTTTGGGTGTTTTGGCAGCAAAGAATCAAAACACATGGATTGATTCAGCCGCTAGTTCTTTCGCACTCTTAGGTCTCTCAATGCCAATTTTTGTGTTTGGTTTATTATTGATTTATATATTCAGCGGATATGGTTTAGGATGGTTCCCAGCTGCAAAAGCTCACCGAATACCGACGCCGACGCCTGTATTTAGTCAAACGAACTGGCAATTATTCTGGTCAGGGCAGTGGGGCGGTGTTGGTGGATTTTGGAATAATGTAGGTGTAAGATTAGGGGATTCACTCCTTCATATGGCTTTACCAACTATTACTTTGACATTCGCTTTCTTAGCCCTATATACTAGATTAGTTAGGTCAACAATGCTTGAAGTTCTTAGACAAGATTATGTCTTATCTGCAAGAGCAAATGGATTATCTGAAAGAACCATTACATGGAAACATGCATTCAGAAATGTTTTGATCCCTGTAGTAACCTATATTGGGTTGTTTATGGCTACAGCTTTAGCTGGGGCCCCAATTACTGAAACACTCTTCACATGGCCTGGCTTAGGATTCAAGTATGTAGGTGCGGTGCTTCTTTTGGACTTCCCAATGGTCTTGGGTACGACGGCAGTCCTAACGTTACTTATCTTACTAGGTAATTTGATAACAGATGTTGCTTACGTTGCGGTAGATCCTCGTATAGAACTATGATAAACAGGTGATATGAGTTGCAAAAAACTAAGAAAACACAAAAAGGGTCTTTTTCTAAAAGACTTAATAATTACTTAGTAGAAAAAAGATTACCAAGATCTATGTCTTGGGCCGGAGCGCTAGCTGTGCTCTGGCAGCACTACTACCTTAACTATATCGTACAATTCTTAGGTATTTTCTTAATATTTGGAATTGGATTACCATATGGTCTTATGGCATTCGGAGTTTCCATGAGTGTAGACGGTGTTCGACTAGGACCAATTGGATCTCCATACGCGTATTTCATCTATGTAATAATTGTTGCATTAGTATGGGTTGGTGTAAAGGTAGGTTGGAGGTATTACAAGAAGGTAACTGGTAAGAAGGAGATGATTATTGCAAAAGATGGAACTCTTCGAGAAAGAAGTCCTTCTCAATGGACACTTGTTTGGAGAAGATATAGGAAAAACAAAGTTGCAGTCTTATCAGCTACTCTCGTAGTTGGAATTACACTTTTAGCAATTATTTATCCAATCTTGATGCCTTTTAGTCCTGTAGGAACTACCCCCCTGTTTGATGCATGGAATGGCGGTGGTTCTTTAGCTAATCCAAATCTAAAGTATCCTGGAGGAACAGATATTCTTGGAAGAGATGAATTCTCAAGGTTACTCGCTGGTAGTGAAGTATCCTTAACTGTAGGACTATTCTCAACTGTCATGTCTGTTTTAATAGGGGTGACATTAGGTGCCCTTGCTGGATACTATAGAGGATGGACTGAAGAAGTAATTATGAGAATTACAGACATGTTTCTTGCTCTACCATTTCTTGTAATAGCAATTCTAGCAGTTTCATTCATCAGAAGAGGAAGATTAGTATTTTTGAGACGGATACCACAATCAATAGTTATTATAATTGTACTGGGAATATTTGGTTGGGCAGGATTATGTAGGTTAGTTACGGCTAACACGAAGCAGATATACAACTTAGATTATGTAAATGCTGCAAGAGTATTAGGAGCAAGTAATCGGAGAATCATTTTGGTTCATATACTACCTAACATTTTAGCCCCCATCATCGTTATTGCAACAATATCTATTGCTGGAGGAATTCTCTCAGAAGCAGGATTGACCTTTTTAGGTTTAGGGAGTCCAACGACGATCTCTTGGGGACAGATGGTTAATGAAGCACAAACGGTTCTGAAAACGAACCCAGAATTAGCGCTTCTACCAGGATTCGCAATATTCTTTGTTGTACTGGCATTTAACTTGCTAGGAGACGCATTAAGAGATGCGCTAGATCCAAGGTTAAGAGAGTGATACAATGGCACAAAATAAAAAAATACTAGACTTACGAAATATTTACACCTATTTTTACACTGAATCAGGTGTCGTTGAAGCCTTAGATGGTGTTTCCTTCGATGTTAATTATGGTGAACCAGTTGGTATTGTTGGTGAATCAGGCTGTGGTAAAACTGTCACTGCCCACTCCACTTTGCGTATCTTACCTAAAAATGGTAAAACTGTTGCTGGTGAAATAATTTACAAGGGTGTAAACCTTCTTGATTTACCTGATCTTCAAATGAGAAGGATACGTGGTAAAGAAATAGCTATGATTTTCCAAGATCCTATGACAAGCTTGAATCCAATCTTCAAAGTATCTGATCAGATGACTGAAGTCATTGCTTTGCATAGAAGATGTGATAAGAAAGAAGCTCTAGAGATTGCTATTGAAACTCTGGATCTAGTAGGAATTTCTGAAGCTGAAAAACGTATTACTGATTATCCTCACCAATTTAGTGGAGGAATGCGTCAGAGAATCCTTATAGCCAGAGCACTTGCTCTTCAACCCAGTCTTTTGATTGCTGACGAACCTACAACTGCTTTAGATGTTACAATTCAAGCACAGGTTCTTGAAATCATCAAAGAGATGCAACAAAAGCTAGGGTTAGCTATGATGCTCATTACTCATAATCTTGGAGTTGTTGCAGAAACTACAAAACGAGTTCATATTTTCTATGGTGGTCGTGTGGTTGAATCTGGGCCAACAGATGATATATTCCTTGATCCCAAACATCCATACACATATGCACTCTTTGAGAGTATTCCATCTCTGGAAAAAGACAAGACACGTCTTGAAACAATTCCTGGTAATGTACCAAGATTGATTAATCCCCCAAAGGGATGTCGTTTCCATCCAAGATGTAAATATGCAACTGAAATTTGTTCTCGTGTTCGACCTCCTGAATTTAAGTTCGGCAAGGGTCGTCGTGTTGCTTGTCATCATTTCGAGGAACTAGATTTGCATATAGATATGGAATCTATACGTGAAAGTAGAAAAGCTGTAAAGGAGGAAGCATAAATGACTTCACTTGAAGAATATGAAACAATTGATCTCTTCTCCAATTGGGACCAAAAAACACAATCTATATTAACACTTGATAACCTAAAGAAATGGTTTCCTGTAAGTCAACAGTCAATCCTTTTCTCTCGAGTGGTTGCAAATATTAAGGCTGTTGATGGTGTAAACCTATTTCTTAACAAGGGTGAAACTCTGGGTCTAGTTGGTGAATCAGGCTGTGGCAAAAGTACAACAGCCAGAGTTGCTGTCAAGTTAGAAGAACCTACCGAGGGTTCTGTTTATTTCAAAGGAATAGACATCTTCCAACCTATGTCTCGTGAAGAAGAACTAGCTGTTAAACGTCAATTACAGATGGTTTTCCAAGATCCTTATTCCAGTTTGAATCCAAGGAGAATGGTTCTTGATCTAATCAAAGAGCCTTTTGATATACATTATCCAGATATGCTCTATGAAGAAAAAGAATCAAGAGTCCTTGAAATTCTTGCAAAGGTAGGATTAGAAGATTACCATGCTTTAAGATATCCTCACGAGTTCAGTGGTGGTCAAAGACAAAGATTAGGTATTGCAAGGTCTTTAGCAATTCATCCTGAAGTAATTTTATTAGATGAACCAGTTTCAGCTCTTGATGTCTCAGTACAGGCACAAATCTTGAATCTTCTACATGATTTGCAAAAGGATTTCGATCTAACTTTCATGTTTATTGCACATGATCTCAGTGTTATCAAACATGTTTCAGATAGAGTAGCCGTAATGTACCTAGGAAAAATCATGGAAATGTGTCCAACAGGAGAATTGTTCCGTAAGACAGCTCATCCCTATTCAGTATCTTTGCTATCAGCTATTCCTCGTCCAGATCCTCGTATAAAGATGGATCGTATAATTCTTGAGGGCGATGTTCCAAGTGCAATTAATCCTCCTACAGGATGCCCATTTCACCCAAGATGTTACAAGGCTCAAGAGATATGCTCGAAAGTTACTCCTGAATTAGAGGAAATAGAACCACATCACTACGTTTCATGTCATTTTCCAGAAATTTAATTTATTACTTTTTTCTTTTCTTTTCTTTTTATTTTTGAATTAACTCTGAACAATAGAGAGTCTTTTAACTTTATTCGATAAAAACACCCTAATGCATGGGTCACAATATTTCAAGAAACGAATTTATACTTTCAAAGCATTCAGGCGAGATGCTTCCAAAATATTCAGAAATAGATCTCAGATTAAAGAATCTAGGAAATCAGAGAGACTGTCTCCACAGTTCAGAGAGCGAATTATGTTAGCTGTAACAGCTGTTTATGGTTGTAGATATTGTGAATGGGGTCATACAAAATCAGCATTAAATCTTGGGTGTACAGAAGAAGAGATAGAACAGATTATGAGGTACGATTTCGGCTCTTGTGACCCTGATGAAGTTATAGGTCTTGCTTATGCCCAACACTATGCTGAATCAGGTGGATCACCAGCAGAAGACGCAAAACAGAAATTATTGGAATTTTATGGTGAACAAAAGGCTCGAGACATTCAACTATACATAGATATGGTTACAATAGGGAACTTACTTGGAAATACAGTAGATGCTTTTGAAAGTAGACTAAAGGGTTTACCACCAGAGAATGGATCGTTTCTATTTGAGTTGTTACTCTATTCCTTAGGTTTTCCTTTTGTTATTATCTTCAATAGAAAAGAGAAAAAGAAACGTAAAAATTAGTAGCCTTCTTCAAGATTTACCTCATTCAAGAATTTCTTTTTACCTTTTGCAAATCTACGTATATTTTCTATTTGTTCATCCCATCTTTTTAGATCACCCATAGGTGATGCACCTCTATGAGGGGACAAAATGACATTGTCTAGTTCATGAAAAGGATATGAGGAAGGATATTTTTTCCCTTTGTCATCTTCTTCTGGTTGATAATTATACCAAACATCGATAGCAGCACCAGTTATTTTGCCTTCCTTCAAGGCTTCAAATAAGCTCTTCTCATCAATGATTGACCCTCTACCTACATTAACAAGTAAACTATCTTCCCCTAGTAATTCAAGTTCTTTTTCTTGGATTAAACCTTCGGTTACAGATGTTAAAGGTAAGGCAACAACTAGAATATCAATTTCTCTCAGGAATTTCGGAAGGTCCTCAAAAGAATACTGCTCTGCAGGAGTGACTAAAGGTTTTATTTGTTTGCTCCAATTATTTCTTAGAATGGAAAAATCGATATCGAATCCAGACAGAAAAGTGTGTACTAATCTATTAACTGCTCCATATCCTAGTAAACCTACTTTTCTTCCACGTAGAGGTATAGAAGTAGCAAATGAATCACCTCTTCTCCAATGACCCTCAACCATCCAATTATGGTGAAGAATCACCTTGTTCATTAGAGCCAATAAGATTGCTACAACATGTTGTGCAGTAAAGTAGGCATTACCATGTCCATTGACTAAAGTTATCTTTCTATTTGTTGTTACTTCTCTGAAAAGAGGAACAAGATGTTGTACTCCTGCTCCTGGATTAATGAAAAGTTGAAGCTTGGTAGCTGCATTAAGTAATTCTTTAGAGGGACGCCACCCCATTATTATATCAGCTTCTGGAACAAGTTCTAGCAAATTTTGTTCAGAAAGATCTTCAGGAAAAACTAGATTGACATTGGGATATACTTTTAGTCCTTCTTCCAGATAATTTCTTAAAATATCGTTTGGTTTCCAGATACAAAGAACACTTACTTCTTTTTCACTCATTATTGACATGAAAAGATTACTTGATTTTAACCTTTAGTTTATAACTGCCTTTTAGTTTATAACTGCCTATGTATCTTACTAATTGATAACTAGAAGAGTGTATGAAAATGTCAAGGGTAAAGATATCTGTTATTAAAAATAGTTCAGGTGATTAAAATGAAATTTGGTTATACATTAGAAAACTTTGACATGAATTTAGAAAGAGATTTATTAATTGAAACTGCTAAAATTGCAGAAAAAGCAGGTTTTGAATCTCTTTGGACTGTTGATCATATCATGCAATCTGATGAAAAAGGTTTGACAATCTATGGAAATACTACTACTGCACTCTACAATAATATTGCTGAACCCTTAACAACGATAGCTTTTCTCGCAGGACATACAAATAAAATTAAATTTGGAGTTTCTACTCTAGTTCTTCCTATAAGGAATCCCATTATTGTTGCTAAACAGTTAGCTACTTTAGATTATTTAACTAATGGAAGAATTGTAATGACATTCGGTGCGGGATGGAATGAATCTGAATTTGGCTTTCTTGGAGAAAATTACAAGAAACGAGGAAGCAAACTTCGAGAATGTCTTCAGATTATAAGAGCCTTATGGAATGGTGAAACTTCATTTGAAGGAAATTATTATCAATTCCAAAACGTATGTTTCCAGCCTTTAAGACCTGAACTTTCCAAATTACCCTTAATTGTCGCAGGAACATCTGACTATATGATAGAAACAGCAATAGTATATGGTGATGGGTTACATCCAGCTGGTGCAAGTGGGCAGGAAATCAAACAGATAATTGCACCTTATCAAGATAGATTAAATGGTAGAGATTTCTATTTATCAGTTCATGTTGACATTTACAGAGATACGAATCTGGAAAAATTAGTTAACGATTATGAAGAAAATGGAATTCATAGAGTCATTTTTGATCTATCCAGAGGAGATATCAAGCCAGAAGAAAGAATAGAGTTTCTAGAACGATTAAGTGATTATGTAAGAAACTTTTAAACTATTTGTGAATCAAATGTCATTTAGATGATGTTTGATAAAGAATTAATTGAGCAAATTAGAACAGCCTTTCCTAGAGCAGTTTCTGATTTCAATGGACGGAAGCGTGCTTTCTTTGATAATGGTACAGCAACACTTGTTGTTGATAAAGCAGCAAAAGCTGAAACTGAAGCTCGAATCAATTGGAGTGCTAATGTAGGTGGTATTTTTGACGAGTCCA
This sequence comes from Candidatus Heimdallarchaeota archaeon, assembly GCA_021399345.1. Taxonomy (GTDB): domain Archaea; phylum Asgardarchaeota; class Heimdallarchaeia; order Heimdallarchaeales; family Heimdallarchaeaceae; genus UBA460. The sequence goes on from JAAFKI010000154.1 coordinate 34,062, forward strand.
GAAAAGCAAGTGAAATTATCCTTGCGGGGAGACAATCGGTAGCAGATTTCTTAAACACTCCCGACCCATCAACTATCATCTCTGGAGAATCTGCGACTTCATTGCTCTTTAACTTAAGCTACGCTCTTGGCAAAGAACTTACTGGTAATGAAAATGTTGTTACAACAGATTATGAGCATTATACTAACGTAGACCCTTGGGTAGAACTGAATAAACGTGGAAAAATCAAGAAGGTTCGATTTGCCAAGCTGAACATGGAAGAAGGTACACTCAATATGGATCACTTACAAGAATTGATAGATTCTAACACAAAAATTGTTACCATTACAGCTGCTTCGAACATGCTGGGAACAAAAAGTCCTTTAGAAAAGATTGGAAAATTGGCACGAGAAGTTGGTGCACACTTTATAGTGGATGCAGTACATCACATTCCTCATGGCCCAACTGATGTTCAAGCTTTAGACTGTGACTTTCTTGTTTTTTCAGGATACAAACTCTTTACTTCTCATGGTAGTTTTCTCTATGGTAAAAAAGAGCATCTTGAAAATCTTCAACCTTTCAAGGTAAGAACAGCTCCCAAAACTTCTCCTGGCAAATTCGAGTGGGGAACTAGGAATCAAACAACATTCGCAGCTTTTAGTGGTGTTATTGATCATTTTCTTTGGTTATCAAAAGAAGTTCAATCCAAGTACGAAAATGAATTCTCGAATTTTGATGAAAATAAGCGTGCATTGAAGATTGCAATGGATGCAATAGAACAGTACGAAACAGAATTTTCCAAAGCCATCCTTACTGGATTTGATGACATCCCAGGTTTGCTAGACATGCCAAAAGTAACAGTATACGGATTGACTGACCTAAACCGATTAGACGAAAGAGACCCAACCTTTTCCTTTGAAGTAGAAAACATTCCTGAAGAAGAAGTAGTTAAACGCCTTTGGAAGGAAGGAGGGATAGCTGCTCGCGCAGGTCACTATTATTCATATGCTCAAGATATCTATAATAAGCAGAAGATTATCAGAATTAGTTTAGTTCACTACAATACAATAGAAGAAATCAGGCTATTCTTGAAAACCTTGGATTCAATATGCAAATCAAGATAACACTCAACTCTAACAGAAATAAGTTAGATGGAAAAAGGAAGCTAGCGCTACTAAGCTTGCCATATCATTAATAAGAATGCAACGTCTGAACCACCAAGCAGAGTAGGCAAGCTAACTTCAGAAGGATATGAAGAAAAGAGTATAAAAACACAAAAAAATTGAAACAATAATTGTAATTAAGAAGGAAGGATGGCGCCGCTGGTAGGATTTGAACCTACGACCGATCGGTTAACAGCCGATTGCTCCACCAGACTGAGCTACAACGGCATCCTTTTGGTTACATTCGTTCTACTTCCTTTTTCTTTTTAAACCTTTTTTTCTGTTCTCTAATTTTATTAACTAAGTTTTTTCTAGAGCATTGTAAACTAAATCAGTAATTCTGAAAGTTTCAATTGGAAGTATCCAATTATTGTCAACTGGGCAGTATTGTGTCATAACAACCGTAACCAACTGATTTGTTGGATCTATTCTGAAAAGGACATTTAAAGCTCCAGCCCAACCATATTCACCAATAGCGCATTTATGCATATTTTCAGCTGTTTTAACTACTACACCTAGACCAAAACCAAATCCTTCATTTCGCTTAATTATCTCAGAATCTTCAGGTTGAAAGAATTGCATTTCTAGATAACTCTTACCATCAGGTAATTGGTTTGATGACATCAGGTCAATTGTTTTCTTTGAGATGACTTTATTACCATTATACTGTCCGCCATTTAACATCATTATACAAAATTTAAGATAATCTTCTAAAGTTGAAACCAAACCTGCTCCTCCAGACAAGAATATTGGTTTGTGGTTATAACCCTCTGCTATAGAATCAGTTATTTCAATTAAGTTGCTTTCCTGATCTTTTGTATATACTTCCACAAATCTATCTTGTTTTTCAAGAGGAACGTAAAAATCTGTATCCTTCATACCAATCTTATCAAAAATACGTTCTTTAAGAAATACGTCAAATGCCTTTCCAGAAAACTTTTCGATTAATAAACCCAAGACATCATGGCCAAAAGCATACCAGAAACGTGATCCTGGTTCTGAAATTAAAGGAAGACTCGCTAAACGTTTGCCAAAATTCTCTAAAGTTCCAATTCTTTGATGTTCTTCTAATACAGACTTTATTCTATTCTCGCCAGTAAAACCAAACTTCTCCCCATATAGTTTGTCAGCGGGTATACTAGGATAAAAACCATAGCTAAGTCCAGATGTATGTGTGAAAAGCTGTTTTATAGTTATGGGATTCTTAATATCTTCTAATTCAATTTCACCCGTTTCATGGTTATATGATTTTAGTATTTTCATATTCTTGAACTCAGGAAGATATTTTTCTAATGGATCATTTAACTCATATTTTCCCTCTTCGTGTAGTATTAATGCTGCTAAACATGTAATTGGCTTAGTCATAGAATGTATTCGGAAGATATCATCGAAGGCAATAGAAATTTTATCTCCTTTGTCTTTCCAACCAAATTTGTTACAATAAACCAGATCTCCCTTCTTGTAAACGGCACATAAAATTCCTCCAGTATCATCATCATCTATGTATTTTTGAAATTCAGATGTTAAATCTGTGAATGATTCTGGATTTCTTACTTCTATTTTCATCAAAAATAATGTTATTTCTTCTTTTTTATATCCTTTTGCCTAATTTTTTAGAATTTCTCATAGGAAGAATTATCAGCAAGGAACCGTCAGTTTACTAGAGTAAATATGGATATTAGTGCTCAGGAAGAGTTGTTTGAGAAGAATTGGGAGCATTATAGTAAAATTCTGTTAGAAGATAGAGTACCTCTTTTTGATGATAGTGTAATCTACTCTGGAAAAAAACTCTATGATAAAAACAATCCTCCTTTTCTAGCCTCTATTGTTAAGGTTCCTCATTCCCTTTGTGAAAACCTCCAACAAATTCAAGCTGCTTTCGATAGGATTGATCACAGACATACTTATTTTCATCCCATATATTTTCACATTACTCTAAAAGAATTTGGCTGGGAGGACCAAGTAGAAATCAAGGAAATCAGTGAAAAAATGACAAGGGTTGCAAATAATTTTTCACCTTTTGAATTAGAAATCAAAGGAATTAATTGCTTTGAAAGAATCATTTTTGCACAAGTGTTCGATAAGAATCAGGTTCTAGAATCTATCTTTAATAAGATTTTTGAAGAGTTTCCACATTTGGAAAAATACTTCCCATTTTATATTCCCCACATATCTTTAGCTAGAATAGAAACAACTGAAGCCAGAAATTTAATTCATGTGATAAATGAAAAATATAGAAATATGGAAATTGGATTTATGCGAGTAGAAGATATTCAGATTGTAGCGGCTAGACCTTATCTAACGGTTGGAAGGATAGATATCCGTGAGAAAATCAGTCTTGGATAAAAGATAGTAACAATCAAAATATTTTTTATACGAATATCATCAAAACTCCTTGCAAAGTATTGCCTCGGTAACTCAGTGGTAGAGTGATTGACTTGTAATCAATTAGTCGAGGGTTCAATTCCCTTCCGAGGCTCCATCTTTTTCTTCTATTACTTCATTACAGTTTACTCTTTGCTTTTTCAATTATGTTTTGTATGAAATCTGATTTGCCTTCTGTATATTTTTCTCTATCATTTCCATATTTAAGAACTAATTTCTGTTTAAGTTCAGAATATTGTTCTACTTCTTTTGGATGTTTTCTCAAAAAATCTCTAAACAGAATATGTTTATCCCATTCATAATGACCTTTTAGCATAACATGAAGATGATGGGTTCTATAATTCTCTCCCCCTTTCACAAACATATGTCTATCTGGGATTCCCTGCTCTCCCCTATAGATAAAACCAACATTTTTTAGAGGAATAATGATTTTCTCAATATTATCAAGTGAATCAATAGCAACAGCGATATCTATTATTGGTTTAGCTACAGAGTTTGGAATGGCAGTGCTTCCAATGTGTTGGATATCAACTAGAAAATCAGCTATCACTGCTGACATTAACTCTTTTTCCTGTTTGAAAAAATCTTTCCACTGTAGATTATATGGTTTTAACAGAACTGTACCACGTTTTAAACCAATCATCAAACCCATTTTAAAAACAGTTTATTTAGATTTTTTCATCGCTCATAATAGCAAAATGATGATGACTCCCTCCCTTCGACAGAGACCTTACTTTGTTTGTTCTTATGAACTATCAGCTGTTACTATTTCCATTAATCCTAATATTTCGAGTAACTTTCTTTCTAAATCGATTCCTACTACGCCTGCTAATGCTAAAGTACTGAGAAGACTCTCAATTAATTCATCCTCAATAGTTGGATCACATTCTAAACCTTCACAGTCATCTAATATTTGGCTAGCAAAAGCATTCAACATTTTTTCTCCCATTATTCTGCTTGGAGTTTTTGGAATATTCATTACATCTAATTGTTTTACACTGTTTCTACTGTTAATGAGTTCAAGCAGTTTCTTTTGTGCCTCGCTAATTGTTACCATCATCATCACCTATTCTTCGGAGTTTTTCCTATTTATACAGAGATAATATTTACTTTTAAAATCATCTAATATATTTACTTAATGATTCATTGTTCCACAAGAAATCTAATAGAAAAAATTATTTTTTCCTTAGATGTGGATTCGTTAAGAAGAGGGGCTGAATCTCCGAAGAACCACCATTTCCATTGGAAACTATGGGGCGGGGCTTTAAACGGCTGAAAGACAACTAATCATTAAATTTAGGATTTTTGTCGGGAGTCTGTAAACTGATTTTTGTCGGTAAGTGTAATACCAGCCTATTATCAAAAAAAGTAGTTTTCACTTAAATTTTCAAAGGTTTATACTAAAACAAATCTTTTCGATATCGAAATGTTAAAAAAAGGAGGAAGGGAAGACAATCCAACATGGGCCAGTAGATCAGTTGGGAGATCGCATCGCTTGCACCGATGAGGCCTCGGGTTCAAGTCCCGACTGGTCCACCACCTTTACCTTTCAGAGTTAATGATTAAAGAAAGGTTTTTGTTTTCAAATAGAATAAGGATTTTGAAATGATGGTTTCTGCAATTATTCCAGTCCATAATGAAGAAGGTAACGTTATACCTGTATACCGTGAACTAAAAGAGATATTGCAGAAGGTAACAACTGATTTTGAGATAATCTTTGTAGACGATGGGTCGAAGGACACTACCTTGGATAAGCTTCTTTCACTTAAATCTAAGGAAGAAAAACTGCGTATTATTCAATTTAAAAAAAACTATGGTAAAAGTGCAGCTCTTTCAGCTGGATTTGACAATGCAGAAGGAGATTCCATCATCACACTTGATGGAGATGGCCAAGATGACCCAAATAACATTCCTAATCTAATCAGTGCCTTAACAGAAGAATATGACTTTGTTTGTGGTTGGAGAGTTAAACGTAATGATAAATTTCTTAAAAAAACTAGCTCGAAAATTTACAATTTTCTAAATAGGGTAATTAATCGAAGTAAAATCCATGATAATAATTGTATGCTGAGAATTTACAGAAAAGAAGCTGTTTCGGATTTAAAATTAACAAAAGGTGCACATAGATACATCCCAACAATTCTTACCAGTAAAGGTTTCAGAATTGCAGAAATAGAAGTCAATCATAGACCAAGATTAACAGGAAAATCAAGTTACGGTTTCAAACGGCTTTTTGTTGGATTCTTTCATTTATTCAGATTTCGTTCTTTTACTAGAATTAAGCAAAAGTCAGTATATGTAATAGAAAAGAAATATGGTTTTGAGGAATGATATCAAATAATTCATACTAGCTTCTGATCTTTCATCCAGTTAAAGGCATCTTGAAAAGAATCTTTAATAGAATATTCAGGTTCAAAACCCACTATCTGGTTAATTTTTTCTAAGCTATATACTCTTGTCCTACTGAATTGATTTACTCTTCTACGGGATATTTTTGGAGTTGATTTCTTTATTTTAGCCATTGTTTCACTAAAAACAGCTGCAGTTATCGCTAGTGGGAAACTTATTTCTTCAAATACAGGTTCTTTTCCAGTAATTTCTCCTGCCATTTCAAATAACTCCCGAGCAGTACAAGTTGAACCAATAACATGAAAAGCTTCACCATTAGCTTTTTCTGTAGCTCCACACATAACTAAAGCTCTAGCTACATCCTTATGATGAACAAAAGAAACAACAGCTTTACCAGTTCCAACAAGAGGTATCTTTCTTTCCTTCAGGAGGTAATTAAAAATTTTAGGTGCTACTTGTCTATCCTTGGGGCCAACAATGTAAGGTGGTCTAACTGCTGAAGCAAAAAAACCATGCTCTCGTGCATACTTGAAAACTAATTTCTCGGCTATCCATTTAGTTTCATGATAAGGGTGATCAGATTTTTTTGGATGATCCTCTTTTATTGGTTGATTTTTTACCTTGTAACCATAAATGCCAACTGTACTTATATGTAAGAATTTTTTCCCATTGTTCTCAATAAATGCTTCAAGCAAATTTTTTGTACCTGTCACATTAACATCGTAATATAATCTTGAGGGAATATTATCTCTAGCTTCTCCAGCAGCATTATAGACATCATCTATTCCACTTAATGCTTTTAGTAGAGATTCTTTGTCCGTTAAATCTCCTTTAACGAAACTGATACCTAACTCTTCTAAAGCAGGATATTTTTTGTCTGACCGAGTTAATGCTTTGATTTCTGTTTTTGGATATTCTTCTCTTAATTTCTTAGCAATAAAATATCCCACTGCACTAGTAGCTCCAGTTACCAATATAGTCATTTTCTTCTATCTAAAATAAAACGGGTTCTATATATTTTTTTAGAGTGAAAAAGGACTAGAAGCTAAATTATTTTAACTTCTGTTAAAGCGAAACGCTTTTTTAAGCCGATTTTGTAACTAATTTATGATAAAAATTTATAGCACTCTTACACGTCTACTTGAAGAGTTCAAGACTATTAAACCTGGTGTTGTGAAGTGGTATAACTGTGGACCAACAGTTAATGGTCTCATGCATTTAGGCCATGCTAGATCTGCTATAGCCTTTGATACTATTCGAAGATATCTTGAGTATAAAAAATACAAGGTGGTATATGTAATGAACTTCACAGATATCGAAGATAGAATGATCGAAGTAGCAAATAAAGAAAAACGAGCAGTATTAGAGGTTGCTGAAGAATATTTAAACTATTTCCGACGAGATATGGCTAATTTAAATCTCAAAACTGCCACAGTACATCCTAGAGCTATGCTCCACATTAACCAAATGATTGAGTTCATTGAGGGGTTAATAGAAAAAGGATATGCGTATGAGAGTAATGGGGATGTCTATTTTGATGTCAGAAAGTTCGAAGAATATGGAAAACTATCAAATCAGAAGTTAGAAAATGTTCTTCAAGAGGGAACAGAAGATACCAAAAATCCCAATAAAAGGTTTCCTGCAGATTTTGCACTATGGAAGAATGAAAAACCAGGTGAACCAAGTTGGTCATCACCTTGGGGTAAAGGAAGGCCAGGCTGGAATCTAGAATGCTCTTGCATGTCCAGAATCTATCTTGGTGACACTTTAGATATCCACAGTGGTGGTCAAGATCTCATCTTTCCTCATCATGAGAATGAAATTGCTCAATCTGAATCACTTACAGGAAAACCATTTGCCAATTATTGGCTCCATAATGGTTACATCAATATCGATAAGGAAAAAATGAGTAAATCTCTAGGCAATTTTGTTAATATTGTGGATTTACTCCAACATTATTCTACAGATGCTGTGCGTTTGTTTGTCCTTCAAACCCATTACCGTAGTCCAATCATTTTTACTGAGGATGCAATAGATCAAGCTCAAATAACATCGGACAGGTTGTTTGATGTTATTTTACTAACCAAGAATTATGCAACCGAAACAACAGTGAATAAAAGTGCTCTATCGGATTTAGATAAAGAGTTACTAGAAAAAATCACCAAAGCTAGAGAGGATTTTGTCAAAGCGATGGATGAAGATTTCAACACATCTAATGGTTTTGCTGTAGTCTTTGATTATTCTAGGGAAGTTAATGATTATCTTCGAAAAGCAGACCAAATTAATGGAGCTGTTATTAACAAAGCTGATGAACTATTCAATGAATTCAGATCAGTTTTCGGCTTATATGAAGATTTTAACAGTTACCTATCAATGGATTTAGTTGAAAAACTAGTTAAACTTCTTGTTGAAATCCGTGGTGAATATAGGAAAGAGAAGAACTGGGAAATGAGTGACAAAATAAGAGATGAGCTAAAGCATGCTGGTGTCACCTTAGAAGACAATCCAAAAAGAATTCTCTGGAAACTTAGTGAAAACTAGGTACTTCCTCCTTTTTATTTTTAATTTCAGACAAAATAATCTAAAATGATTTATAGTCCATACTTAATTAACAAAGTTAATGACTAGGATGTTTGGAACACCTGAAGATTACAAAGTATACATGTACACTGCAGTAGGTATGGTACTTGCTGGTGTTGTAGCTTTTGTTGTTTTTCTGATAATTGGAATTGCAGCTTTGATTTCAGCAAGTATAATTACTATCGGATGTGGTTTCACTATAGCTGCAGCAATGGGTTTTGGCTTTCTTAGAAAGAAGAAGAAGGACACTAACGCTGACTTCAAAATTACAATACTAATTAGAATTCTGTTACTTCTAGCTTTTGCTGTGAGTACCTATTTAATCGTATTCGCAGGTTATTATGTAGAAACTGACCCATTCTCTACTAATATGCTTATCACTCTGACAATTGCACTTCCAATAGTTATTATATCACTAATTACTTGTGACCTATTTCTAAATCGAAAGAGGAATAATTAATCATCTGGCCATAAAAATTAGTTTTTTTCTTCTGAGACTTATAGCAGATACTACAAATAGTGGTATCACTAAATATAATGGCTGAAATCTTGATTTATTTACAGTTTCTGGAGGATTCTCTGATATTTGTACGTTGATTTGTTCAGTGTTTTGATGCCCACTCTCATCTTTAATAACTATAGTTAGATTGTAATTACCATCTTCTAAGTAGCCTAGATCTACACTCAATGAAGTTGGTTGCCAATACTTCTTGAAATCAAGTTCAGATTGTTCTATTAATTCCTCCTCGAAATATAGTTTATAGCTGCCATTCATTGGATATTTATTTCTAAAGTTGTAGAAAGCTTCCCAGTTTATGATTGTTTTTTCACCAGATTTTATCCAATACAATGGATCTATTTGTATTATTGGTGAAAGTGATACTCTTTCCATTCTGTAAACTCCTCCTGCAATATCTCCTTCTTTTGGAAAATACATCTCCCAAACAATTTCTGATTCGCTATTTACTTCGACCAATCTTGCCCCAATTGTAGTTTCTCCTTCATGCCCGTGTGTCCCGAATGTTCCTAATTTATTACCATTGGGTAACAGGTCTGCGTCACCCCACCAAGCAGTATGATAATTCTTAGGAGATGAAAATTCATAAGTTGTATTAGCAGTCATTGTATTTTCATCAATAATAATCTCAATAATCCTCGAATGATGATTCAAATTGTCTGTCTGATTGTGTTCATCATTATCAAAATAGATGAAGGAATTTTCAGATGTTATCTCTAGTGCATGACCATGATAGAAGAGGATGTCTTTTATGTTTCCATAAATATCTCTCATTGTAAAGTCTCCATGCTCTCCTAGAGACCAGAGTAGAGAACCTGTTTTATGATCTATCTTGTAAAAAGTGTTAGTATTTCTACAACTGACATAAATTACATCTTGATCTTGATCGTAGCTTATTGAATTTGCATGTGTGACATCAGCAACCCCTCCAATTTCTAAGTCCTCATAAGGACACCAATGACTAAAGGGTATAAAATCGCCCATATTCACACTCCAGACCAAAGTTCCATTAGGAGTATATTCTGCTATTTGATCATACAAATATTCTGTTCCTTGGTTTTCAATTATATAAGGATGCAGAGTAAAATAAGTGTCATTTGCTTCATTTCTTTCATATTCATGGTGCCCTTTGAATCCTAATTGTTCGGTCTCATCAGTTTCAATATTCCACAAGAAAGCTCCAAAATAATTACCATATAGAAGAGTTGTTGAATTGAGAAATTCAACGCTCATGAAACCATCAAGTCCTATATCTTTTTCTATGATGATATTGCCTCCCATATCTGTTAAATAAAGAGTTTTATCCACAGATGTATAGTCAACCATACTCCTTCTTTCAATAATAAAAAGATTATATGCATCAAAATAATCACCATTAGAAATTATTACAGGATTTCCACGAATACTAGTTGTATCTGTTAATTCTTCTATGCTTCCCTGGCTAATCATTACGTTTGAAGTAAGGAAAAGCAAGATTAGTACTGATGGATATATTTTGGAGGTTATTGAAGTATTGAGCATAGATAGTATCTCCATATATTGTTCTCTTCAATAAATCTATCTTTATTTCTTAATCGTTAAAACTTATATTAACTTGTGAAGATAAATGGTTTAGATTTCTCTTGCCAAAATCATATTCACTAGATAATATGGGACTTTGGTCTTTCTTCCCTCTTTGTTTCCCAAAGTCATATCTAAATCATAAGAAAGTGACCAGTTCTCTACAATAGCTTCCTCTCTGATTTCAGTAGATATAATCTTCCACTGTGTCCCAGGTTTCAACCCTTTTTCCTCTAATTCAATATAAACTTCTTGTAGAGTTGCTTCATGAGGAAAATGTCTAGCAATAGCTCGCTCAATTATTTCTACAATTTCTATATTTCTTCCTGAACTAAAAAGAGCTAGTGGTTTATTCGTTTCTGTTTTAGTTTCAGTGCCTTTCTTTTGGGGTATTGTTGCCCCATATGGTGTTTTCTCTGGTTTCAATTTTTGTTCGATCATTTCTGCTATTTCATCAGTTAGAACATGTTCCCATTTACATGCTTCTTCATGTATCTTTGACCATGGAACACCTAACCATTCAAGAAAACTTTCAGATAGCCTATGCTTTCTCACAACTTTTCTAGCAGTTTCCTCTCCCTCAGAGGTTAACTTGGCACCATAATATGGTTTATACTCAATAAATCCCTTTTTTGATAATTTCTTAAACATTGAAGTAACTGTACTCGGATCTACATTCATCATTTCAGCTATTTGGTTGGTTTTAACGTTTTTAGTACCATATTCAAAAAACCAGAAGAAAGTTTCTAGATACTCCTCTTCTGCAGCTGTTACTTCTGTTTGATTCATGGGAAACCCTATAGGTTGTTATAGATATCATTCACCTTTGAATTCAGGCTTTCTCTTTTCAAATACAGCTTTTATTCCTTCTCTTATATCTTTAGTCCTAAAACAAGTTCGTGCTCCCTTCCTTTCAGCACTATAGCCACTGTCTAGAGAAGAGTACAATCCTTTCTTGATTGCTTTCTTAGCTTCTCTTAATCCTATTGGTGCATTTTTAACAATTACTTCTGCCTTCTCTATGGCTTTTGCTTTTAATTCTTCTAGAGGAACCTTTTCAATAATCAATCCCATCTCAAGGGCTTCATCAGCTGAGAATTTTCTTCCAGTCAGAATGAGATCTTTTGCAATACTTAACCCAACAACTTTAGGAAGATGATAAGTACCACCCCAACCTGGATTCAAACCAATCGTTGTTTCAGTTAATCCAAATAAAGCATTATCTGAAGCTATACGTATATCACAAGAGAGAGCTAATTCCATTCCTCCTCCAATAGCATATCCATTAATAGCTGCAATCACAGGTGTGGGATGATTTGCAATTTGGGAAAAAACCTTTTGACCTTTCCTAATTACAGTCATAACTCTCCAACCAAGAGACGCAGTCCATTTGAGATCCACACCAGCTGACCAGCTTTTGCCTTCAGCATAGAGGATTATCGCTCGAACAGTTTTATTTTCTTTTAATGATTTGAGTAAAGAAGACAATCCATCTAGCATCTTGTCATTGAAAGCATTCAAAGCTTTTTGACGATTAAATGTAATTAATGCAATGTTGCTTTTTTCACCCACATAATCTAGTAGAAGTATAGAGTTGTTCTCAGCCATGAACTAACTATCCCTAAGTCATATCTAAATTTTATGCAGTGTATTGTTAATATATTTAGTGAAAGTAGAAAAATGCAGTGGAAAATAACTTAGGAGCTTTAGACTGTACAATTCAAAAGTGAATAATACTAAAATAATACGATAAACATATATTTATCCGGCAAAAAAGGCAGCACTTCAGCTGATGATGGAGAGAAGTTTCGTGTAGAAATTGTTATGTCACCAAATGGTTAATCCACTTCATACCCACCGCCACCTGGAGTCTCAATAATTACTATATCACCCTTCTTAATTTCCTTGGTGATTTTAGATGGAAGACAAATTGATTCACCATCTTGTCTCAAGATATTGCGACCTTTAGAACCAGTTCCTCCACCCAGTAATCCAAAAGGAGAATGCTCTCTTCTTTCACTTTGTATTGATAGTACAGCTTTTTCTGCTAACAACTCAACTGAACGACGGACACCATTACTCCCTTGCCATTTTCCTGAGCCACCAGTATTAGGTATAATTGAGTATTCATGTATTCGCAAAGGATAATATCGTTCTAGAACTTCCACTGAAGTATTCCTAGTGTTTGTCATATGGCTGTGTTTAGCATTTGGAGGGACGTAATCCTTTCCTGCACCAATCCCTCCTGCAATGGTTTCATAGTAAGTAAATTGCACACCTTTAGGATTAATTCCACCAATAATTATGTTATTCATCGTTCCACTACTTGCAGCAGGTACTTCTTCTGGGAACAATTGTGCAAATGATCCAATCATAACATCTGTTATTCTCTGACTTGTTTCTACATTCCCAGCAGCTACTCCAGCAGGTGGCAAGGGATCCACTAAGGTACCTTTTTTGGTGATTACCTCTAAAGTTTCATAGAGCCCATAGTTTGTTGCATAGTCTCTAGAAACTAAACAACGAAGAATGTAATATGTTGCAGAGAGCGTTACTGCATAAGGAGCATTGATGTTTCCATCTACTTGAGGGTCAGTTTTACTATAATCAACAATAAGTTTGTCACCCTTTCTTTGCACTTCAGCTGTAATTGCAATTGGTTCTTCCGTCACTCCATCATTATCCATATAATCAGTATAGGTTACAATTTCATTCTCAGGAATGGTTTTCACAAGATCCAAAGAAGCACTTCTTGATCTTTTATTCAAGAAATCTATTATTTTCTGAACCCTATCAAGAGAGTATTTTTTCAAAAGAGCATGGAATTTTTTCTCACCAATCTTTGTAGAAGCTAATTGAGCTTGTATGTCTCCCTTCCGTTCATTTGGAACGCGAATATTGTCAAGAAAATAATCAAACCATTCTTGATTTAAAACACCATCTCTTTCCAGTATGGTTGGATCTATGACAAATCCCTCTTCCTCTAAAGTGTACTTTCCACTGGGCATAGAGCCGGGGACTACACCTCCAACGTCCGCATGATGGCACCTATTTGCAATATAACCTACCAATGTTCTTTCAAAGAAAATAGGTTTAACCACAGATATGTCTGGAAGATGTGTTCCACCCAAATAAGGATTATTTGCAATGTAAATATCCCCATCCTTGATGTTATCCTCACCAAAATGTTTGATTAAAGCTTTAACTCCCTCTGGCATTGCACCAAGATGAACTGGAATGTGCTCTGCTTGAGCAATTAATCTGCCTTTGTGATCCATTATAGCACTTGAAAAGTCTAATCTATCTCTGATATTGGGGGAAAAGGCTGACCGTTGAAGAACGATACCTGTTTCTAAAGCTACGTTCTTCAATGACTGATTAATGACTTGTGCCTCAATGAGACTAAATTTAGAACTCATTTTCTCTCCTCCATTATTATGTATCCTAAACTGTTTATCCGCCCAAGTACTGAAGGTGGAATTACAGTAGTGGTATCAAGTTGATCAATAATACAAGGTCCGCCTAGAACATTACCTGATAGCAATTTTTGCTTATCATAAACTGGAATATCTATCCATTCTCCATCAAAATTAACCCTTCGGTTTGTTTTAATCGCATCTTCAGGTGGATTTTCAGAACCCTTAGCTAACTTTGTGAATTCTATTCTTGGTACTTTGCCAACTCCCCTTACAGATAAGTTTACTATCTCAACTATGAGTTCTTTATCAAACCAAGAATAATTCTGATTATGTAACAACTGAAATTTTTCAGTTACAGATTCTAGTTGTTTTTTATCAATTGGGAATGTAACAGATAAGGTTAGAAAGTCAGATTGACCTACATATCTCATATCTAAGGAATAATCAAAGAATTGATCTTCGCTTCCAACCTCTTCACTTGTAAGAACTTTTTTCAGATCTTCCTCGATTTCCTTAAGTTTTTCATTCATCTCAGTAAAATCTACTTCATCTTTAGTTTGAAGATAGGATTGTGTATGTTCGTGTTTAATGTCTGAACAGACAAGTCCAAAAGCTGACCAAACACCAGGGAAGGGTGGAATAATAACCCCGTCCATTTCAAGCTCTTGAGCTATTTCCCAAGCTTGTAGAGGACCAGCTCCACCAAACCCTAGCAGAGCAAAATCTCTTGGGTCTAATCCTCTTTGTATTGTCACAACCCTGATTGCATTAGCAATGTTATTGTTTAGTATCTTCCTGACAGATAATGCTAGTTCATCTATGGTCACTATTTCAAGAGGGAATGGTGATGACTTGATTTCATTTAATAGATTATTGAGTTGTAGAGTTGCTTTATCTTTATCTATATTCAAACTCCCTGCAAAATTATCTTGATGAACATAACCCAGATACAGATTTGCATCAGTTAAGGTTACCTTATCTCCTCCTAGAGAGTAGCACGCTGGACCAGGATTTGCCCCCTGAGACTCTGGTCCAACAGATAATAAACCATCTTTAAAGTCTGCAATTGATCCACCACCACTACCTATTGTTTCTACATCCACCATACTTGCAACTAGTGGGAAACCTCTAAATTCTCTTGATCTTAAAACAATTGGACCATTTATTAGAGCTGCAACATCAGTAGATGTTCCCCCTATATCAAGAGAAACTAAGTGCGTTCTGTTTAAGTGTTTAAGACTATCAGCTGCAGCTAAGACTCCACCCGCAAGCCCAGAATAAAGAGTTTGTATACCCAATTTACCTATCGAAACAACATCTGCCATTCCAGTATTGGATTGCATAATAAGTAGAGGAGATTCCACTCCTAGATTTATTAGCTTACTTTTCAATCTCGATAAGTATGAATTGACCACTGGGCTAACTTTAGCATTAACGATTGTTGTAACAGCCCTTTCATACTCCTTGATTTGAGGACTTATCTCATGAGATGTAAAAACATTGTAACCCTTCTCCGAAAAATATTCAGCAACCCTCTTCTCATGTTCTATATTGAGAAAAGAAAAAAGAAAGGAGATGGCTAAGTTCTTAACTGACTTTGACTCAAACATCTGTAAAGAATTTTCCAACGAACGAAGATCAAGAGATTTGACAATCTTTCCATTACTGTCAACTCTTTCTTCAACCTCGTAAAGAACATCTTTTTGAAAATTAACTGGATATTTCTGATTGAATTTAAGATTATAGAGTTCTGACCTTTGTTGTCTTCCAATTTCAACTATGTCTTTGAATCCTTTTGTAGTTAGGAAAGCAATAGGGGGACATTTGTCCTCTAGAAATGCATTTGTTCCTATTGTTGTCCCATGAACAATCACTTCCACATCATTTTTTTGAAAGTGATGCTTTTCCATAATTTCGTTGAAACCAAAGATTATACCCTCACTTGGATCAGTAGGAGTAGTAGGAGTCTTCCATGCAGAAATATGTCCGTTAGTTACAATAACATAATCTGTGAAAGTCCCGCCCGTATCAATTCCAATTCTAACTTGTGATGACAGATTGTCCCCGTTCAAAGTTATTCAGATTACAGAGAATCTGAACCAATTTAAAGTTTAGCGGAAAACCATTTGACCGTTAGTAACTAAGGAGTGAAAAGTTAGCCAATCTTACCAGAGCACCAGAAAAAGAACGTTTGAGACCAAACTCCTCCCTATCAACCAAGTAGAGCAGCAGTTGGGTGGAAGACAATTGGTGGTAGATATGATTGCCCTCGTTACTTCTTTCGCAGGAAGGCTACATAGACAACGAAGAGGGAAAGCTCCGATGACGGGATGAGTTCTTGCCTTTAAATATCATTTTGCGGATTAGATAGTGAGACAAAATGGTCACACACACAGCAACCAACCTACAAGCTCTCCTTCCCAACACGTCAAAAGGAGTGATGAGAAGTTATCAGGTGGTGCTCAGATGTGCGGACCAAACCCAACGAGAAGAGATTAACCAGAGGATAAGAACACTAGAAAACCAGCAAGAACACTTACTCACCCCTCAAATTATCAAGCAAGCTGTGAATCTTTACCGAACTAATCCGAAAGAAGAATTCTTCACTCGACAACTCTGTAAAACAGTGGGAAAAAGTCCGAATATAGCAGAAAGTGCCTTTCATTGGTTGTACATTGCCATCAAAGGTAAGATCAACAAGGAGAAGAAAGCACAAGGATTACTCAATTTCTTGTTGAAGAATCCCCAACAGTTAGTAGAATGGGTGATTTTTGGTCGGTCACCTTATACTGAACGAAGCTTAGAAAATTATTGGAGATTGAAAAGGAGATATATCATTAACCTTCTTACCAGTACGAGAACTCAAACCGATTCTTATTGGAGAAAGAAGCATAAAACTAATTTTCATGCCCAGATCTTACAACTTAATACTCACCTTCCACACTGTACTCAATGTGAAGTACTTCAAGCTCTAGATGATGCCTTGTTCTATCATCAGCACGAATTCTCTCTCATCCCACAACTGACCAAGAATCAGCAAGCGTTTCTGAAGAAACTGCAACTTTTGAAAAAGGAACAGCACGTAGTTGTTCCTTTTCTCACCTCATGGATCAATAGTCCTCAAAATTCTCGATGGAAAAGTCTCAAAGAACTCTCAGAACAACTCACCATAATTATAGGTAAACCTTCCCGAAAACTCTTTTCTGTTGTTAGGCAGATAGTCGTTTTCACACTCTTTGATCATTACATGCAGAGTGTCCCTCAGTTAGTTCAGGTACTCCCTATATCCAATGTTGTTCCCCCACCATTTAAACGAAAAAAGAAAGGAAGATTGCCAATAAAATTGTTAATGAAGAAAAATTATGTTATCACCCGCCAAGGGAATGCCCAAGAAGTAACAGATCAGATCAAGAAGCAAGGCTGGACCGAACTCGGTTTTCCGCAAAAAGGAAAACAAAAGTTAACTGCGCAAGTTCACTTTCCACCAAAAGTAGTAGAATATATTAAAAGTGGAGCACACATCAAAGTCCTTCAAGTAAGTAGTGGAAAAGCACCTAGGTTCAAACCTCGGGTGGATGTGGTTCTTGAAGGAGCACATGCTTGTTTCCATTCCTCTACACTTCTTCATCGTTATCTTAAAAAGATTTCAGCAAAGAAAACCTCTATCCTTGGACTAGATATTAACCGCCTAGGCCAATATATGATTGTGTTTAATGTCCCTGTATCACTCCCTCAAGATTTACTCAACTTGACAAAACAATATGAACATCTCAGTACAAAAGTTATCGACGAGCTGAACAGAGGGTTTCTCCGAAAACGAAAGGAGTATGATGCTCATGGAAGTTGTAAACTTAAAGGCGAACTCAATCGCGTCTATACTCGTCGTCATAGACTCCTTAGAGAAATTGTCAGTCTTCTCCCTCACTTTCTCGCAGCAGTGCTGGTGAAAAAGAAATGCACAGTACTCAAGATTGAGCACCTCTCTACAGACGCTACTGGCACCAAAGGCGCCTTAGCTAAAGCTATTTACACCATGCCCGATAGTTTGCTCATTTACAAGAAAGCGGTTTGGTTAGCTTCCCTAGAATTAGGCTATGATATTCTCTTAAAAACTGTTCCTCCCTATCACACTAGTACTCGTCACTACAAGTGTGGAGGTACTGTTGTTCGTCAACCAGGACAATATGACATAGCTCTATGTAAGAAGTGTAACCAACAGATTAATACACATAGTAATGCTGCTCACAATATCGCTTCCCTTCCAGGTACTCTCCTTCCTAATGATTCCTTCCCCTCACCGCACGTGTAGGGGACCCACACAAACGACGGTTAAACGCCCCCTGGCAAGTTTAACCAAGTTTCATAACGTGCGTTATAAAATTCAAATTTCTTCTGCTCTGCTTTATTCTCTAAGGTATACTTCCAATCCTTCTCAACTTTCTCCATTCTTGCTTTAGTCTTATTTTCATTCATTATCTATCACCTATACTACTCACTAATTCATCTAATTTCAGATGCTAGGCTCATGTCACCAGCAGTGACTTTCTCCCTGTATCCTACAAGTAAGCTAGATATAAAAACACCAAAAACAAATTGCGAAGAACTGTTGAAAGTTATACTAGTATTTTCTTAATTCTAGAAATTGTCAAAGAACAAGCATTAAAAATCAAATGTTCCCATTTTTACCATCAAAAATAATTCTGAGCTGAAATCGATGCCATACTTTTTACGAAAAATCTGGAATGACTCAATCTTTCAAGGTAAGAACAAAAAACGGAATTACTTTGAAGGATGGTATTTCAAAATAATAAATTCTACAAAAGATGAGATTTATGCAATTATTCCTGGGATTTCCTATGATAATAATGGAAATGGAATAGCTTTTGTTCAATTCTTTGATGGAATAAATGCAGAAACTACTTTCTTTGAATTCGATATCTCTGCGTTCAAGTTCTCAAAGAAGGAATTCGCTGTTGAAATCGGAGAAAACTATTTTAGCTCTGAAAAGATTAAACTCAGTCTATCTTCAGAGGGAAAAAAAGTGGAAGGAGAGATTGGAATAGGAGAATTAGTACCTTGGTCTAAGAAGAAGTTATCTTTAGGTGTAATGGGTTGGTATAAGCTAGTTCCATTTATGGAATGCTATCACGGCGTTCTAGGTTTTGATCATTCTATTGAAGGAGAACTTTCAGTAGATGGAAAGAAAATCGATTTCACAAATGGCAAGGGGTATATGGAAAAAGATTATGGTAAAAGCTTTCCTCACTATTATATCTGGATGCAATCAAATACTTTCGATAAAGAAGGTGTTTCTCTCATGGCTTCATATGCAAAAATACCTTGGTTAGGTAATTCTTTTGATGGCTATCTAGTAGGTTTTAGACACAATAAAGAACTATACAGATTTACAAATTATACTGGAGCAGAAGTTACCAAACTTCAACTAAAAGAAAAGGAGATTATACTTCATGTCACTGATAAGAAGTATAGGGTTGAAATAACGGCTTTTAAATCCAAAGCAGTTAATCTTCATTCTCCAATTGATGGTTCTATGGTCGGAAGAATTTTGGAAAGCAATACTTCTGAACTTAAAGTTCGTTTAATCAAGCTCAGTAAAAAAGAGGGAGAAAGTATACTTTTTGAGGGAACTGGCAAAAATGCAGGTCTAGACATAGGTGGAAGGGTTGAAGAAATAAAGGAAATTTATTGAAAACCTATCTTTTACCATAGAAATTTAAATAGTTTTTATTGTATAGATAGCAGATAATGCTGCTAGCCAACTCGTTTTTGGGTTGGTTGGTGAAGGGTTGTTCTCGAAAAGGAAATTATATTTTCCAACTTCAGATTCAATTTCGATTGCATGAATGTTTTTTGAAATCGATGGATCAGCGATTATTTCAACTAATGTTTTTTCAGGACCTAATGTTGAGAGAGCTAAGCGTGCAGCAACATTAATACTCCTTGGAAAATATGTAGCGGCTAGTTTAGCATTTCCTTTGAATATGACCACTGGTGAATGTTCGTTTAATTTGATGTTGTTTGATTCAATATAGCTGTTGTTCCTAAAGGCTCTGTTTGGTTTTCTAGTTTGGAGCTTAGCAGATTTTATGCCTACTAAGTTAATTGTTTCTACACTATCAAATCCACCAATAGCACCAGAGGGAAGAATAATGTTCTTTTTCTTTATTTCAGTTAATTTTTGGTATTTAGAAAATAAACCAGGGAAAGATACGAAAGCACCAATACTCATAGGAACGAAATATTTGCCACTTCTTATTATTTCATCAAATACTTCAGCTACTACTTGTTGAACTGCACATTCTACAACAATATCACAATCTTGGAAATCAGTTACATGTTGCATTAGTCTGATTGAAGGATGTTTTTCAGCAACATCTTTCATTTTTACATCGTCAATATCATATACAGCTTGGATGGTCAGATTTTCATTTGCTTCTTCACTTACAGCATTCAGAATAGTAGTTCCTATGTATCCCAGTCCTATTAATCCTATCTTTTTTGTCAATGAATCATGCTCCTGAACATTATCTAATACTCTCGTAATCAGCTACCCAGTCAGATGCTTCGTTTAATCTCTTTATTTCGTCTTCATCTAGTTTAACTTCTAAAGAAGCAACATTTTCTTCTAATTGCTCAACTGAATTAGCACCGATAATTGGGGCTGTTATGAAGTCCTTTGCTAGTATCCAAGCAATTGCAACTTGTGTCATCTTAACTTCCTTGCTCTTAGCAATTTCCTTTACTGTGTCATGTATTTTCCATCTCTTTTCAGTAAAGTATCTCTTCTGTGCCCCTTCACTTCTTGGAGTATCTGGAAGAGGACCATCAGAAGAATACCTGTCTGTTAGGAAACCACCAGCTAGAGGACTATAAGGAATGACACCAAGGCCAAATTTCTTGATTACATGTTCCATTTGATGTTCAACAAGCATTCTTCTGACAATACTGTAGGGTGGTTGAACTGTTTCAAAACGAGCATATCCATTCTTTTCGCTTACCCAGAAGGATTCTACCAACATCCAAGGATGTATATTTGATGCCCCTATGTAGTTTACTATTCCTTTTTCTACAAGTAGATTCATTGCATGTAATGTTTCTTCAATAGGTGTATCATTATCAAAACTATGAATCTGATAAAGGTCAATCCAATCAGTTTGCAATCTCTTAAGACTATTAGTAATTGCTTGATGTACGTGTCTTCGTGATAATCCTCGATCATTAATATCGTCAGACATGGCACCTCGAAGTTTAGTTGCAAGAATTAAATCATCTCTTGTACTCCTATCATTTAACCATCTTCCAATTATTTCTTCAGTTTTACCTGCATGGCTGTTTTCAGCCCAGTAACTGTAAACATCTGCAGTATCAAAACAATTGATACCTAATTCTAGAGCCCTATCCATTATCTTAAATGACTCTTCTTCGTCTACTCTCCATCCCATTTGCATAGTGCCTAGAACAATAGGTGATACTTTTATCCCTGTTGTTCCCAATCTTCTGTATTCCATAATGAAAGTTAATACAAGTTAGTTAAAAGAATTGTTTTTCTCTCTTAAATAGAGAATATTTTTTTAATTGTAACTAGAATCTTTGTTAGAAGAGTTTCTTGCTTTTCTCCTTTTACTGCTTCTTTTGCCCAGTAATCTTGTCTATCGTGAACTAATCTGTGTTCACCTTTACAATGTGGGTGTAATGGCATTTTACATTTATTACAGATCGCCCAAGTTGCACCACAGGTCTTCTTTCCAGAATCTAAAGATTTTCCACAATGCCCACATTTTCCCATTAACGGCATAGGTGGATATGCACAACAAACACTTATCAATATAGCGCAGATATTAGAGGTTTATTATCACATCTTTTGCTCTCTTTCCGCTCATGTATTCAATATCGATTTTTCCTACAGCAACTCTAGAAATAGATTTCTCAGTTAATTGTGCCTTTTCAACTTCTTCTGGTTTATTATCTAGTTTCCTTATCATGGCTTGTAAAGCAGTTTTCTTCTCCTCAAAATCTTCAATGAAAGTAACTTTTCCTTTGAATTGAGTTGTAGCATAAAGATGATCACAAGAACCTTGAACGTAGCCTTCATCCATAAGTGCTTGGCCCCAAATATTGTTGTTGTTCTTAAGAATATCAATTTTCTTCCCCTCACTGGCACAATGGAAGTAAATACGATGTTGCTCAGGGTCATATCCATGACTTAAGGTCACTAAATAGGGAACATTGTCTTCACACATAGCAATAGTTATGTGTTTAACTGTTTGGAGAATGTATTTCATCTCTTCAATACTCTCTATTGCTTTTTCTTTACGTCTCATACCTCTCATTTGAGTATCACTTGAAGAAAAAAATCTTCATACGTTATATCTTTTTGGTAAAGGAGAAGAAAGTGAAGCTAGCAAGAGAAATGAAGGGGTGGAAGCAATGCGGAGGTGAAAATCACCAGGCAGATATATTAGCTAGCTTCAGAATAAATACTGGTTTTATGCTTAAAAACCTAAAAAGAAGAATTGCTAATTAAAGGCAATGAATAATTTGAAGAAAGAAAAATTGGAGCCCAGAGCGTGACTTGAACACGCGACAACAGGATTTCTGAGAATTCTCTTCAGTCCTGCGCTCTCCCAGCTAAGCTATCTGGGCATCCTTGTTATATCCTTTTTGTTCTTCTTCCCAATAAAAGTTTTTTGTTTCGTTTCTTTGTTTTTTTGTGAATGCTAACATATAATAATACCCAAGATTGACTTGATTTGATGATATATTATGTCACAAGATCGTTATTATTCAAAAAAAGACTATAAAGGAGATTATTCTGCTTTTGGTACTGCTTTGGTTTTTACAATTGTTGGTATTGTGTCACTTGTTCTGAAGTACGCTGCCCCTGCCCATGATTTTTGGGGAATATCTAACTGGGGGTATTGGATGTTTATACCTGCCTTCTTCATTTTTATTGGAGCAATTAGTCATGTTGATGCTGATCGAAGGATGAGAAACAACGTTCTTGCATCTGTTCAGAATCGTAGTGGTGCAGTAAAAATAGAAAACTTGGCCTCTGAAGCAGGAGTCAAACCACAACAAATTCTACGAATTCTAGTTGATTTACGTGTAAGAAATAACATTAAGTATAGTTATGATGCTAATACAGGAGAGATTCTGTTAGGAGAAACAGTTTCATACGATAAAGCTCTTGAATTTGTTGCTCCCTTACCTAAGAAACAAGCTGAAGTTATCTTTCCCTCTGAAAAGGGAAGTTACTGTCCTTACTGTGGTCACAAACCTCCTGAAGGGTCTAAGTTCTGCGAAAGCTGCGGCTCTAACCTTGCTTAAAACTCCTTTTTCTTCATTTTTTTTATTTGTGGAAAGTTAAATGAACAACATCGTTATCATGTAGTTCGTAAGTTATTCCAACCCTTTTTTTTCTTCCAGTTGGACCACCTTCAAGGATTACAGCATCTTTGAATATGTCTATTTTGCTTTTACTTATTTTGTTTACAACATCTTCAACTATCACTGTATCGTTGAAAAACACTACAGGTTGATCTTGAATTTCATTAAATGAGTTCATAGTGAATATCCTTATTGGTTTGCTAATTTCAAACATGGTTTTCTTTATTTCATCAAGATTATTAACAAACACATTCTTCAAATTGTTATAGGATATAAGGCCTAAATTTTCCTTTTTTACCAAAAAAGTTGGAATTCTTCTTGGACTGGTTTGAGCAAAACCATCACCCAACCTTTTCTCGATTAATTCAATATTCTGCTCCTCTAACTCAGATAACACTATTGTAAAATCTTCAAAAGATTTACCTAGAATTAATAGGCAATCTGTAGAGTGTACTAACGCTAGAGTCGATTTGTCGTAAATCCAACCTCCTTCGCTTATTGCAGGAAGCTCTACAAGTTGGAATTTTATTCCTTCATATTCTAAGGCACCATATTGTGGTTCTGTTGTAGTGTATTCATAGTCTCCTACAGGGATTTCAGTGCCGCATAGATTGTTAATCAAAGTACTTTTACCACTATTTGTTGTACCTATTACAAGGATTTGCGGTGTTTCTTTTTTGGTTTTAGTGCTTTTTCGGGAAGCTTTTTTTGCTTGTTCTACTATCTCGATTTCATTTAATTCGCGTCTTAGTTTATCCTTTATTTTCCTATAGTCTCCTACATCCCATTGTATTTCCTTTAGTATTTTTCTGATTTCTTTTGCTCTTTCTTCCCCTACTTTTCCTTTTAGAGCATCGTTTATTTCTTCATTAATTACGCTATAGGGTTTAGGCATTGTCCACGACCTGTTTTCATTTTGATATGTCTTGTTTGAGTGCTTATTAACTTTCTTTCTCAATAGCTTTTGATACTAATCTTCCACTCAATTCCCAGAGATAATCTTGATTTTCTATAACTTTAGTCATTTTTGCAGTTTTTGTTTCCTTGCAGTCAGTAAGATATTTTCCAGTTACACCTTCTAAATCATTTGAAGCAGCTGCATAAACTGAAGTCTCTGCACCTTGTTCAGGAGTTCGACGATTAGGTATTAGATTCGACATTGTATTCATCCATTTTGGAAGTCCTTCTGTTGTCAATTGTGTCTTAATATGTCCCGGATTTACTGTAAATGCTGATACTCCCGTTCCTTCTAATTCTCTTACTAACTTATTGGTAAAAAGAACCATAGCTGTTTTAGAATTACTATAGGCTTGTTGTCCACTATATCTTTTTTCCAGTAATGGATCTTTCAATTTTATTTTGAAGAATTTGTGTATATCAGAAGAGAGATTTACAATCCTAGAGGGAGAACTCTTCCTCAACAACGGAAGCAAAAGCTTGGTTAGATAGAAGTGAGCTAAATAATTTACTGCAAAAGTGAGTTCAAATCCATCCTCAGTTACAGTTCTCTTCATTCGGAAAACTCCCGCATTATTTATCAGAACATGTAAACTTGAGTATTTCTTTAGAAACTCATCAGTAAACTGTTTTACTTCATTTAATGATGATAAATCACAGATTAGAAGATCAACATTCTGATTATTAGTTTTTTGAATAATTTCCTTACGAGCTGCTTCTCCTTTTTCTAGATTACGACAAACCATTACTAAATGAGCTCCTAGAGCAGCTATCTTTCTTGCTGTTTCTTTTCCAATACCTGTATTTGCTCCAGTTATCATGCAAGTTTTCCCATTTATCCAAGAGTTATTCGGCACAATATCACATCATAAAATGTTTCTGTACATTTATACCTATACGTTCAAGTAAAAACTTTATCCGAATCTTTTATTAATAACTCAATGTCTACTCTTTTCATGAGTTCAGAAAAATCAAAAGTCTATTTCGGTTCTGTTCAACATGGAAGAAATTCCGCTTTTGCTTCTTTTGCTGCAAAGGTTGACAAAATCACAGAACTTTTACTTGAAGAAACACCCATTGAGAAGAAGGATAAGGTTGCTGTTAAAATGCACCTTGGTTTCAACGATGGTTATCAAACTGTTCCTGTTTTTTTTGTTCGTAAAATAGTAGAAGCTGTTAAAAAACGAGGGGGATATCCCTTTGTTACAGATAATCCCACTTCTGTTTATAATGCGGTCAACAGAGGGTACACTCAAGAGACATGTGGTTGTCCTATTATTCCAATAGCAGGTGTAAAAGATGGTTATACTACTCCTGTAGAAGTTAATTACAAAGGAATAGATACACTAGATCTTGCTGGAGCTTTGAAAGACGCAGATGTTTTAGTTGATTTGTCCCATGCTAAAGGTCATGGAGCTTGTGGTTATGGTGGTGCAATCAAAAATCTAGCCCTTGGTGGTTATTCAGGTCCAACCCGTTGGAGGAAAATCCATGGGGCATCCCACGTTGATGAATATTGGGACAAAGCTAAAGGCAATCCAGAACTAGCAAAGAAGCTTGTTGAATCATGTCCTTACGGTGCCCTTCGATATGATGAAGAAAAGGATGACCTCAAAAGAAATTATCACGACTGTCGCCAATGTATGACCTGTTTACAAGTTGATGGAGGTCTAGGAGCCGTTAAACTTCCACGTGAAAGCTATACTGCATTTAATGAAATGATGGCAATCGCAACAAATGAAGTATTGAAAACCTTTGATCCTGCCAAAGTAATGTATATCAATTTCTTGACACAAATAACCATTTATTGCGATTGTATGGGTTTAGGCCAACCACCATTTATTAATGATATTGGTGTTGTTGGCAGCAAGGATATTGTTGCAGTTGAAACAGCCACACTTGATTTAATCAAAAAGGAAGAAATAATAGAGAAAAACATTCCTCCTTACTTCAAACATGTCAACCTTAATCCCGATGAAGATCTTCACCCATTCACAAGAGTTCATGGACCATACAAAGATCCTTACGAAACAGTTGTTTTCGCAGAAAAACTGGGCTTGGGTACTTCCAAGTATGAATTAATTGAAATCTTATCTGCTGAAGAAACGATAAAGATGAAACCTCCAGACAAAGTGTTTGAAGGCGAACCCACCTTCTTTTAATTTTAATCTTTCTTTATTTTTCCTTTTTCTTTCCAAGCCATGTTGCAATTAAATCAGTTATAGGACCATAAGCTATACCTGCCACAAAGGTTGTAAAGCTGAGATGAGGATCCATTAGCAGAACAGCTGCAGAAGTAATTAAACCAAAAATTGTTCCTCTAATTCCAGCATTTAACCATTTTTGCCATTGTTCTCCTTTGATAATTGTTATTCCATCAGCTAATCCAATGAGCATTCCTAAAACAACTCTCATTGCCCAAATACCCATAAGGTAAACAATATTTTCAGCATAAGTTCCAGGAATACGTTGTCCCACACCAATTATACAAGCTACTCCTAATATGGCGCCAGTAAGTGTAGATATCCAAAGACGTTTGTAATTAACCATTTTTCTCAACTTTACTTTATTGAAAGTAGCATAAAAATTCTACGTATAGACAAGAGTTTACAAAAGAGCTTGCAAGTCACATCGAATATTTTTTAAATCTTCATTACACTTTTGACCAAGTGAGCAAAATGGATTTGAAAGGTAGATCACTTCTATCATTAGAGGATTTCACAGCAGATGAAATCCGTTTTCTTCTAGATGAATCTAAACGTTTGAAAGCTGATTTTAAGGCTTATAAAAGAACTAAACCACTTTCTGGTTTAACTTTGGGGATGATTTTCCAGAAACGTTCAACTCGTACTAGAGTTTCAACAGAGGTTGCAATGTATAACCTAGGAGGGCATGCAATTTTCCTGAGTTCAGCAGATATTCAACTAGGCGCCGGTGAATCTATTAAGGACACATCCCGTGTTCTTGCAAGAATGGTTAACGGCATACTTGCGCGAGTTTATGCACATGAAGATGTTGCAGAGTTAGCTAAACATTCTACTGTTCCAGTTATCAATGCACTCTCAGATAAATACCATCCTCTCCAGATTCTTGCTGATCTTCTTACTATTGAAGAACATAAAGGCAAACTAGCTGGTTTAAAACTTGCATGGGTTGGTGATGGAAATAATGTTTGTAATTCATTATTAATTGGATGTGCAAAGATGGGTTTAAACATGTCAGTAGCTACACCAAAAGGTTACGAACCACCTAGTGATATTGTGGGAAATGCTGAACATTATGCAGAGGAAACTGGTGCCGAAATCACAATAACCAATGATGCTATTGCAGCAGTAACAAATGCAGATGTTGTTGTAACAGATACATTCATCTCTATGGGAGAAGAAAAGGAAGCAGCAGCTAAGCTCAAGGCTTTTGAGAACTATGTTATCACCGAGGAACTTTGTGCTAACGCTAAATCTGATTATCTCTTTATGCACTGTTTACCCTACAAACATAAAGAAGCAACAGAAGAAGTTTTTGAAAGTGGAAATAGTGTAGTTTTTGATGAAGCTGAAAATAGATTACATACAGTTATGGCTGTTCTAAACGCTTTAATGGGAAGTTAAAATTCCTCCTTTTTTTCATATTTTTAAACCATTTTCATAAACCATAATTAACTCAACTACATTGTTTTATACTGTCAACTTCTCAAAACAGAATATAGGTTGAGATGGAGGAAGCTAGCAAAAAGTGCCTTTATGAGAATTATGTTAACGTTGTCTTGCTAGCCTCAAATATATAATATCGATAATTGTTTAAAAACACAAAAAAAAGTGACATATAAATCATCCAAAGAGGTTTTCAAAAGAAACTTGAGTCCAGTCTATTAAACTCATTATAATACCAAAAATAATTGCAAAAATGAGTATAGCTATGCCAATTAGCAAGATCTCCTCTAAGATAGGGCCACCTTTTTTGTTCTTCAATCTTAAACTTTTCAACATTCGAAAGAGTAACATTTTAGTCAAAGGTAGTACTCAAGGTTAATATTTAAACTCAACAAAATATTGAAAGAAAGAAATGAATCTTATAAAGCAACCTTTGTCATGAAGTAACAATCTGTAATTCTGTTTCAACAACTTCTTTTTCTGATGTAAGTTCTCTATCTGTTACATGTTTCCCCGCAATTATCTGTGATGCAATACCTGAAACAACCTTCTTTTTGATTTTCTTAGAACGTTTTGTTATCCAGATTAATGGTCTAAACATCTTTGGTCGTATGAGGTTTTCTTTTGGTTTTAGTATAAGTTTAACAATTTCTTGAGCCAATTTTGCAACTTTATATCCTTTGAACGATGTTTTTCCAATATTCGCTACTTGGTTAAATTCAGTATTATAAGGTCCTGGTAAAACAGTTGAAACCAATATTCCATGTCCTAGCATTTCTTCTCTTATACAATCATCAAATATTTTTACAGCTGATTTGGTGGCAGAGTAAACAGCGAATGGATATGTTGGAAGCATTGCCAAGGTAGAAGATAAATTGATAATGTGCCCATGCCCTTGTTCTTTCATCACTTTTGC
This sequence comes from Candidatus Heimdallarchaeota archaeon, assembly GCA_021399345.1. GTDB lineage: Archaea > Asgardarchaeota > Heimdallarchaeia > Heimdallarchaeales > Heimdallarchaeaceae > UBA460. The sequence goes on from JAAFKI010000154.1 coordinate 62,945, forward strand.
AGCTTTTTGAGTTAGTTTGATTAAAGAAACAATGTTTGTATCTATTAGTTCATTAATTTCTTCCTCAGGTTGTTCTAGAAACAGATTTACTTTTCCTAATCCCGCATTATTAATGAAAACATCAATCGAACCAAAGGCTGTTATTGAAAAATCTATAATTCTATTTCTATCATCACTGTCTCTAACATCAGCTGTTATTGGTAATACTTTCAGACCTAGTCTTCTCAGATCCTTTGCTGTCTGCATTAATTTTTTCTTTCTTCTTGCAACAATCACTATTTTTGGTTTATGTTCTGCCAAAGCAAGTGATACTGCTTTTCCTATTCCAGAAGAAGCTCCTGTAATAACTACCACTTTATCTCGAATAGGAGAATCCTTTACCTCTTTTACCCTAACATTATGCATAATATCAGTAATGTTTCTAAAAAATTCTATAAAAACCCAAAAAATACGCTTAAGGGGTCAATGGTACAGAAATCGATCTTTGCTTTCAAAAATTTAAATGAGTACGTGCTCTTTTCCTAAATCTTCCAACATTTCAATTGTATTCTTTCTTTGTTCTGATCTTGCTCCTTTCTTATCTATCAATGCTCCCACAGGTGATTCAATTGTTTTTTCAAACGCCTGTTTTAGAACATCTTTTGTCAAATCATCCAAAGAATGTTTAGCTGCTATGTGACTAATAAAGACATCTGGATTTTCCATCAGATATTTGTGAAAGCGGTAAGCATAGTGATTTCCCCCAATTCCAATGTAACTTCGATTATCAAAATTTCCTCGCTGTATAAAACCTTGAGCTGTTTCAACTATAGCTTCAGCTACAGCCGTGGCACCTGTTTCATGCACCCAATATTCTTCACTACTGCCGAGTTCCATGAAAATAAGAGGGGTTGTTAATTTTGTAGGACCATGATGAGTTACTTCTAGGTCTACCTTAAATTCATCTAGTTTGAATTCTTCTTGTTTCTCTTTTAATTTCCTCAACCCGTAGTTCAAAGCCCAGCTTGAAGTGTAGGAAAGCTCAGATTCTCTACCTGCTAAAGTGATTTTTGACCAATTTCCGGTAGGATGTATTAATAGTGCTGGTGTTCCAGAAGCTGCTCTATGTCTACTTGCAAATATGTATAAGTCAGCATTCATTCCTTCATCCAGATGACTTGATTCTACGCCATCCCTCTTTGTATGGATCAATTTTATGTCAATGGGGTTTTGTTTAAGTGAATAGACAGGATTGCCATCAAAACTTTCATCTGTTTCTTTGAAGAATGATTGCTGATTCAAAACGTGCCACATTGTTTGAGCTGCTTGATCTTCTTCAGGAACTATTATGGCTACTTTTGTATTTATGGTCAAAAGTCACACTTCTTTCTATGTTAAGCAAAAGCAGTTAATGTGCTATAAAAATTTAGAGTAAGATAGAAAATCATTCATCATAAAATACTTGATAGGTGGAGTCGTTGGTTTTCTTTACAGCTTTGAGCTCTTCAAGCTTGAAATTAATTTCTTGCTTTGTTTTAACAGGAAAGCCATAAAATTCGTTTCTATATTTAAGTTCACCATGTTTTTGAGCATGTTCAATCATGTACTCTTTATGTTCTTCTAATCGATTATGATTGTATTCATTAGCATAAATTACTATGTCTTTTATTCTTTCATCGATTATTTTGTTGAAATTAGTAGCAATTTCAACTCCAATACTATTTCTTTCTAAAGCCATAGCAGCTAGCATGGTGGTTCCTGTTCCTAGAAAAGGATCTAACACAATATCATGTTTTAAGGAATACATACTTATTAGACGATAAGCTAACTCAAAAGGAAAAGCTGCACTTCTTTCTCGTGTATTGTTCTGTTTTAACGCTTGGTGGACTCCTTTGAGATCCCAAACATCAGAGAACCATTTATTCCTCTCTTCCCAAAAATATGAGCTATCAATTCGCTTTTTCTTTTCAATGTCTGTTTTGAATTCCCTTTTACCACCTTTACGAAGAACAAGAATATATTCGTGTTCTAGGGTTACATATCCTCCAGGGGGTAACATACCCGATCCCATAAACTTGTTAGGAGCGTTGGTTAGTTTTGCCCAAATAATGAGCGGAAGACATTGAAAACCTATTTTACAACAGTGAGAAATAATTCTAGAATGAGATGCATACAGTTTGAAATCATTTCCAATACTTCGAGTTGTATCTCCAACATTAATACATGCAATTCCATTAGTCTTCAGTATTCTGAAAGCTTCATTCCACACCTTATCTAGTTCCTGATGCATTAACTCAAAAGCTAGATTTCCATCTTCTTTTTCCAATGCTACACCTATGTCAGGATTAAGCTGAGAAAAAACATGATCCCATATTTGAACAAGCGGATACATTGGGCTTGTAAGAATTAAGTCAACAGATTCATCTTCTAGAGCCCTCAAATTTTGCGCATTCTGGAAGTAAATCTTGTGAGTTGTTTCTGACATGCTTTCCCCTTTGTTTATGGTGTAAATATAATATATTAATCAATTGGACACTAAATACTAAAAATATTAGCTAGATTAAAGTTTTGTGTAAAAAACAATTTTTAGTTGTGAAAAGGATAGCGAAAGATTTTTGTAAAAATTATTTTTAGTAACACAGTCATTATCAAAATAATCATTTAATTATGTGAAAATCATGGCAAATGGAGAAATTATTAAGATAACAATTGATGGTAAAGAAATTGAATGTCACACGAATGAAACATATCATTCTATTGCTGAAAGGAACGGCATTGAAATTCCAACAATATGCCATCATCCTGCTTTAGAACCCGCAGCTAAATGTAGAGTTTGTGTTGTGGAAGAAACTATCGGTGATGCTTCAAAAACAGTAGCTTCCTGCAAGGAACTTGCTAAACCAAATGCAATAATTAAAACAGATACTGAAAGAATTTTAAGAACAAGAAAAGCGCTAATCACTAAATTTGCAAAATTACACACTGGAGAATGTATAGCTTGTGCAACTGGTCAATATTGTAAAATTAAAGCTCTTGAAGAAAAATATCTAGATGAACCTGTAGAAATAGAGGAAAAGAAAGTAGATTTGCATGAATCGAACGAATTCTTTTCACTTAATTACGAAAACTGCATAAAATGTGGTAATTGTGTTAGAGTTACTAGTGAACTACAAGTTTGTAACGTATTATCTATCGAGAGAGGAAAATTTGATGGTTACCCCTCTACACCAGATGGTGGAAGTTTTGAGAGTGCAGGGTGTGTAGCTTGTGGTAATTGTGTTGTAGTTTGTCCAGCTGGAGCTCTTGTTAATCATCATGTACGGGATGTAGAACATTGTGAAGATTTAACCAGAACCACAACAGTTTGCTCTTATTGTGGTGTAGGGTGTAATTTCGACGTTCTAGCAAATCCAAATACTAACACTATCTCTTATGTTGATTCAAATCATGACAATGTTGTTAATGGTGTGGCTTTGTGTGTAAAGGGCAGATATGGTTGGGACTTTGTCAATCATCCAGAAAGACTGAACGCACCATTAATCAAGAAAGATGGAGAATTTGTAGAAACTTCTTGGGATGAAGCTTTGGATTTAGTTGAAAAGAAACTAAAGAGTATTCGAGATGAAAGTGGTCCTGGAGCTCTTGCTTTCCTAGCCTCTGCTAAATGCACTAACGAAGAAAATTACCTTATGCAGAAGTTCGCTAGAGCAGCTGTTGGAACTAATAATGTGGATCATTGTGCAAGGTTATGTCATGCTTCAACTGTAACAGGACTCGCCAAAGCTTTTGGTTCAGGTGCTATGACTAATAGTATTGGTGATTTAACTAACGATGCTGAAGTAATATTTATAATAGGTAGCAATACAACAGAAGCTCATCCAATTATAGGTATAAAAATTAAACAGGCAGTCAAAAGAGAAGTCACAAAGCTAATTGTTGCAGATCCAAGAAGAATAGAACTTGCTGATTATTCAGAAATTTATCTGCAACAGAAACCCGGGTCGGATGTTGCTTTAATCAATGCTTTCATGAAAGTTATTCTCGATGAGAATTTACATGATGAAGAATTTATCAAAAGCAAAACAGAAGGTTTTGAAGAATTTAAAGAAGGCTTAAAGGACACATCGCTGGAATTACTCTGTAAAATCGCAAATGTTAATGTTGAAGAGGTTAAAGAAGCTGCTAGGCTATATGCAAATGCTAAAACAGCTGCTATAGTTTACTCAATGGGTATAACTCAACATACCACCGGAACAGATAATGTCTTATCTCTAGCTAATCTTGCCATGATAACTGGAAACATTGGACGTCCTGGTACTGGAGTCAATCCCCTAAGAGGCCAAAACAATGTTCAAGGTTCTTGTGATCTTGGAGGATTACCTAATGTTTATCCTGGTTATCAACGAGTAACTGATCCAGAAAACAAAGCTAAATTTGAGAAAGCTTGGGGAGTTTCCAATCTTGATGACAAAGTTGGTTTAACAGTTGTGGAGGTAATGCATGCAGCTCATAGTGGAGACATTCGTGGAATTTACATCATGGGAGAAAATCCTGCATTAAGCGATCCAAATCTAAATCATGTAAAGGAAGCACTTGAAAACCTTGAATTCCTTGTAGTTCAAGATCTATTCCTCACTGAAACAGCAAAATACGCAGATGTTGTTCTTCCAGGAGTATCGTTTGCTGAAAAAGATGGTACTTTCACAAATACAGAGAGGAGAGTTCAACGAGTTAGGAAAGCAATTAATCCAATAAGCAACAGAAGAGATGATTGGGACATACTCCAAGAAATGTTAAATCGTTTTGGAATTGAAGCAAATTATAATAGTCCTAGTGACATCATGGATGAAGTAGCAACTCTATCCCCAATATATGGAGGGATAAGTTATGAAAGAATTAAGGAAATTGGTTTACAATGGCCTTGTAAAGACAAGGATCACGAAGGAACTAAAATACTCCATCAAGGAGAGTTTACTAGAGGAAAAGGTAAATTCCATGCTATTTCTTACATAGATCCTGCAGAATTACCCGATGAGGAATATCCATACATGCTGACAACTGGTCGTATTTTATATCACTTCCATACAGGTGAAATGTCTCGCAGATCTAAAGGATTACACGAACGAAGACCTATAGAAAGAAGTGAGATTAACGTAAAAGATGCTGAAAAACTCAGTATTAAGAGTGGTGATAAGATTACTATTGAATCAAGAAGAGGTCGTTTAACAACTGTTGCTAGAGTTACGGATAGAATCCAAGAAGGTTTAGTCTTCATGTCTTTCCATTACAAAGAATCTGCGGCAAACCTTCTAACTAATGATGCCTTAGATCCTCTAGCAAAAATTCCTGAATTCAAAGTTTGCGCTATTAAAATATCTAAAGAATAGACCTAGGAGATTTATTTTATTCTTCTTGGTTCAATCTTCATTTTTTTTCTTAAATGCTTAATTTTAGCATTGATACCTGGTTTTCTCTCTCCAGGAAAATATCTGACAAGATCATCCAAAGAGTGAAGAGCAAGAAAAGGCATTTCATTTTTAATCCAAAATTCATATTCTTTCTTCAGCGATTTAATGCCAAATGCTTTGTATTTTCCAATGGAAATTTTCTTTTGTTTCCAGAAATAAAAGGATGAAAGAAAAGCTGAGTAGTAATTCTCAATTTCAACAAGAGTCTCAACAATTTCATCTTCTTCATTGTATCTAATATCATCAAATGTAAAATTTGGCTGTTCTCTCTCAATTAGTACTGAATCAGGGATATTAACTGCAGTGGAATTAGAATGTTCTATTCTTTCATTTTCAATATCTGATTGAATATTTATGTGAGCGAAAATTTTAGAAGATAAACTATTTCTCCCAAGTATTTCACTTATACTATAAACTTGAATTTCATTAGAAAATCTAATGGGTACATCTGCTCTTGACAATGGTAGTTGAGAAAAGTTCTCTGGAAAAGATGCTTGTGCCCCGTATAGGGAAATTAAAGGTTCAATCATACCATTATCATATCTAAGCAAACTTACTCCTCTTTTCATAACTTTTAAACCTTTTAAAATTCTTAAATCGAGATAGGGGCGATCTGTAGGGATGAATTGAACTGAAGAGTTTGTTCTTTTTTCAAGAGTAGAGTAAATTCCTTTTAGAACGCCATCTAAAGAGATTTTTCTTAAATCGACAGTGAAATCTATATTGACATTTGGTAAATAACTCTTTACAATCTCCTCATAATTGCGCTTCCTAGAATTTGAATTTACAGAGATATTGATACCATCATATATTTCGTTTCCTTTATCTAAAAGATGTATCAAAAGAGGTTCATTGTTAATATACAACAAAGCTTTGTCTAACCACTTACCATCCTTTTTCTGAAATCTTCTAGAATAGCCTCCTGCAAGAATAGTTAGTGTTCGACTAGACATTAAGAAAAATGTCTACTTTCTCTATAAATTACTTTTGAAATGAAAAAATAAAATAAAAAAGAGAATAGAATTAGTTAGAATCTTCTGATTCATCTTCTATTTTTGTTTCTACGGCGTCTTCAACGGCTTCAGCGATTTCATCTATTCTTTCATCTATTCTTTCTTCGACAGCTTCTTCGACAGCTTCTTCAGTAATTTCATCTACAACCTTCTCAACTACATCTTCAGCTATATGTTCAGCTTTTTCTTCGCTTATACCTTCAGCTTTTTCAAGAACATCTTCAACGACATCTTCAACGACATCCTCGACGATTTCTTCAATAACTTCAGTGACTTCCTCGACAATTTCTTCGACGATTTCTTCGACGATTTCTTCGACAGCTTCAGCAATTGTTTCTTCCTTATCGAGTACTTCTTCAACAGCATCTTCAATTTCTTCTGCTACTTCTTCTAGTACTTCTTCGGAAACTTCTTCAACTACTTTGTCTACGGTTTCATCGGTTTTTTCTTCAATAGCTTCTTTCACCAATCCAGCTACTTTTTCATCTGATATTTCTGCTGCAACGCCCTCAGCCACAGCTTCAGTAACTTGTTCGACAACGTCCTCGACGACGTCTTCAACGACATCTTTTACTGTTTCTTCAACTGTTTTTATTATTTCAGCTTCAGGTTCTTCAACAACCTCTGCAGATGGTTCTGGTTCAACAACCGGTTCAACAACTGGTTCAACAAAAGTTTTAGCTGGTGGTTCAACAACAGGTTCAGGTTCTGAAAAAACTACAGTTTGTGGTTCTGGTTCAGGTTCTGGTTCAGCTATTGGTTCAATTGCTGGCTCATGTGTTGGTTCAACGATAGGTTTTGGTTCATAAACATCCTCGGGATGTGGTAGTTTTTGATCTTGAATCTTTGGAGTTTCATCGAAAACATCTTTAGCAGGTGGTGCGTCTTGTGCAAACACTTTCTTAGGGAAAGAATCTTGTCTAGAGTCTCCTTGAAAGCCTCCAAGATCTGTATCTATGTACTTCTCTTGTACTGTCTTATGTAAATCACCAATATTATCTTCGGTAATTTGTTCCAAACGACATTTTATACCTGTCCTCTCTCCTGATGTAATCAAGAACCCTGATCTACTAATTGTATCAGCCATTCTTCGACCTGTTCTTTGAGCAACAAGTCCTAGATGACTACCAAAAATCAAATGCCATTCGTTCTTTTCACGTTGGAAAATTAGAAGACCATCTAAACCTAATGAAGACAACTGCCTAGATATGTCAGTTAAGTCCCCTTCTATAATGGATTGATATTTAGTTGAATCTGTTAACTCTTGAAAATCGCCTTTGCCATGATCGTATCCTAGAAAAATATTACTTGGACTCATAGTTTTACCCTACTTACAATTCTAATCTTATAGACGGATTTTTAATAAAAAGTTATTCTCTTTAGGCAATGGTACAAAATAGCTTTTTGTCGGAAGAAAATAATAAAAAAAAGGATAGGAAAGAGGCTATCTAAGATAGACTCATAGTTTGGAGTTCTGTATTTACATTTTCAAGAATTGCAAAGATGTTATTTACACTTGTTACAAATTGAGCTGCTTGAGTGCTTGGATCTGGTAAAGCTAGTATTGCAAAAATGGTGTCCAGTTCTGTGTTTACATCTATCAGCGAGTCCCTAATTACAATAAGGGTGTTTCTTGGAGATTCCAGCTGAGTCATACCAGCATCAACTGACTGATTCATGTAGAATATCGATTGAGTCATATTTGATATTGCATAGTTCAACGACTCGTTTGCAGCTAGGAAGTTATTTTCAGCAGCAACAAAGTTTAAGTTTGTAAAGTTTGTTTCTCCTTCAGTTATATTTCCATATGTATAGCTCAATTCTTGTAGTGAGTATACCATATAATACATGGCATTTGCGATGTATTTTGTGCTTGCAATAGAGCTAATCATATCAAACTGTATCATTGTTTCTGCAAATCCACCTGCAAAATCACTAAGGAAACCATATCCTTGAATCTGAGCTTTATCATATACTACTGTAGCAGAATCATTGACTGCAATAGCATCAGCTTCAATGCTAGTTAGGGTTACATTAATAGCCGAAGTATCATCAAGAATTGTCTGATAGTTTGCAACATTCTGATAATCAGTTGTTTCAAAGATATCTATGATTCCTTCCATATCTGTAAATCCAGTAGCCAGGTTCAAACCTAAACTAGCAAAAGGTATTCCAACTTGAGTGAAGTCGTATGCAAAACTTAGAAAGTCTTTTCCAATAGTGATGTTTCCACCAACTCTATTTATGATATCTTGGACTTCAGGAGTACTTAGTTCTGTATCTACAATTGAAAAGTTACCATATGCATAGTCAAAATTCTCATATGTACCATTAAATGCAGTTATTTCTCCGATTGATGTTCCAGCAAACAGAACGTTTACCCATCCTAGGAAAAAGTGCACAAGTGTAGCATCACTACTTCCTGCGGGTTTACTTAAGAGAATTGAAATTCCAGCAATAATATCTTTAATATCTTGTAGATATGTTGAAGCAAGTTCCGCATAAGTAGCAATTGCCACATAAGCTTCGTCTGGCATCCAAGGTATTTTTGAAATATTTCCTGCTAAATCTTCAATTGAAACATTGTCTAAGCTTTCAAGTGCGTCATCAAGAGAATCTGTGCTGTTACCAATAACATCAACACCAGCTCTAATACCATCTATTGCTTCATCAAACGCTGTTTCATTTATTTCATTAATTGAAACAGATTCACTGCCATCTGGAGCTTGTTTTATGGAAAATGATCCATTAAACACATCACCAAACCCATCAATACTTTCCATTACCATAAATAATCCTTCTGCAAACGGACCTATTCCTTGCGTTAGTTGTGCAAGAGCTAAAGAAACCCAATAAACATTCGTAAGTATTGATCCCAGAAATGGTATTATACCTGCAATTCTTATTAAACCTGCACTTTGTAAGCTTTTCAACGTTTCAGCTGTTTGATTAAAGTACATTGATGCATTATACAAATTATCAAGAGCCTGTTGTATTTCAGTAGAAGTTGCATTTTGATCGAAAAGTGTTCCGAATCCATCAGCTAGGAGTATTCCTCCTGGAACCGCATCGATTCCTACAGTAACCACACCTGCTAACATGAGATGTACGAGTGGTGTTAAAATTAATCCAAGAATGATAAACAACGCAGCAAATATTGACTCAAAAATTGATGCAATTTTCAAAGCTGTCGTGAATATCTGTACTACCCACGTTAAACCTAGTGTTCCAAAAAAGAACAAAGGTAGTGCCAAAGCCAAATCTCCAACGAAGGCAAATTGACTATATTTTTCAACATTTTCTAAATTAAATTCTCCTGTAAACATTTCAGGCATTGTTTCATTTAACACTGCGAAAGTTTCCAGAATTGGTTCAGTTCTTTCAGAAATAGGAGCAAATGGATTGTACACTGGGGCTGCTACAACATAATTAAAGAGATATCCTGTCCCAAATACTACTATTAGTAAAACTGGAACGGATAGCATAACTCTTCCTTTATCTCTTACTAAAATAGCAAAAACTGCAAGTGACACTATACCTAAAACATAAGCAAGGATAGTTGCAGTTAAGCTTTCTCTAGGTTGAATCACAGCCTCAAGAAGGAACATTAGTCCTATGAAGAATGCTGTGAATATTAGTAGCCCAATCCCCCAATAGCTCCATTTTTTCTTTTCTGTTGGTTCTACATATTCTTCTTTACTCATAAAATCAACCTTTATGTTACTAACAATTGTATATCCATATGGGTTATTTATAGGTTCTTTTTCACCTAGTTTGAAAAAAGAAAGAAATTAGGTGATTTTTAGTGATAAAAAAGTGAAATGAAAGTTGAAATATTCTAAAGAAGAACATCTTTCACAGAAGCTGCTAAACCAGAACCAAAGTCAGAATTCATGTGTGATAAGGTTAAGAAAAATCGTGTCGATTGATACATTGTACTTTCAATTGAGCGAATATTTGACCCTATGAGGGGTAAGGAACTAGTTGGAAAGACCAAAAAGACAATAATTGGTGAAAAGTCTCCTTCGTCACTATTATCATCGATAAGTACTAAATCGAAACCATAAACAAAGTACTCTTCTGATAATTGAAGCAGACCTCTGAAACGTCTGGAATTGTTGTAATTATAAGGAAGACCATTCATCAATGATGAAGTTCCTTTAATCGCTAATCTCAATAACAAATCTTCTGATAATGAAGAATGGTTATGCAGAACAACAGGACCCAGCTGTAAATCGAATTTTACAGTAACTACCCCCAGATCTGGTAAGTTTTCTTGCACTAGAGAGCATGAAGACATGATGACCAGTATAACATAAGTGAATGGTATATTTAAGAAAAGCAGACAGACTTAGTTGAAAGTGAACAAAATGAGGAAAGAGGTTAAGGATGGTTGTTTTAAGGCGACATAAAATTGCAAGTGAGTTTATGATTTCTTTGTGTCATATAGTCATGTTAAGTGTAATTTTTTAGAGTTCATCATATCAACTGTAAGATGACTAACTTACGGATTCTACTCGTTCTAAGGGATAAATCACGTATCCTCCTACCCCGCCCACACTCATAGAGTGCTTACGGATTGCTTGCTGGTTCACCATCCATAAATGGAGTCTTGGTCATGGGTTCCTGCACTCTTGTATCTTGACCACAATCGTTAGTGGGAGGTGGTCCGCAAAGTCTACACGAGCGGCAAACCCCTTTCCCATATTTTATGTCTGTTTACTCTATATAAACATAACAAAAATTCAAGAGGACTAGATGACAGAATCCCATCATAAATTGGTGCGGGGAGGGAGATTTGAACTCCCGAACTACTAAAGACTGGATCCTAAGTCCAGCGCCTTTGACCACTCGGCAATCCCCGCCTAAAGTTACGAAAAGGTCTGGTCAATAAAGTCAATAGCTTTTATTTTTTAAATTTATTCTTGAACGTCTATGTTTAAACTAAAAGTAAAACCATTTCACTTTTAGTTTCTACAAAACCTTTTTTCTCATATATTGATTTACCAATATCGGTTGTATGTAGCCTAATTTTTCTTATTCCTCTTTTCCTAGCTTCATTTACAGTTCTATCTAGAAGATTCCCTCCTATCCCCTGTTTTCTGTATTCAGGAAGTGTATACATATTCATGAGATAAGCTTCTTCTCCTGAAGGATTTTCATATGAGGGAGGTACAACATGGAAAGATAAATCACTTGTAGCAATAATTTTTCCTTCATCCTCGGCTAACCAAGATACAAATAATTTGTTAGGTATCTTCTCTTTGAAATAGCTATAAAGCGATTTTTTCAACTCTTCTACAGAACTTGAAGATCCTACTTCCTCAGCTTCTTGTAAGAATACTATTCTCAATAATACTAGATTATCAACATCCTCCATTGTTGTAAGTCTATAATCAACCATCAGTAGTCGAGAACAGCATACTTGAACTTTAATAAAGTTTAATCTGAAGACTTGAATGGTTTAAGAAAAATTGGTGCCTCAACCGGGATTTGAACCCGGGTCTGCGGATATTCCTGCTTAGTCACGCGGACTTTCTCATGTGAAAGTCCGCAATGATTGGCCGAGCTACACCATTGAGGCATTGCTTGTTATAACGCTTCTTTGCGCTATTCTTTTTAATATTTTTCGTTATTTGCTTATTATTAGCTTTTTTATGAATTGTTCTATCTTCTTAAAGGCTTCTTCTCTATTTTCATCTACAGTTAGTATATGATCCCCGCTTTGAAGTTGTACCAATTCTTTTTCTGATTTTAAATCTTCATAAATCCATTCTGCACTTTTGGGAGTTATTGTCTTATCTTCTTTTGAATGTATGATTAGTGCAGGAATATCAATTTGATTTACTCTTCTATGTAAAACGTTTAGCATCTTTAAAATTTGATAAGCAGCGTATGTTGAATCATCAGGATAAGCAAACAAATCGTTTTCAACATACCATTTTATCCTATCGATATTTCTAGGTCTATGTATTTTGAAGAAATGCAATAACCATATTAAGGGGGTGAGTTTTCTTGAAAATCTATATAATGAATTTATTGTAAAAAAACCTGTAAACTTGAGCTTGGTACATGCATATAGAGTTAAGGCGCCACCTAGCGAAATACCACCGATATATATGTTTTTGTAATTTTTGGCACACTCATCATATATATTAGCAATATTCTCGTACCAATCCATCCAACTGATTGAATCCATATCTTTGGGATCTGTTCCATGGCCAGTTAGGAGAATACCATAAATATCATATCCATTCTTGCACAAATATTTGCCAAGCGGTCTAGTTTCTGTTGCAGAAGCACCAAAACCATGTACTAGAATAACCAAAGTATTTGTTTCATTCATTTTTTCAGCCTTAAAGAAATATGGTTTTGCTAATTCTTTGAGTTTATCAGGAATAATGGTCTCTTGCATTCTAAGTGTTCAAAGATAAAAGCGCTTAAAATTTCGTTGGTTTGACATAAATACTTGAATAGAAAAAACTATTTTTTCCTTCAAGGTTTCTATATCTATTTAAGCAATTCTGAAAAAAGTTTATTAAACAATAATACATACATTCTGTAGGTGATGTCTTGATGGCAATAGCTTTTATTCTGATAAATAGTGAGATTGGAGAAGAAAAGGGCGTACTCAACCAACTAATGTCCTTACCCAACGTAAAAGAAGCTCATGTTGTTTATGGTGTTTATGATCTAATTGCAAAAATTGAAGCAGATACAATGGATGAGTTAAAGAAAATTGTTACTGAAAATCTAAGAGCTTTAGAGAATGTACGTAGCACCATGACTATGATTTGCGTTGAGAAATAAACATTTCCATTCTTTTTTATTCTAAATCCATCCTATTTCTTTTTGTGTACTTTTTATCTTCTGGTAAATTTTAAATAAAAGTCTACAATCTTCTACACTATGGCATATGAGATTCTATATGAGATTCTTTTAGTGGTTGCAGGCTATTTGTTTGGCTCAATACCCTTTGCATATATAGTTGGTAAAGTTGGTCGTGGAATTGACATAAGGGACTATGGTTCAGGAAATATGGGTGCAACTAATGTAATGAGAGCACTAGGAAAGAAAGCAGGTTTCCTAACAATGGGACTTGATATGATAAAGGGGACAATACCAGTACTTCTAGCTAGACTTTATATCTGGTTAGGAAATTATTCAGGATTTGGAACTAAAAGTGGAGGAACAGACTTTCCAAAGTTCCTTGATGAAGGATTTCTGTTAACTTTAGTAGCTCTAATGGCAGTAGTAGGTCATGCTTTACCTGTTTGGGTTAAATTCAAAGGAGGAAAATCTGCAGCTGTAGGATCTGGTGCAATACTGGGAATCAACCCCATTGCTTTTGTGATTATTATTCTATTGTGGATTCCTTTACTAAAATTTACCAAAATCATGTCACTTTCAAATTTAATAATGGCATTAGTGGCACCTGTTATATATTGGATTTTTGCAGGAACTGATTGGTTTTTCAATGGCAGTCTTTGGGCACTAATTGTTGCTTGTATAATGGTTGTATTTATTTTCTGGCGTCATAAGGCGAACCTCAAACGATTACTTACTGGAACAGAAAGGAAAATGGGAGAAAAGGTAGAAATAGAACCCGAAAAAGTATAATCCTCTTCCTTCTTTACAATCCAAAGAATATATAACAGTTTAACATATTATTCCTTTAGTGAAGGTAGTTTGAAAAAAACCACTCTTATTGCTATATTACTAATTGGTTTAACAGCTGTTGGTGTGAGTGGTTATTTTGTCACTAACACAATTATTACTAATTATTTCTCGGGAGAAGCTAATTTAGTTTCCTTATTTCATCCAGAAGAAATATTGAAAGGGGATCCTCTAAAGCTAAAATTTGAGTTAGATATCAGTGGAATTAACAAATTAACGGTTGAAGCTGTTGAAATAAGAATTAGTTCCACTCTGTACTCCCTTAATGATACAATGCGTTATGATATTAATCAAGAACTTCTACGAGGTACTGAGCTTATTACCATTGATGTTGGGCCTCTATTAAACACAAGTACGGGATTCTTTGCACTAAATGTTGGAGAATATAAAACAGAGTTTGTTAATTTCGCATTTGAGGATAAAGCTCCGGATGTTTTAGAAGAATTGTCAATGATTTTCAACGTTGTTAATCCACAAGAAACGGAACAACTATCAAATGAAAAATTTCAGGATGGACTAAGTGGTTGGAATATTAATCAAGTGAGCGATAATACATCTGTAGAAATTACCACTCATGGTTCTTTGGATGGAAATAGCCTTCTTATTAGCAATAATCAAGATGTACAACCAAATAATTCTATCTGGGTTAGTATCTCGCAAACAATCAATATGACTAACAGTCATTTTCTCTCTTTTGAACAAGTTATAGAAAGTACTAACAGTAGTATTAACTTTAAGCTGTTCTTAGGTGGCATCGAAGCTAATATGAGCTTGGAACTCAATGTAGGTTCAGTACAAAATCAGATTATACACTATGGTGAAGCTTCAGGAATCACCAACGTTACCTTACAGATATCTTTCACCTATGCCGATAATAATACCAATGTCTACCTTGATGATTTATCCATTCTACAATATGAACATCGTGTTTATGTTTTGATGCTTAATGACAATTGGGAAACTATTGTAAACGAGATAGGAAGATCAGATCTCTTTACAACCATTGCAGCAACATCATATTTCTTTGAAAAGGAACTTGGAATCAAGCTGATACCTATTCTAGAACTCGAATGGCACCCATCTAATCTTAGCTGGATGGTGGTGGATGATGATGCTTTAGCTTCAGCAGGTGAGATGTTAGGCTTGGAATCTGAATGGAATGTTGCAACAGGCAGATCTAACCAAAATCATGGTTTTGATCTCTTAACATCATATTCGAATCAAACATCTGAACACTTTGGATTTGCTTATTATGAAATGAATGCATGTTTTCATTTCGGTCAATCAGAAGAACTAGGTGAGTATAGTTGGTTAACAATTGTCGAAGATTGGGCTGAAAATCTTATTCAACACGAAATCAGTCACAACTTTGGTGCTCATGATAGAGATAGAACATTTTTCCCTCCTAGTGTTATGAGTAAACCATCAAATCCCGATCAAGTTGTTGCAGATTTTCTGATAAACAAACTCTGGTTACAAGTTAACAACTGGTTAACAGAAGATATTTTGATAATGTTAGCAAATAGAGCAATGTTTGATTAAGCTAGTATAACAAGAACGAAAAGCTTAATTAGATTAGTTAAACGCAAATAGTGTAGAATTATTGGCCGGATGGTCTAGCTTGGTATGGCCCCTGGTTTGGGACCAGGAGATCCCGTGTTCAAATCACGGTCCGGCCACCACTTTTCTTCTTATTATTTTTTATTCTCTTGTTTCAGAGAACTTCTTATAAATTAGGAAATAAAAAGAAAAGCTATGAAGATAGGTTTTGTTACAGATAGTGGTTCAGATATCGATCTTGATTATGCTGACAAAATAGGTGTAAAAGTTGTCCCTTTGACTGTAACTTTTAGCGATGCAGATGACGTTGTACATATAGAGGACAGAAGTTTTAATCTTGATTTTTATTATGGCAAATATGACTCAGTTGATGATTTCTCCGCGAAAACTGCTCAACCAACCCCTAATGACTTCTTTACAGTGTATGAAGAACTAGCAAAAGAAGGAGTAGAAGAAATAATAGTGGTAACTCTAAGTTCAGGTTTAAGTGGAACGATTAATAGTGCACGTTTGGGTGCGAATATGCTTAAAAGAAAAAATGAGAAAATTAAAGTTCACCTTGTCGATGCATTAAATGCTTCATATTCTGAGGTAATTTTGATCGAAAAAGGTTTGAAACTACAAGAACAAGGTTTAGATGCTGATGAAATAGCGAAGAAACTAAGAGAACATGTTAAAAACATCAAAACTTACATACTTCTTCCTTCATTGAAATACTTGCGCAGGGGGGGTAGAATCTCAGTTACGAAATACATTCTTGGAACACTACTAAGAAAGAAACCAATTACAGTTGTTAATGAAGAAGGTAAAAACGAAGTTGCTGCAACAGTAACAGAAACAGATGAAGGTTTTCAAAAAATCCTCGAATTAACTTCAGAGAATTTTTCTAGATTTCCAAAACAAGTTATTGTACTTCACGGTAATAATGAGCAATTAGCTGAAAGAATGGAGAAACTAGTAGAAAAATACTTCAAAGATGTGAAAATAATAAAAAGATGCACAGGAGTTACAATATCTGCACACACAGGTCCAGACATCGTTGCCTTAGTATCAGAATTCTAATATTTTCTATTCGTTCAATCTTTCTGAAGTTATAAGAGCTCTTAGATAATCATTCAACGCATGAAATCGTTCTTCATAGCTCTTCTTCGGACTGTAAAGAGCTTGGTCTTCAACAGAAACAAGAATTCTTCATAGAAGTGAAACAACATATCTTCTTGTATTGTCTCCCTTATTATAATGGGTGTTGTTAGAAAGAAGTAAAGTCGTTCTAATAAGGTAGGTCTATTATTCTCTAAGATAATTGTATCTTCTAATCAACAATAAATCTACATCATTTTTACTGAACCATCAAAAAATTTGTGAAACTTCCTAGGTAAGTCTTGATAATTAACTTCCTCTATAACAGAAGTCAGATCAGCAGAGCTCTTTGAATTCCAGAAGATAATAATTTCATCTTTCTGCAATTTATTTTTTCGAATATAATCTATCAAACCACTAAGGGTTTTACCAGTATATACATATTCCAGTTTGAGCTCATCCTTCTTTGCTATTTTGATTGCTTCCATTGCTTCCTCTGTTGGAACACCGTATTGCCCCCCAAAATATCTATGATCAACAATTAGTCTTTCTCCAATCACATCAGAAACATCGGGAATAGAAGAATCTCTTGTTCTCATCAGTTCTAATGCTTTGACAGCTAAGTCTAGTGTGTTTTTCTTGGAACTCCAAATAGGATCAGTTACACCTATACCGATTACCTTTGTTCTTACTTTCGCCAATTCCAAACCTAGAACTAATCCAGCGCAAGTAGCAAGAGAACCAACTGTTACAAATAATTTATCTGGTTCAGGAATTAGTTTTGCATCTATCTGTTCTTTAAGTTCAAAAGCAGCATTAACAAACCCTAATGTCCCCAATGGAGAACTTGCACCTGTTGTAACAAAATACGCTTTTTTATCAATGAATAATCTTGCTTTTATTGCTAATTTTCTTCGAAAGTTGCTCTTCATCAAGTTTAACCTTGCACCAAAATAATGATGACAAAGAAGATTTTCCCTCACATGTTGAGATAGTTTCTGTTCTACTAAAAATAGATGAGTTTCCAAACCAAACTTTTTTGCATGTACTGTGGTTGCTAAACCATGGTTTGTACCAATTGCCCCTTGTGTAAGAATCCTTTTCTTATTTTTCTTCAATATATCAGCAAAGACAAATTCATACTTCCTTAGTTTGTTTCCACCATATATGTCGTCTGTTAAGTCATCTCTTTTAACCCAAATTTCTTTGTGGTTAAGCTCTTTACTTATTTCTTCCATTTTGTGGATTGGAGTGGGGGAGTTAATAGTAGAAACCCAAGGAATATTTCTCAATTTCGGATATTTTCTGAAAAGGGGTATTTCTTCAGTCATCTAGTATCTTGTTTTCTAGACTAAATAGATACTTTAAGTTTATTGAGCAGATATGCAACAAATATTTTTATTCTACTTACTATTTACTTCTTCTTGTACTAGGAGATATATCAGATGAAATTATTTGAACCGTTTACAATCAATAATACAAATCTTAGAAATCGTATTATTATGCCAGGAATGGACACCAATTTTGGTGATGAAGAGGGTAATATTCCCGATAAATTGATTGATTACTATGAATTAAGAGCAAAAGGTGGAGCTGGTTTAATTATTGTTGAAGGTGCTTTTTTTGATAAGAAAGGTGCTGGAACAGCTACTATGCTTAGTATTGAAAGTAATAAGAGAATTAACAAGTTCAAGGAATTAGTTAATACAATTAAGAAACACGGGGCTCATGCTTTAATACAGATATATCATGCTGGTGCTCAAGCTTCCTCATATATGATAGGTCTTCAAGCAGTAGCACCTTCAGCTATTCCTTTTGAAATGGCGGGTGAAACACCTGAACCACTAACTCAGAAACAAATTTCTAAAATCGTCAAGGGATATAGTGAAGCTTGTTTAAGAGCAAAAAAAGCTGGTTTTGATGGTGTAGAGATTCATGCGGGACATGGTTATTTGCTCAATCAATTCTTTTCTTTAAGAACAAACAAACGTGATGATGAATATGGAGGACAATCTTTTGAAAACAGAACTAGAGCTGCTGTTGAAATCATAAGAGAAGTAAGAAAGAAATGTGGCAATGATTTCATAATTGGTTTTAGATTAAATGGAAGTGATTATATTCCAGAAGGGTTGGAAGTAGGGGATGTTATTCAAATTGCTCAAATTCTAGAAGATGAAGGAATTGATCTGATAAACATAACTGGAGGGGTTTTTGATAGTCCTGGATTCCCTATTGTGCCATATATGAACTATCCAAAGGGGTGTTTCAGTTATAATGCTCAGCAAGTTAAACAAGCTCTGAAGAAGACACCTATTGCTGTAGTAGGAAGAATTAATACAGCAGAAATTGCAGAAGAGATCTTACAACAGGATAAAGCTGATTTAGTATCTATAGGAAGAGCACTAATTGCAGATCCTGAGTTTCCAAATAAAATTAAAGCTGGAAAACAAGATACTATACGCACCTGTATAGGCTGTAATGCTTGTTTAAATCAAATAATGACAGAACAACAAGTGCAATGCGCAATTAATCCAAACTTAACTGGTTCTGATGAAGATATAGAAATTACGAGAGAATCAAAGAAAATTTTAGTTGTAGGAACGGGTCCTGCAGGCATGGAGTTTTCTAGAATAGCAAAAATGCGCAATCATGATGTATGTGTTATTGAAAAAAGTGCATTCATAGGAGGTTCATTGAATTTTGCAAGAATGGCTCCAATGAAGAAAGAAGTTCAGAATCTTATTGATTATTATAATTTCACTTTTGATAATTTGGGTATTGAAGTTAAACTAAAAACACCATTTTCAGAAGAGATTCTTGCTGAACATAAACCAGATATGCTCGTGCTAGCAACAGGTATTGCTCCTAAAATTCCAGAAATAAAGGGGATTGAGGAAAGTAAATATCATCTCTATTCTGAAGTTTTAGGTGGAAGAATTCCGAAAGGACAACGAGTGGTTGTGTTAGGTGGAGATATGATTGGTATAGAAGTAGCAGAATTCCTTTCGTGTGCAAATAAAGAAGTAACTTTAATCAGTAAACAAAAGAGATTGGGTAGTGATCTTTACTCTCTTGTTGCAAGAGAGGTGGTTACAGCAATAGAAGAAGATGAAAAAATTGACATATTGCTTGAAACTGAAGTTAAAGAAATAAAAGAAAACAAACTCACTATAGAACAAAGTGGTCAGAAGTCTATAATTGATTACGATGATATCGTTATTACAATTGCACAAGCCTCAAATGAAGCGGAAAATCTAGCCAAAGGAAAAATCGATAAAATCTTCAAAATAGGTGATTGTAAGGAGATTCAACCTCGAAAAATTCTCGATTCTGTACAAGAAGGATATGAATTAGCAATAATCATTGAAACTCCTGAAGCCGATTTGTTATTTGCAGATGAACTTGAACAAAAAGTTGGGGATTTAAAATCTTTAATGAGAATAAAGATTAAGCGACGTACATTCACTAATGACGATATACTTAACTATCTAGATTTGCTAGCTCAAGTCTGTAATGAGAATGAAAAGATACAGAAGAAGAATAAGAAAGCAAAACTAGAGTTCCAAATATCAATTAGTGACGAGAAATATTACTACATCAAAGTTAACAACGGAAATTTCACTACAGGTGAAGGTAAACTCGAGCAACCAAGTGTGAGAATTTGGATTGATTCATCTATTGCCAGTGGAATATTCATGGGGACTGTAAACGCTGCTTCCGCATACATGGCTAAAGAAATTAAGTTTGAAGGTTCAATGATGCTAGGTCTTAAGTTTAGAAACTTTACAGATGCAGTGGTAAGTGAACTAGAGTAAATGTGAATGTATTCAAAATGGTATTAAAAAAACTTAAATCATCTATCTAGTGAATTAAATCAGAAAATCAAAATATAGGGGGTCAGTTATGCCTACACTTTTCAAATATGAGAAAGGAATTAAATTCTTAAAAAAGCCCGAGAATCTAACTTTAATAGCTGACCCAACAACTGTTAAAGCTGCTGAAAATTGTGATGTAACTCTTATAACACATTCACATACTGATCATTCTCTAGCGTTTCCAAACGAAGGAATAAAAGTTTATTCTACAGAAATTGCTAGTCAACTTTTCGAAAGCTTAACAGCAAGAAAAACAAGAAATACAAAATTCGTTGAATTAAATAAAACAATTAACATTAACGATGTGGAAGTTAAATTCATTCCTGCAGGTCATTTGCTTGGTGCTGCACAGATTGTATTCTATTTTGATGATTTAACCATCTGTTACACCGGTGACATAAGTACTGATAAGATGCTAACTGTACCAAAAGCCGCTGTTCCAGAAGACGAAGTAGACATTTTGATTACTGAGGCCACATATGGAAAGGGAGACTTATTTTTTGATTCTCGTGAAAGAATAAAAGGCTCAATTCTAAAATGGGTAGCGGAAAATCTTCAAGAAAATAAAGTTCCTGTAATCAACATGGGTCATTTAGGACCTGCACAAGAAATTATAGCTTATCTAAATGACATGTTATCTGTAGACATTTACTGCGACAATAGAACTAGTGAAATAAATAAAATATATCAAAATGAAGGTCATAATCTTCAGTGGAATCGTTTTGATCTATTAAACGATAGTGAGTTGAAAGCTGAAAGAAGTGTAGTTCTACTTCCAAGAGCAGCTAAGGAAATTCCTGAATTTTTGAAATCCCACAAAATCTCTAGAGGAATAGTTACTGGACAAGCTTCACGATTTGCATATTCGAGCTTTGAACAAGCTTTTCCTTTTTCAATGCATGCGAATTGTAATGAATTGCTTGAACATGTTAAAGCTGTAAATCCCCAGAAAGTATATACTCTTTATGGTTTTGATTCAGATTTTGCAGCTATTGTTAGACAAAAACTCAAATTATTCGCTAGACCTATAAAAATGTCTAAAAATAGATTAACGTTAGAAGAATTTCTTTAGATTATAGGAGATATCCGTCTTCAGGTTCTTTTTCAACGGCTTTTTCCTTTACTCTAATTGATTCTCCAGAAAGAGTTACTGGAATTTGTAAATCCATTGCAAGAAGTTCTACAGTGACTTCCTCTTTTCCGACATGGATATCAGTAACTCTTGCTTTGGAACCTTTGAATGGTCCATTTATTACTTCTACAATGTCGTTAATATCCACACCCTCAATGACTGGTCTTGGCATTAAGAAATGATCTAACTCATCAATAGGGATTTCTTCAGCTCGAGAAGCTCTAGGTCGTTTTCGAACATGTCTTACACCTTCTACAAGGATTTCAACATCATCGATGGATTCTGCCTCAACAAAAATGTATCCTTTTAACCCACCTGGCACTAAAACAGAATATATTTTAAGATGGGGTCTGTTTTCTGCTCTACGTGCTAAATATTCACTCAATGAATGTTCTTGACCTATTGTTGTTCTAAGAGCATAGATTGGCATGATATCACTTCGTTTGTTATTTTTTATTATCTGAGGTAAACTTAAGTTGGTGGATTAATTGCATTTATAATTGCATTAAATAGTAAGCTAAGAACATATCCAATCACTCCAATAAGGATTATACCAATTGCACTCATTTTTACTGTAATGGATAGTTCTCTTCTACTAGGCTTTTTTGCATGTCTAAGTACTTTTCTGCTGTTTATGAAAAAGCCTCGTATCTTATAGATCATTTTACTCATAAATTGTGCCTCATTTATCTTTTTTATAATATATTTTTATTTGTTCTGTTGAGTAACAGCCAAAAGACCTATTCCTCTGCAGCAGCTAGAAGCTCTGCATACTTGCCTGCATCAATTTCCTTTTGCACATCTCTGGGATCTTTATCTTCACAGGTTACACCCATGCATACCATTGTACCTAAAATCTCTTTACATGCAGCGGATATTGATCCAGCAGCTAAATCTGCCCATTTAGCTTTAGCGGCTTCTATAAGTTGTGGAAAAGTTATATTGCCAACTATCTCTGTATTAGGAGTTCCAGATGCTTTTGTTAAGTTTGCAGCTTTTAGTACTAATGCTGATGCTGGTGGAATACCAATTTCCAATTCAAACTCACGGGTTTTTTTATCAACTGTAACTTTTACGGGAACTTTCATACCCTTGTAAGCTTCGGTTTGTTTGTTTATCTCACTGACAACTTTACCCATATTAACACCGAGTGGTCCTAAAGCAGGTCCCATAGCTCCACCAGGAGATGCTTGTCCTCCATCTACTAGTAAATCAACAGTCACTAGTTCTTTACTCATTAGCTTCGCCTCATTTAATAATACTAACTTAAGACAGAAGCAAGATACTTGCTACTTAAAGGTAACGATTTTTAACTAAAGAGTTTTTCTTTGGAGATTAGGGTTAGTACTTTTAAGAAATATTCAAAGAATAGGTTTTCATATCCCTTACACCTATTTTTTTTCTTTAATCAAAATATTTATAATGAAATCTTAGAGTTTCAACTCGTAATGTTTTGGAGTAAAAAACTATGAGCATAAATAAACCGATGGATATCTTGAATCAAGCAAGAGAAAAAAGAGTATTAATTAGACTTCGAGGTAATCGTCGAATGAGAGGTATTCTCAAAAACTACGATATTCATCTTAATCTAACATTAGAAGAAGCAGAAGAGATAGCTTCAGAAGGAGCAATAAAACTTGGAGACGTAATTATACGTGGCGATAACGTAATTATGATTAGTCCCCCCCCTAAATAATTTCAAAAAGGTGAAAAAAAATGACTAAGGGAACACCATCATTTGGAAGACATAACAAAAGATCAACTCACATAATTTGTAGAAGATGTGGTCGTCATTCCTATCACAAAAGACATAAAACTTGTGCTTCCTGTGGTTTTGGACGATCTTCAAAAATCCGAAACTATGCATGGCACAGACACTAAAGGGTATGTATAAGTTTACTAGAATGAATTAACCTTTCTTTTTTAACTACTTCTAAAGTGGGCCGGTAGATCAGTCTGGAAGATCGCTTCCTTGGCATGGAAGAGGCCGCGAGTTCGAATCTCGTCCGGTCCACCACTTAAAATTTCTAAATTTGTATGTTTCTCCCAATGTATGTGAAAGAGACCATAAAAAATGTTTAACTTTTCGAGCCTTCTAAACAAGGCTCATTGCGTGCTTAAATAAATTTATATATTGAGATTGTAGCTTAAAATTTATGGAAAAATCTTATGACGAGGACCTTGCTATATTAATGTCAGAAGCACGAGATTTGTTTAAAAGTGCTAATTATGCTGACTCTGCAAGGAAGTATTTGGAGGCTGCTAGAAATCAGGAAGCAACTAGGGGGTTGGCACAAGCTGAGGACTTGTACCATGAAGCGATTAAGAATTTTATCCGAGCATCAGAAGAAAATAAAGAGAAGAAACAATTTCGTATGAGTTCACAAAATATCTACTATGTTTCCTATATCTATAAAAAAATTGGAGCAGTAGATGATTGGAGAGCTGCAACAAATGCTGTGATCGAAGATTTGGTTAATGCAGCACAAGAATATCTATTATGGAATGAATATGATAGAGGTATAGTATTAATCTCTACTGCATGCTTTTTCTTCTTCTCCATAGAAGAATTTCAGTCTGCTGAACTACTTTATAAACAATACATTGAGCAAATTCAGGATGATCCTGGTTTTACTAGAGCTCAACAAGTTCTGTATGCAGCTGGTCATGCCATTAAAGCTGTGAAAGATTCAGATACAACAGCTTTACTTAATGCTCAACAGCTAGTTGGTGGCCACTTAAAACCAGGACTATCACAAATTATGGGTGAATTATTCTTCCCAGCTATTGACGATGCTATGGATATTGTTGTGAAAAATTTCAGGTCAAAGGTTAAATTACCAAAAATTGTTCCTGAAGTAAAGATTTCTAGAGATTTAGTACTGGGAGAACCTGTAAACATATCCATAATTATTGAAAATGAAGGTGATGGTGAAGCATTTAATCTTGTTTTCAAACTCGATTTCCCAGAAGGAATCGATATCATTGATGGTGGAACAGAAATTACAATTGCTAATTTACCCGCTGGCCATTCAACTGAACATAAGCTCTCCATAAGTTGTTCACAACCCAATGAAAAAGGAGTTTATGACCTAAGTGCCACAATTACATTCTATGATCAACTGCAAACCAAGCAAACAATGATGATAGGACCATATGATTTGATATTTAGAGAAAAAAGCTTAACGAAAGGATATGAGGTAGAACTAGCTGAATTATCTTCCAAGGGTTTAGAACTCAAGAATCTCATGAGGACAATAGAAATAATTCCTGAAATGGCTACAGATTTAGTTATGAAATTTGTTGAAGATTTGATTAAAGAATCAGAAGGGATTCTCAATAATGAAGAATTCGAAACTGCTCAAGCCAATATTAACACCATTAATAGGGTTTTTGAAATAATCAACACAGTTTCAGGTGAAGAATTCTTAGATTTGGTTAACACTCAACGAGAGAACTTCATTGAGGAAAGAATTCTTTCGATTAGCGACAACCTCAAAGAAGAGTTTGAGGTACAGAAAAATCAATTGAAAGAGGATCAGCTCTTAGAAACTGAGAAATTAAAACAGGGTTTTGAAGAAGAAAAGGCACAATTGGAAGACAAATTCAATATTCAGAAAGAAAACGATCAAAGAGAACTCCTAGAACAATTAAAAGAGCAGCAGGAAAAGGAAATTGCTGATGTTACAGAAGAACTAAGGATTGAAAAGGAAAAAGCCCTTTCAGAACAAATGGAAAAACTCGATGAGGAGAAAAAACAAGCTTTGCA